>JAJXYW010000290.1 GCA_021780415.1 Acidobacteriota bacterium
CCGAGACGCGGTTCCCCTCCGTGGACGCTCTCCTCGAGGCGATCGCGAAGGACATCCAGAGCGCCCGGCGCCACTTCAAGGGCAAGGCCCTGCCCCGCCGCATGTTCTACTGATTCCCCCGACGCGCTCGCCTTGACCGTCCCGCGGCCCCACCCTATGCTAAGGGCTGTGGAGAGATGGCCGAGCGGTCGAAGGCGGCGGTCTTGAAAACCGCTGACCCGCAAGGGTCCGGGGGTTCGAATCCCTCTCTCTCCGCCACTCAATCCAAAGGACTTACGGGGCTCTTGGAACTACCCGACGCGAAGCCGGGCTGGGGAGGATTGCAGGTAAATTGCAGGTTTGAATCGAGGAGAGTCACCGCGTTCCGGAGGTGCGGTTCCGCGAGGTGGGCGTACTTCAGGACCATCGCCAAGGTAGTATGGCCGAGCAGACGCTGGACTGTGACCAGGTCCGCCCCTGCCATGACCAAGCGCGAAGCGAAGGTGTGTCGGAGCGTGTGCCAGCATACTCCGTGAAGCTCCGCCTCCTTCACGGCCTTTTCCCAGGGCTTGCGCAGGGCCGCGTAATTGCCCCTAAATCGGGCGAAAACCAGGGCGTCGGTCTTGATGGCCCTAGGTAAGGTTTCGAGTGCTGCTTTAGCCCTGGCGTTCAGTGGAACCCTGCGGGATCGCTTGCCCTTGGCCTTCTCGGCGGTCACGGTGATCTCTTCGCGCTTGGTATCAACCTGGCCCCATGTGAGGGACAGCATTTCCCCGAGCCGAAGGCCAGTGTTGATGGAGAAGATGATGGCAGCATGGATATGGGGAGGGGCCTTCTCCAGTAGGGCGGTTTCCTCCTCGGGAGCAAGGAACCGATCCCGCCGGGATTCCGGCTTGAAGAACTTCACGGCCTTGACCGGGTTTTTCTCGCACAGGCCCAAGGTGATGCAGACAGAGAACATCCGCTTCATCCGCGCCAGATCGTTGTCCACGGTCTTGGGCTTCACTGTGGCCACCCTGTCCGCCTTGTAGGCTTCCACGTCCGCCGCACCTATCTGGTCAAGGGACCGCCCCTTGAACTTTGGAAATGCCTTCCAGCGCTTGGAGTAGTAGGTGTCATTCCGATAGGTATCGGGGCGCGTGTTCGTCTTGGACCACTTCAAGAACTCCTGGATACCCTCCTCCAGCGGAGTATGGACGTTCTTGCGTCGGTCCAGGTATCGTCCCTCCCGCATTTCCGTCCTAGTTTTTTCCAGGTACATCCTTGCTTCCGATTTTGTCCGGGCAATGTGACGACGGAGCGAGCCGCCGGGGTCCTGGTAGCACCACTGCCACCGCCCGTCAGGTAACTGTTTGAGCCCACGTTCTCGACGCCCTGCCATTCATGCCTCCTTTCTGTCGAGATCCTTGTGAAAGAGCAAGAGATTGGCCTTGTCGGGGTGAACAGTCCGATAGGCCGCCTGCATCGCTTCGACAATGGTTTCCAGGTCGGCGCCCCTTGGGACCGAAGTCTCGAAGTGAGCGCCGGATCGAGAGCCAACGTACGTGACGAGCAGTACTAGTCCTCGGAATGGATGAGGTACGGCAACGAACTCCACATCACCGAAATGGAAGATCATGGAGTCATAGTCGGTGTCGGCATACCCAAGGCTTTGAAGCTGGCCGCGGAAGTCGGGATCCATTGGCTAAGCCTCGTCCTCGCTCACTAGCTTCCTCACCACGAGCTGGTGGAGGCCCAGCAGGTAATCTGTGAGAGTCATGCCGCAGGCCTTCGCGGCCAACTGGATCTCGGCCTTGTCGGCGGGAGTGAGTCTGATTGTGATGGCCTCGGTCTTCACTAGGGCCTTGCGGATCCTCTCTGGCGGTACGTTCGCCAAAAGTTCAGCTAGCCGGTCGTAGCTTTTCTTGTTCGGGCTCATGCGGCCTCCCTCTGGAGAATCCCCTTGATGACCTGGGGCTTCCACAGGCCCCCGTTCTTGGTGGATATGCCTCGGAGTTCAAGTTCGGCCGCGATCTTTCTTAGCCTGGCCCCTTCTGCCCGCAAGGTCTTCATGAGCTCCAAGGCGGCTTGTTCGGTCTCATCAGGAAGCAGGGTAAGACCGTCGAGTGCGAGCCTGAACCCGAAGGGTATCGTCCCCACGCGCCTTCCCCGGGATCGCATGTGCTTCATGGCCGCCGTTGTACGCTCGCTGATCTGGTCCCGTTCGAATTCCGCGAGTACCGCCAGAAGCCGGAAGACCATCTTTCCTGCGGCCGAGGTTGTGTCGATGCGCTCGGACAGGGAGACGAGGTCCGCGCCGGCCCGATCGAGTCGCTCCGAAATGGAGAGGGTGTCCTTGGTGGAGCGCGCCAAGCGGGACAGGGAGTAGACCACCAGGGCGGCTTTCCCCTCGCACGCCTGCGCAACGGCTGCTTGGAGGCCGGGGCGGTTAAACTTGCTACCACTTAGCCCGGCATCAACATGCACACCAAGAAGGGTGAAGTCGTTCCCCTGGCACCATGCTCTAATCTTGGCCTCTTGGGCCGCAAGGCTTACGCCCTCAGCGGCTTGACCTTCCGTACTTACCCGGACATACCCGACAGCGTTCATCACCCTCTCCTCTTTAGTTGCACTAAATATAAGTCGTGCAATCTAAAAATCAAGGGCTGGCTGTCAGCGAGGGACCCCTTGCTGACGAAACCGATAATTCGGTCGGATGCGATCTCCACACCCTGGCATCCACCCAAGGGCCCCGCCCTAGACTCGCGGACAGACGGCGGTATTCGGCCCCCAGGGGAGAGGGGGGGACGGGTCGAGAATCCCAGGAAATCCCTTCAGGATTTCTTACATATAGGTTGCTGGGACATTTCCCCCCTTTAAGCGTCATCCTCCGCCCCCAAGGCGCCCTCATCGCTTGGCCCTTTTCTCTGGTGCGTTTCCCCCTTCTCCGTCGTCCCTTGGCCCATTTCCGTGCCCAGGAGGAGGAGCTTCTGGACGATGAGTTCGAGCGGTCTGCGCCCCTCTGGCAGTTCCCCTAAGACCTTAGGCGGAGCTTCCAGCGAGCCGACTACGAGGACCTTCTGGCCGGCTGACACCCGTCCGACAAGGGCCTCGGCCAGCTTGCCCCAGACCAAAGTGGGAAGCCATGTGGTCAGGACCCCACCTCGCCCGCCGCGCCGGTGGACGGCGAGTTCAAAGGTGAGCATGGCTTGCCCACGGAATGAGTATTGGAACGTTGGTGCTTTCCCAACCCGGCCCGAAACGACCACGTTATTGGTGTCCATGATTCTGGCTCCATAGTTTCTATATAGATATGTGGCACGGACATCTCCCCGCGCGCGTGATAGACCGCTTCGTCAGTCACGGGGATCACCCCCAACATCCGATTGTTGGTTCGAACGTTCGTTGCTCGCGGTGGCAGGTGGGTGACAACGTTTACAGACCCATGGACCCGGCTCAACCGTGCCGTCCGCATACCTGACTGTCCCCCTCCAAAAGTCCGATCCCTGGCAGGCCAGGCAGCGAACGGGGAGTTCTGGGCCCAGCATCCGGAGGAGTGCCGCCTTGTTAAGACGGACCTCTTCCAGGAGCCCGGGTGGAATAGCCTGTGGAGGAGCAAGTCGAATCCGATCCCCGTGGCGGGTAGCGGTGACGCCCGCTTCCTTAAGATGTGCGAGGACCTCGACCGCGTTCATGCCCTACACCTCCAGGAAGGCCCTCTCGTCATAGGGGACAGGTCCGGGGCCGAAGGGGACAGGCTCTTTTTTCGTGTCCCCTTGGGTGGAAGCCTTGCCATGCAAGCCTTTGGGGACGGTAGTTTCGCCCAAGGGGACAGTGTGGGTGTGTATGTCCCCTTCGTGGGGGCCCGTGTCCCCTTCGGGAAGCGCCCACTTCCAAGATCCGGAAAAAGTATCCTTGTGGGACCGCCCGCCCATTCGCTCCAGCACCCGCCGGAGCGTCCGGTGAGAGTATCCCGTCTCCTTCTCGAAGCGCTGTTGAAGACCTCCGGCATCCTGTGGGCCCTCCGCAAGGGCGGCTTCGAGCCAGACCTTGGCGTCCTCCCGCTCGCTCTTCTCTTCCGGCCCGGCCTCGGGCTCCAGGATGTCCCCCGCAGTGAGTTCACTCTCGCCGGTCCACGAGAAGCCCTCCGGGCCGATTGTGTAGCCAACGCTCTTCCCGAGGGGGCCGAGGCTGTTCTTCAGGTGAACCATGGCCCGTTGCCCGCCTTGGGCCGCGCCGAAGAGCAGGGCGGACCGGCAAGCCGCCACGAAGTCAATGGAGCCCTGGCCCCGGTAAATGGCGCGGTCGGTCTTGGCCTTGGTCAGGTGCTGAAGGATGAGGACGGTAACGCCGTATTGCTCGGCGAACGCCATGAGCGGGGTGAGCTTTCCCCGAACCTCGTTCGCCCTGTTCATGTTTGCGTCCTGAAGCCACGCACTGATGGGGTCGAGCACCAGCAGGGCAGGTTTCACCTGGATTATGGCCTGTTCAATGTCGTGGATATCGGTAAGGGTGAGGGTGCGTTCGGTACCGTCCTCTTCGCGCTTGCCTGCAAGGGCAATCAGGAGGTTCGGGTCTATCCCCAGCTTGTCCGCGCGGGGACGAAGCGTATCACCCAGCCCGTCTTCAAGCGTGGCGTAAATCGCCTTGCGCCCTTGCTTTATGAGCATGGCGCAGAGGGCGAGTGCCGCCCACGTCTTTCCCGCCGCTGGGTCGCCTTGGAAGAGAACGAGCTTTCCAGCCGGGATGTAGGGCCTCCATAACCAGGACACCTCCTCCGGCTCAATCTCAGAGAATGGGCGCAGCACTGGCCCGGGTGGGAGAGGTTCAGGGAGATGAGGGAGCGCGGTCAGGGCGGCCGCTAGATCCGGTCCCTCACGTCGGTGGAGATCGTCCACGTCGGCCTTCTCACCGAGTTCGGGAGGCAGCTCTAGGGCAACGGCCTCCAACCCTGCACTCCGAATCGCCTTCAGGGCCTTCAAGGCCCCGGCACGGCCCGCCGCGTCCCGGTCAAAGACCACGGCGAACCGCTCAAAGCCGGAGCCCTTGAAGTCTTTAATCATGGCCGGGGTGAGGGTCACCCCTTCCCCGCAAGCGCACACAGCGGGCACGCCTTCTTGATCGCAGGCCCAGACGGAAGGCTCGCCGTTCACGAGGTAGAGCAACAGGCCGCCCCGCCTTTTGGCCGCTTCCATCCCGTACCAGTGAGCTTTGCCGCCAGTGGCGGCCCACCTGTACTTAGGCTTGGTCCCGTCCAAGAACTTGATCCGGTCCACCCCCAGCGCGGTGGGGTAGCGAAGACATGGGCGGTTCTGGTGTACTCCCTCCTTTACATTCCACCTCTCGACAAGGCTCTCTCTATCCAACCCCCTCTCGTCACAGAAGATGTTCAGGTTCAGGGTGGCGGGCACATGCCGCCCTGGGGCAACAACGGGGGTGCTAGGAAGGGGACGCACGCTCCCTCCTGCGCTGCTCTGTTCCTCAAGGTCCGCCCAAAACCACCTCATGGAGCTAAGCACCTTCGTGGCGTCGCACCCGGCAAAGCAGTGAATCAGGGCTCTTCCATTGGGCGCCTCCGTGATCTTGAGGGAAGCACTGTGTCCCTGGTGCCCGGGACACCAGAGCTTGACCTCACCGCCGGCCGATTCCCTCTTGTGGCCTGTGTGGGCTTCGATGGCCTGGATGAGTCGTTCGATTTGTGGACGCATTAGCCCACCTCGGCCTTATTGAGGCGCTCGTAAAGGTGGCGAGTCTCGGGGTCGGCTTGCAGAAGGTTCGAAAGGCGAGTCAGCTCCATGCACCTTCCGATTTGGATTCCCCGATGAACAAGACCGGCCATTAGAAGCAGCTTTTCGTCTGGAGAATCTCCGCCCAGTTGCATATACTTAAAATAGGGACAGTTTTCGCATGGCGGCCTTAGCGGGGCCGCCGATTTTTTTTCGGCCATGATTACCTCCCCTCCACCCGGGTGCGCCGGAGCCACTCTTGAAATTCGTCGGCATCGATGAGCACGGCCCGGCCCACCTTGAAATGCGGGATCAACCCCTGCGCCACCCACTTTCGGATTGAGCCTAAAGCCAGGCCGCTCTCCTTAGCCGCTTGGGGGATTCGGATGCATCTCCTCACCCCTCGAACCTCCACTTCCTTTTTCGCGGGGAGCCTTCCGTCCATTGCTGTAGCCTCCTTTCATCTTGGAGACCCGCCCAGTGCAGGCCGTCCAAAACTACTCGGCCACATCGTAGGAAGTCGCGAATTTACCTTCGAACCTCGAAGAGGTCTAAGGGGGCTCAGAATGGCTGGAACTATTGTTGGGCGTGGGGAAGGTGTGGGCAGAAGCTTAAGTTTGGGAAAAGGGCGAGGCAACTAGTCGGCGTAAGAGGGCTTTCTTTTAAACACTGGCGGCATGAGGGCATCCAGAGCCTTATCCGAAGTTGGCAAGGCTATCCCCGCGGCCCCACAAACCGTCCTGACATAGGCCCTTCTTCGCTTAAGGTAGGAGGAAGGGGGCCTTCCCCTGCTCTCACCTGCGCCCTTCTGGGCACGTTGAGCATTCAATTTGAACACTCGGGCAAGTTCCTCACACAGCTCCCGGCGGGCTCTTCCCTCTGGGCGCGTGACTGCCCGTCTTGGAGGAATCTTGGGGGAGAGCCTTACGGGGCCTGCCTCTAGGACTAGGGCTAACCTCCGAAGGACCTCCTTGGCCCGGCAAAGGTCCTCCACGCTGCCAAGTGGCATCGCGACCTTCTCAACCACCTCGAAAACCAATTCCTCACCTTTTGTGCGCAAGACTTCCCTTCTACCGGTGCGGACCATGGTCCCAGTGGTCGGGCCGTCTTCGCCAATACCCAGGATGAGTTGAAGCTCGGGCGTTTCCAGGATCTTTCCCAGGAACGCCTCCGCCTGAGAAATCGTGTCTATCCATTCCTTTGTGCCCACACCGTTCTTTTTCTTCCAGACGGCCATGTATTTGCTGAGCCTTGCTACCCGCTCAAGCTCCTTGTAGTAGTCTCGAACGGCGAATCGCGAAGACTGAAGCACAATGTCGCCGTTGATTCTGACTTTTCTCTCCGGTACTTCGGCTGGGTCAATGAACACCGCCTCCAAGATCATCTGGGTTTGTTCGGGAGTCAGATTCCATTCCATCAGTCATTTCCCCCTGCGCCAACTCGCGGAGGCCAACTAGGCACCCCGGCTCCCTTCACTCACTAGCATAGAGTAGACTCAAGGTGGATAATGAGGAAGCGGTTTACCCACGGAGTAGCTACAAAAGGCAAAAGGCAGTGCGGACTAAGGGGAGGGGGTTCCGGTGAAGCCTAGTCGAAGGCCTGCGAGCCGAAAGGCAAGCCTCCACGGGGTAAGGCCATGCTCTCGGGAGCAGCGCCCGTGACCTCCCTCAGTGAAGCCGCTACCCGCAGAAAGCTGATTGACCCCAAGCTTCAAGCGAGTGGGTGGACCATCTCCCCGTACCTCCCGAGCCAACCGTTGCAGTGCCTTGAAGGTTCTGCCCTGGCCGAATACCCCACCGAGAACGGCCCGGCGGACTATGCGCTGGTGGACGGAGGCCGGGTCATCGGCATCGTGGAAGCCAAGCGGCTGACGCTGGGCCCTCAAAACGTGCTGACCCAGGCCGAGCGCTACGCCCGGGGCCTCCAGGACGGCCCCTTCAACTTCAACGGCCTGCGCGTACCCTTCCTCTACTCGACCAACGGCGAGGTGATCTGGTTCCACGACATCCGGCATCCGCTGAACCGCTCCAGAAAGATCGCGGGCTTTCACACCCCCGAGGCGTTGCAGGAGATGCTCTCCAAGGATTTGGACTGTGCCTGCGGGGCCCTCCTCTCGACCCCCAACGCCCACCCGCGGCTGCGCCCCTATCAGCGCGAGGCCAACGAGGCAATGGAGCAGGCCATCGCCGCCCGCAAGCGGGCCATGCTCGTGGCCATGGCTACGGGCACGGGCAAGACCTTCACGATGGTGAACGAGATCTACCGGCTCATGAAGGCGGGCGTGGCCAAACGGGTTCTCTTTCTCGTGGACCGGCGCGCCCTCGCGGCGCAGGCCGTTCGAGCCTTCGCCTCCTTCGAGCCCGAGCCCAACCTCAAGTTCGACCAGATCTACGAGGTCTACAGCCAGCGGTTCTTCCGGGACGATCTGGACGAGGACGAGAAATTCGACCCCAAGGTGCTCCCGTCGTCGTACCTGCTTTCCCCCAATCCCGGCCTCGCCTTCGTGTACGTCTGCACCATCCAGCGCATGACCATCAACCTGTTCGGCCGCAATGCCGTCTTCGCCACGGGTGATGAGGAAGTGGACGAGGATGCCGACAAGCTGGAGATCCCGATCCACGCCTTCGACCTGATCGTGGCCGACGAGTGCCACCGCGGGTACACCGCCCGAGAGGAGGCCATCTGGCGCGACACCCT
This sequence comes from Acidobacteriota bacterium, assembly GCA_021780415.1. The sequence goes on from JAJXYW010000290.1 coordinate 8,382, forward strand.
CGACCACTTCGACGCCATTAAGATCGGCCTCACCGCCACGCCCGCCTCCCACACGACGGGTTATTTCAAGGAGATCCCCTACCGCTACGAGTACACGCGGGCAGTCCGGGAGGGCTTCCTGGTGGACTACGATGCCGTCTCCATCCGCTCGGACGTGCGCATGAACGGCGTCTTCCTCAGCGAGGGCGAGCGGGTGGGGCTCGTGGACCCCGAATCGGGCCGGGAGCGGCTGGACAACGTGGAGGACGAGCGCCAGTTCGCCCCCACGGAGCTAGAAGAGAAGGTCACCTCGCCCGATAGCAACCGGAAGATCCTCGAAGAGATCCGGAAGTATGCGGACCAGCACCAAGCGCTCTACGGCCGCTTCCCCAAGACACTCATCTTCGCGGCCAACGACCTGCCCCACACCTCCCACGCCGACGACCTCGTGGACAAGGCCCGCGACGTCTTCGGCCAGGGGGACAGCTTCGTCCAAAAGATCACGGGGCGGGTGGACCGCCCCCTCCAGCGCATCCGCGAGTTCCGCAACCGCAGGCAGCCGGGCATCGTGGTCACGGTGGACCTGCTTTCCACGGGCGTGGATATCCCGGACCTGGAGTTCATCGTGTTCCTGCGCACAATCAAGTCCCGCATCCTCTTCGAGCAGATGATGGGCCGGGGTACCCGCCGGGGCGAGCTCTACTCCGACAAATCCCACTTCACGGTCTTCGACTGCTTCGGCGGAACGCTTCTCGATTACTTCCGCACGGCGACCGCCATCACGGCCGAGCCGCCGCAGAAGGAGGCCCGTACCCTCCACGAGATCATCGAGGAGATCTGGGCCAACCGGGACCGGGACTACAACGTCCGTTGCCTGGTCCGGCGACTCCAGAGGGTCGCCAAGGAGATGTCCGGCGAAGCCCGCGAGCTGTTCGCCGCCTACATCGAGGAAGGCGACGTGGCCCGCTTCGCGGCGGAACTGCCCCGGCGCCTGCACGAGGACTTCACGGGCGTCATGTCTCTCCTTCGGGACCCCGCCTTCCAGGATCTCCTCGTGAACTACCCGAGACCCAAGCGGACTTTCCTCGTCGCTTACGACACGGTGGACACGGTCGCCAGCGCGTGGCAGGTGCGTGGGAGCGATGGCGCCCTCCTCAAGCCCGAGGACTACCTCGCTGCCTTCGCCCGGTACATCCGGGAGAATAAGGAGCAGGTGGAGGCCCTGACCATCCTCCTGGAACGACCCAAAGAATGGGGTAGCCACGCCCTCGTGGACCTGCGCAAGAAGCTGACCACCACCCAAGAGGGTTTCACCGAGTCGAATCTCCAGAAGGCCCACGAGCGCTGCTACCATAAGGCCCTCGCCGATATCATCTCCATGGTGAAGCACGCGGCCAGAGAGACCGAGCCTCTCCTGACTGGCGAAGAGCGGGCAGATCTGGCCATTGATCGGGTGACGAAGGGGCTCTACCTCACGCCTGAACAGCACCAGTGGCTTTCCTGGATCAAGGCCCACCTCGCCGTGAACCTCTCCATCGAAAAAGAAGACTTCGACCTGTCGCCTATCCTCATGCGCCACGGTGGATGGGGGCAGGCAAATAGGGCTTTTCAAGGACACTTGGAAGGGTTGATCCAGAGGCTCAACGAGGCTGTGGCGGCATAGGAGGCTGAGAATGGCGATTCCAGAACAGCTACTGCGGGTAGCCCAACAGGTCAAGGAGGGGGGGCATCCCGAGTTCCCTGTCAGGGAGATTCTTTCATGGTTTGGAGCGAAGCGACGCGGTGGGCAAAAGGTCTTGGAGATCAAAGAGGCATTTGATGAGGTTGGGGTCACGACAGACCCGGACTTCGAGGAGGTTTACATAGGTGCACCTGTGACCTTTGATCGTCGCGATGCCTCTCAAACGGCAGTGATTGCCCCTGAGGGGGTAATGTCAGCTGCGGGTGTCGGGCAGGTTGAGCTAAATGCCGTCGTGCGCCGTGGCCTGGCACACCGAATTAGCAGATTGAAAGCGGCCGGTCGTGAGCCTGTCTCAGTCACGCCCGATTCGAGTCTCGAAAAAGCCGTCACGATAATGATGGCCAACGACTTTTCTCAGCTTCCTGTGATGCAATCTCCACGAGAGCTGAAGGGCCTCATAAGCTGGAAGTCCATCGGCAAAAGGCTTGCGCTGCACCACCCGTGTGCTGTTGTTCGTGACTGCATGGATGGAGCGAGGGAGCTATCGGAGGAAGCCTCTCTCTTTGAGGCTGTGGAGATAATTGCGGCTGAGGACTGCGTGCTTATCAGACGCAAGGACAATACCATACGTGGGCCAATCACGGCGTACGACATCAGCTTTCAGTACCAGGAACTTGCCAAACCTTTCCTCCTAATAGGCCAGATCGAGAACCAACTTCGGTTTCTTATCTCCATGAAGTTCTCCAAGGAAGATTTGGCAGCAGCGAAGGACCCGGCAGACCCTGGTCGCGAAATCTCAGACCCCAACGACCTGACCTTTGGTGAGTATGTGCGGCTTCTGCAAGCCGATGATGGTTGGGCGAAGCTCGATATCCCGCTGCATCGTGGCGAATTTGTTAGGCTGTTGGACAAGATCAGAGAAGTGCGCAACGACGTGATGCACTTTAACCCCGATCCAATGCCAATGGAGGATTACAATACACTTGAGAAGTTTGCTAGATTCTTGGATGAATTAGCTTAGTGGATTCAAGGCTGCTTTGTGCCGGAGGATTGGCATGTCCGACATCGTAGGGAAGCTCTGGGGCTTCTGTCACACGCTCCGGCACGACGGGATCGACTACGGGGACTACATCGAGCAGATCACCTACCTGCTCTTCCTGAAGATGGCGCAGGAGAAGGGGGTCGAGGTGCCCCGGGGCTGCGACTGGGGCGCGCTTTCGGAGCTGTCGGGCACGGGCCTGACGGACGGTTACGTGGACGTCCTCCGCCGCCTGGGCAAGGAGCAGGGCATGTTGGGGGACATCTTCGCCCAGGCGCAGTCGCGCTTCACGAACCCCGTGAACCTGAAGAAGCTCATCGGCCTCATCGACGAGACCGAGTGGACGGCCCTGGACGTGGACGTGAAGGCCGCCGCCTTCGAGGGCCTTCTTGAAAAGGCCGCGAGCGAGGGCAAGAAGGGGGCGGGCCAGTACTTCACGCCGCGCCTGCTCATCCAAACCATCGTCCGGTGCATCCAACCCGACCCGAGGACGCACAAGGAGTTCACCATTTGCGATCCGGCCTGCGGCTCGGGCGGCTTCCTCGTCTGCGCCTACGAGTGGCTCCTGGAGCAGACCAAAGGCGGGGCACTGGAGCGCGAGCTGGCGAAGCGCATCAAGAGCAAGACCTACTTCGGCCAGGACCTCGTGCCGCGCCCGCGCCGTCTCGCGCTCATGAACCTGTTCCTCCACGGCCTGGAGCCGGTCATCGGCCTGGGCGATTCGATCTACGAGGCCTACTCCGGCCCCAGGCACGACGTGATCCTCACGAATCCTCCCTTCGGCACGAAGGGCGCGAACCAGGCCCCGGAGCGCGAGGACTTCACCATCGCGACGAGCAACAAGCAGCTCAACTTTCTCCAGCACGTGATGACCATCCTCAAACCGGGTGGGCGCGCCGCCGTGGTCGTGCCCGACAACTGCCTCTTCGCCGACCAAGCGGGCGAGGTCTTTAAGGTCCTCATGGAGGACTGCGACCTGCACACCGTCCTGCGCCTTCCCAATGGCACCTTCACGCCCTACAGCCCCGGCACCAAGACCAACGTGATTTTCTTCACCAAGGGCCCGGCCACCGAGACGACCTGGATCTACGACGCCCGCACCAATGTCCCCCACATCACCAAGAAGGACCGGCCCCTGACGCCGGAGCACTTCGCCGAGTTCGAGCGGTGCTTCGGGAAAGACCCCAACGGCCGGGCCAGGCGGAAGGAGAAGGACTCCCAGGAGGACCGCTGGCGGCCCTTCCACATCAGCGAGGTGAAGGAGCGCGCCTACAAGCTCGACGGCCTCAAGTGGCTCAAGGACGAGTCGCTCGACGATCCCGACAACCTCCCCGAGCCCGAAGAGCTGGCCACCGAGGCCATCGAGGAGTTGCGCGGCGCCGTGGAGGAGCTGAACGCCGTCCTCGCCCTCCTCGAAAACGGTGCCGCTGAGGAACTGGCCCAAGTGGCCGAGAAGCCCCGTGCGTACAAGAAAGGCTGAGCCCCAAGGTCTCGCTTTTCGCGAAGACGATGACCTGCCCGAGGGGTGGACGGCCGCCACCATCGGAGACATTACTGTTCGGAAGGTGGCTCAGTCCGGCCCGAGCAAGGGCCAGGAGTTCCTGTACGTAGACATCGCAAGCGTGGACAACGAAAGGAAGCGCATTACCGCGCCGCGTGCGGTCCCGACGGGGGAGGCCCCAAGCCGAGCCAGGCAGGTGGTCCGTTCAGGTGACGTACTGGTTTCAATGACGCGGCCGAACCTTAACTCCGTTGCCCTTGTCGGGCCTGAACTAGATGGATCAATCGCGTCAACTGGATTCGATGTTCTACGTTCCATCGAGAGTCTGCCCGGCTGGCTTTTCCTCGTTGTCCGCGGTGAAGCATTTGTCGAGGCAATGACGAACTCGGTCCAGGGGGCTCTGTATCCCGCCATACGGCCGCGCGATGTGCGTGGCTTTGAGTTCCCCCTTCCTCCTCTCCCCGAACAACGCCGGATCGTGGAGAAGGTGGAAGCCCTCCTCGCCCGCGTGAACGCCGCCCGCGCCCGCCTCGCCCGCGCCCCCGCCCTCCTCAAAGCCTTCCGCCAAGCCGTCCTCTCCGCCGCCTGCTCCGGAAGACTGACTGGCAGCTGGCGCGGGGCAGAGATTGAAGACGGAGAGATACCTGAAAGTTGGAATAGAATTCCACTAGAGGACTTGCTCTCAGAAAGAGGACTATTTGATGGACCCTTTGGATCAAGTCTAAAATCCGACGATTATACAAATTCTGGGGTAAGGGTCATTCGCCTGGAGAACATAGGCCATTTGAAATTTGTCGGGGAAAAGGAATGCTTCGTAAGCCAAGAAAAATACAGCACCTTGACCAAACATACTGTGGGCGAGGGGGACATCATATTTGGATCCTTCGTTGAGGACGATGTCCGTGTCTGCATGCTTCCGAGATTCACTACCAAAGCGATTGCGAAAGCAGACTGCTTCTGCATCCGCCCCAAGGCAAATTTCGTCTCTAAACGCTACCTCACCCTTCAACTTGCCGGTAGGGAAAGCTACGATTCTCTAGTCAGTGAGATCCATGGCGCCACTCGGCCACGAGTGAACACGAAACAGCTTAGAAGCCTAGAAATCAATGTGGCTCCGCTTCTTGAGCAACGCGAAATCGTCCGCCGGGTCGAGGCCCTCTTCGCCCTGGCCGATGCCATCGAGGCGAAGGTGGCGGCGGCCCAGAAGCGCGCCGATGCCCTCACCCAAGCCATCCTCGCCAAGGCCTTCCGCGGCGAACTTGTCCCCACCGAGGCCGCCCTCGCCCGCACCGAAGGCAGGCCCTACGAGACGGCGGCTCAGCTTCTGGATCGCGTTGTCACTAGGGAAGAGAATGCCGGAGCCGCGAAGTCTTCCCTTCCATCCAAAGGCAGGCGCAGCCGCCATCTGGGCCAATCGGGAGGCGACCGATGAACCAGCAAGGCGTACCGCATTGCCTCTTGTGCCACCGGGAGGAGGGCGTGATTCTCCCGCCCATTTGGACTCGGACTCACGAGGTTGTGTGCCCCCGGTGCGGGCATTTCTTCATGTCCTTCGAGGCGGTCTTGTCCATGCAAGCCCTCACGCTGCCCCAGAAGGCGCCGTTGATGGCCGTCCTTCGCGAGAGGGAGATCCTAGGACTGAAGCCGCTGACCGTGACCATTTCCACGGATTATGGCATCCCGCAAGAGACCTTCGCGAAGACGATCCCCGAGAAGGTGGACCGCCTTCTAGTGAATCTCTCGCGCCTCGCGCCCGACGCCGGGAACAAGTACGCCCTCGACCCGGAGCGGGATTTCCCTCTTGGCCATTGCACCAACCGGAGCGGTCTCGAACACGTGCGAGACATCCTGGTCAGCAGCGGCTGGCTGGAGAGGGACAAGACCGACGACAGCTTGCACCGCCTGACCCTCGCGGGCTGGGCCCGGGCCGGTGAGCTTCAAAAGGGCGCGATCGACAGCTCGACGGTCTTCGTTGCGATGAGCTTCAAGCCCGAGTGGGATGGGGCCTGGAAGGACGGCATCCGGCCGGCCCTCGAAGAGGACTGCGGCTACAAGGCCCTTCGCGTGGACGCGGTGGAGCACACGGAGGATATCAACGACCGCATCATCGCCGAAATCCGCCGCTCCAAGTTCATGGTGGCGGACTTCTCCAGCAATCCCGGCGGGGTATACCTGGAAGCCGGCTTTGAGATGGGCCTTGGGCGGACCGTCATCTGGACCTGCCAGGATGACGACGAGCGGAAGAAGGCCCTCCACTTCGACATCAGCCACTACAACTTCATCTTCTGGAAAGACCCCGAGGACTTGAGGACGCGCCTCCGGGACAGGATTCTCGCTCTATTCGGTGAAGGGCCCAGGCCAAAAGCGGTAGGTGATGGGGGGACGGACCATGGGTGATATCAAGCTGTTCCGAATGACGGGAGGGAAAGCCCACGACCTCCTTGGGAGTGCAGCCTCCTTGGAGAAGACACTCCAGTCCTTCATCGAGAGGAACATGGAGGTGCTTCTCGGCATCCGCTTTCTCGCGACCGAGCATTCCACCGGGAAGACGCACGGAGGTCGGATAGACTCTCTGGGCCTAGACGAAAACGGGTGCCCGGTCATTTTGGAGTACAAGCGGTCCGTCAATGAGAACGTGATCAGCCAGGGCCTCTTCTACTTGGATTGGCTCTTGGACCACCGAGGGGAATTCGAGCTCCTCGTCCAAAGAAAGCTTGGGAAAGAGACCTCTGAGGGTATCGAATGGTCCCGCCCACGCTTAATCTGCATCGCAGGAGACTTCACGAAATACGACGAGCACGCCGTCCAGCAGATGGGACGGAACATCGAGTTGATCCGGTACCGCCAGTTCGGGGATGACCTCTTGCTCCTGGAGCTGGTGAACGCTGTGGTGGGCGAAGAGGCACCCAGAGCCAAAGCGGCTGCTAATTCCAGCAAAAGATACACCACCGCAGGCGAGCTGTTGGAGAAGGCCGATAAAGGCCTCCAGGAGCTCTACCAAGACCTGAAAGCCCACCTGCTGGCCCTGGGGGACGACGTCCAATTCGGGGAACTCAAGTTTTACTTCGCTTTCAAGCGCATAAAGAACTTCGCCTGCGTTGAAGTGCATCCCCAGTCCTCCAAGTTACTCGTTTATCTCAAGATCGGTCCGGATCGCACTCAGCTTGAGAAGGGCTTCAGCCGGGACGTTCGCAAAGTCGGTCACTTCGGGACCGGCGACTTGGAACTCACCATTCGGTCTCGTGGGGATCTGGAGAAGGCTAAGCCATTGCTCATGAAGAGCTACGAGCAGAGCTAGGCCGGCCAGATACATGGGCTCCTCAAAGATTGCAGGTAAATTGCAGGTACGAAGTAGGCACGCATCAAAATCCAGCCCTACCCATCGCAACAAGAAGGGCGGCTCAAATGGCCGCCCCTATTGCATCAGGTCATTTCCATACCCATTGGTCCCAATCAAGGCCAAAGGACGCTTGGGGCATCTTGAAAACCGCTGACCCGCAAGGGTCCGGGGGTTCGAATCCCTCTCTCTCCGCCAGAGGGCTTTTTCGAAGATTTTCCTCAAAGGACGCAGTTGGAGCGGGATTCGAAGGGCGGGGAAGCGTCCGTGGTGTTCAAGGCGCAGCCGCCGACGGCTCGGCGGCGAGCCGTAGAACACCCGGAAGGGGACCCCGCCCCGGGGACCGTAGCTTCCCTTGAAACGCAGCGCCCTCTGGGCGCGAGGCTTCCAGGGAAGGTAGGTTCGAATCCCTCTCTCTCCGCCAGAGGGCTTTTTCGAAGATTTTCCTCAAAGGACGCAGTTGGAGCGGGATTCGAAGGGCGGGAGGCAGCGTAGCTCTGCCGCGAGGACGCGACCGAAGAGGGAGCGTAGGCAACGTGCGGGGCAAGCCGAGAGCCCCGCCCCGGGAACGCCAGGGCGCGCGTGCGACGGAGCGAGCGGACTCGGACGCGAGCAAGGCTGCCGCGGCCCTGCGTTCGGACCCCTCTCTCGGTCAACGGGTTTCTTCGAGGGTTCCGCACGAAGATCGTGGCTGGCGAGGGATTCGAAGCGCTGCTCTTGAAGGGCCATCGGGCTGCTTGTAGGGTATCTCACTCTCACCGCACGCCGCCCTGCGGCTGCCGTGGCAATCTCCCCCGAGTCCTTGGTCGAAATTGCGGTTCGAGCTCCCCGCGGATGGCCTCGGTCAGCCGGTGCAGTGCTGAGCGGATGTCCCCTTCCTGGGCGGCCAAGACCGCCCCGGCCGTCTTCTCGTGGAAGCCGCGGCGGGCGGCTGCCGTGGCGCGGGTGAATGCGCAGGCGAAGTCGTCCACGCGGTGGGGATCGCTGTTTCCAGGCATACAGGCCGTCGAGGCCGGACAGTGGTAACACTCGCCCAGGATCTCGCAGTCCTTGCAGGCTCCGGCACTCGAGTGCTTGTCACTCCTGCACGTCAGAAGGGGCACCCGGGCGGCCTTCGTCGGCAGCTCCGCCAGCCTCTGCGGGAAAGAGGGGTCCAGGATGCAACCGAGGTCCAAAGTGTCCGATGCTTCCCGAGCCAGGGGACCTTGCGGTCTCAGGCTCTTCGCAAACCAGGGGCAGGACCACCCGCTTCCGGCCGTGTCAACGCAGAATCCTGAGGAGTTCCCTGCCGAGCAACAGAGTCCATCCGGAGCTTGGGTGGGCCCCCCCTCTTTTCCGCGCAAGAAGCTAACGGGGACGGAGCCGGTCTTCCTCCAGTGCCCGACTCCGTCCGCCACCACCTCTTCCATCTGAGCGCCCAGCGCTCCGAAGACCTCGGAGGACATACGCTCGACCCGACCCAGCACGGGATAGATGCCGATGCTCGATAAACCTACCTTCAGAAAGAGCCTGCAGGAACGGGCAAGGTCCTCGATTGTCGAGGGCATCAGCGCCATGTTCACACTGACGCGGTAGGCGAAGTAGCGGGGGTGATCACGCTGGATGGCCTTGAGTGTTTCCTGGGCGCGCGCCGTGGTCTCTCTGCCGCGCCACCTCTGCGCCTCCTTCACCCCGTCCCAGCTGACCCGAATCTCCACGTCGTGCGAGGCCAGAAGGGAGCCGAGGCGGGCATCGAGGAGCGTCCCGTTGGTGACGACCACGAATCGGGCATCGCCTCGGCCCACGCGGGCTTCCATGTAGCGGATGCACCGCTCGAGGAGTTCGGGTTCCAGCAGAGGCTCGCCTCCGTTGAATTCGATCTGTGGAGAGTGGACGCGGTTGCGAAGAAGCAGATCCAGGGCGGCGCGGGCAACTTCCCAAGACATGCTGGCCGGACCCGTCCTCGCCTCCTGGTAGCAGTAGGCGCAGGAGAGATTACAGCGCGCCGAGAGGAGAAGGGTAAGACGAGGGTTCGGCGTCCCTGCTTGCCAGTCGAGGGTGGGCATCATCCCTGACCCTTATGGCCCGATCACAGGCAGTTGAGTACCTTCTGTGTCCTGGCGAGCCAGAGGAACATCATCCGATTGAAGGCATCCAACGCCTTCTGGACATCTTCCGAGATCTCCTCTTCGTCGTGCGTTTTGTCGATTCCATTGAGCGCCTCATCGAGGTTGACCGCCTCTGGCCAAGCCGTCCAGCCCCCGAGGGTGGATTTAATTTCGTTCCACCATGCCTTGATGTTTCCATAAGTGTTCATCGTGGTACCCTCCGCAATGCTTTTGCCCTTGCAGCGCCAGGGGGGGCCGCTTCCCCGGATATGAACATCCCCGCGGACGGGGCAGGTGCGTCCTGCAATTGTTCCCAACCTCCTTGGTGGCCTGCGGGCGATTCGAGTTCGGATAGACCCGGTTCCATCGTTCTGTGGAGCCGGCAGCCTTCGCTCGCACCTGTGTTGCCCATGAGCGGAACACCACCGTTCCAGCGCGAGAAAAGGCCTCGCAACCGGCCGTTTCCCGCAACGTCCTGTCCCAACCTCTCCAGCCACCTCCCCGCAGCGCTCAGCCGCACAATTGGGCACTCCCCGCTTAGAAGTGCCCGCCCGTGGATTCCAGCATCCAAACGTTTCCCTCGTTCTCCTTCTCGATGAGGACCATCAGGCGGCCATCGCCGGAAACCGCGAAGAAACCGAGATCGGTTCCACCTTGGCTTGCTGGCATGTCAGCGAGCCCACGCGGCGGCCCGCCCGCCAAGGACACCCTGCGCACCTCAGCGCGAGTCGAACCCCACGTGCCGAGCACCAGTAGATCGCCGGATGAAGGGTCAGGGCAGAGCCAGATCGCGCCTGCGCCTCGCGTCAGGCGCACGGGTTTGAGCACACCGCCCGCCTCCAACACCCACGCGTCACAATCGCTGCCTTCGCCCATTGTGAAGGCCAGGCGCTTTCCATCAGGGAGCCAGCAGTGCATGCCCAAGCTTCCTGCGCCGCGCAATAGAGGGCGCGCTCCGCCCGAACACCGCCCGTCGCTAAAGGGGGCGGCCCAGATCCCGTCGCCGCCTCCGCGGTCGGACATGAACGAAATCTCCCTGCCGTCAGGGGACCACTGGGGGGTGTCGTCGCAGCTGGGCCCCGTTGTAAAAGCGACCGGCGGTCCGCCCTCGGCCGGCACCACCCATATGTGGCGCTCGCCGCGCAGCACGCGGTGATAAGCGATCCATCGGCCGTCCGGCGAGTAGGCCACGCAACAAGACCGGCCCTGCTGATCCGTCAGGCGCTCCGGTTCGCCCACCGGTTGGGCCTGCCTAACGCGAACCTTCCAGATGTCGCTGGTCCCGTTCCACCACATGGTAAAGGCCATCCAGTCCCCGTGCGGCGAGAAGGAGGCCTGGCCCGTGAAGGTTCCCCCCGTGAGCAGGCTGCGTTCTCGGGTGACGCGGTCCAAGAGCGCGCAGGAGGTCCACCGCCCGGTAGTGGCGTAGGCAAGCCGCTTGCCGTTGGCCGACAGGCTCGGCCAACGTTCGGAGCCCGTGCCAAGCGTGACGCGCTGGAGCGCTCCGCCGGCGGAAGGGACACGCCAGATGGCCCAAGTCGCTTCGAGGAGGGCGGCGAAGTAGATGTGCCTGCCGTCTGGAGCCCAGGCCGGCTTGGAATTGCTGTTGCCTCCCGATGTGAGTCGCCTGGCGGTGCCGCCCGTGGCAGGCACGGCCCACAAGTCGTCCTGGTCGTTGTAGCAGATGAAGCGGCCATCCGGAGACCAAGACGGATTGCCATGGTTCCAAACGCCGCCGTTGTCTCCAGTGATGCGCGTTGCCTTGGCGGGGTCGTCGAGCGGGGCAATCCAGATCCGGTCGTACCCTCCGTTCTCCGATCTCGATATGGCGATCTTCTCGCCGTCCGGGGAGATGGCCGGGGAGGCTCCATTCTCCAAAAGGAACGTGGCCGAGCCTCCGAAGCGGGAGACCTTCCAAACGCAAGGGCGTCCGTCCCTTGGGGACACGAACGCGAGGGCGCTCCCGTCGGGGAACCACGCCGGTGAGGTGTTGGCGGCGCCGTTCGAGATGATGCGGATCGGGGAGTCGCCTTGGATGTCGGACACCAGGATGTCGCTGCCCCGTCCATTCGGTACGGTGAATGCGACCGCGTGACCGTCGGGCGACAGACAGGGGTTCCCGACAATACCAGGCAGATTAGTGATTTGACGGGCGGCGTTGGCCGGCACCAGATCGCTACGGGTGCGAGAGCCCATCCATCCTATCAGGGCGCTGACCATGGCGACCAACAGCAGCGCGCCTGCTGCGACTCCGACGAGCCGAGACATCCTCCCGCGCCAGGAGGCGAGGGGGCTTCCGGGAACGCGCAGGTTCTCCAATTCCAGAGCCACGTCCCGGGCGGACTGGAAGCGCCTGTCCGGGTCCTTCGCCAGGCATCGCAGGACAGCATGCTTCAGGGCGGAGGGGGCCTCCTTCCCGGAGGTCGAGAGCGGAGGAGGATCCGTAGTCAGGATAGCGGCGAGCGCATCGGCCTCCGACGCGCCCCTGAAGGGTCGCGCGCCTGTGAGCATCTCGTAGAGGATGACACCCAGGGCGAAGATGTCCGAGCGCGGGTCGGCCGCCTGCCCCCGCAGTTGCTCGGGTGCCATGTAGCCGGGCGTGCCGAGGATCGCACCCGGATTGGTCGGAGCCTCGGCCGTCAACGCTTCGGAGGGGTCTTTTTCTCTGGTGTGGGGCGGTTTCTCCAGCCTCGCCAGTCCGAAGTCAAGGATCTTCGCGTGTCCGGCCTGGGTGATGAAGATGTTCCCCGGCTTGAGGTCTCGGTGGACGATGCCCCTCTCATGCGCCGCCGCGAGCCCCTGGGAGATCTGGATCCCGAACTCCACCGCCATGGCGGGCGTCAGCGGTCCAGCGCGCAAGCGCTGACGAAGGCTTTCGCCTTCGAGCAGTTCGGTGACGATGTAGAGCGTGCCTTTATGTGTACCCAGGTCGTGAAGGACCAGAATGTTCGGGTGGTTGAGCGCCGCAGCGGCACGGGCCTCCTGCTCGAAGCGCCGCAGGCGCTCAAGGTCCGAGGCGAACTCCTCCGGCAGGACCTTCACCGCCACCTCCCGCCCCAGCCGCGTGTCCCGGGCGCGGTACACCTCACCCATCCCCCCAGCGCCGAGGGGCGAAATGATCTCGAACGGGCCAAGACGAATGCCGGGAAGCAAAGGCATCCTGACCCCTCCTCCGACTTGCGGATCGCTCCGCCCTTGACCCAGTTTCCTGGTCATAATGTAGGCCCTTGTCAAGTGGAGGACCATAGTCAACGGGAAGGCGCTGGGGGCGAGGCCGCCGACTGCACGGCGGCTCAGACGCCGGAAGGGGGGGCGTTCCTCGGAAGGGGCACCTCCAGGACCTCGCTGGGCGCTCCCAGGGTGTTGTCGCCGGCCACGGCGACGACGCGGTACCGGAGGGTTCCCTTCTGTCCGGTTACCAGAGAGTGGTCGTAGCGGGGCTCGGGCGTGGTCTGTGCGGCGAGGGGCGGCCAGCGGTCGGTGGTGGCGAACCTGGGCCGGCTGGACCTGTGGCGCGAGGAGGGCACTCCGGAGGCGGTGATGGCCTGGCCGGCGCGCCACTCGGAGAAGCTGGGGGTGCTCTCGGCGCACGAATCGGGCCAGCTCTCTGCGGTCTCCCGCACGTGCGTGGGGCCATCGTTCCTTCCGGGACGCCTGTGGGAGCGGTCGGGGCTCCCGTGCATCCTCTCGGACCTCCTGGCTGATCAGTCGTTCGCGTTTCCGGTGGAGCGGGCCGTCTTCGCGACGGTGTCGCACCGGCTGTGCGATCCGGGGTCGGACCGGGCCTGTGAGCACTAGGTGCGGGACCAGGCCATTCCCGATGCGGAGGGCCTTGCCCTGCACCACTTCTATCGGGCGATGTTGTGGCTGGCGGAGCCGCTGGCGGATTCGGAATAGGCGGGCGCCACGCCCTTCTCGCCCCGGTGCACGAAGGACCGCATCGAGGAGGCCCTGTTCGCCCTGTGCCGGACCCTCAGCCTCTCCTTCTTCGTCACCACGTCCCTCTATTTCGAGGGCGAGGGCGGGGAGAGCCTGGGGCAGTACGGGCACAGCAAGGACCACCGGCCGGACCTGAAGCAGATGGTGGTGGGGGCGGTGCTGGACGCCGAAGGCCACCCG
>JAJXYW010000042.1 GCA_021780415.1 Acidobacteriota bacterium
CTTCGGCATCGCCCTGGTCTTCTTCATGGTGCTCAGCCTGGTCGTCTACCGCCTGCTCAAGCGCCGCCAGTTCCTCGGTCAGTTGGAGGGCCTGCGCCTCGAGCCCGAGCAGCTCATGGCCATGATTAACGACGCCGAAACCGCGGGCCTTGACCGCCCCTTCATCATCGACCTCCGCCACCCCCTCGACGTCCTCACCGACCCGCTCGTTCTCCCCGGAGCCCTGCGCATCGGTCCCGACGAACTCAAGCAGCGCCGCCAGATCATCCCCACCGATCGCGACATTGTTCTCTACTGCACCTGCCCCAGCGAAGAGACCAGTGCCAAGGTCGCGCTCGAACTCCACCGCATGGGCATTCGCCGCGTACGCCCTCTCCGCGGCGGCCTCCAGGGCTGGAAAGATGCAGGCTACCCCGTCGACGACGCCGTCTTCATCTGATCATTTTGCGGCCATCTGACGATTGTTGTGGCGCAATCTATCCCTCCCGGTAGATGATGGTCTGCAATGTCCACCACCGTCCCATCCTCGGGCTCCGCAGCAGCCTCCGCTCCCGAGCTCACCGAACTCGCGATCACCGGCCCACCCCGCGTCCTCTCCGTAGACATCCTGCGCGGCCTCACCATCGCCTTCATGATCCTCGTCAACGATCCCGGCGACTGGGCCCACGTCTTCGCGCCCCTCGATCACTCCCCCTGGAACGGCTGGACCCTCACCGACCTCGTCTTCCCGACCTTCCTCTTCCTAGTCGGCGCCTCCATCATCTTCTCGCTCGACGCCCGCGCCCGCAAAGGCGACTGCCGCAAGACCCTCTCCGGCCACATCTTCCTTCGCACCGCAAAAATCCTCCTCCTGCAATACGTCCTCGTCTTCTTCCCGGCCATGCACTGGACGACGATGCGGCTCTACGGCGTCCTCCCGCGCATCGCCCTCTGTTATCTCCTCGCCGGCCTCATCCTCATCGCCACCATAGAAGCTCCCGTCCCGCGTCCCCCTCCTCGTGGGGATCATCGCCGCGCTCCTCATCGGCTACTGGGTGCTGCTCCGCTGGGTGCCCGTCCCGGGCATCGGCCTCCCCGGACGCGACATCCCCTTCATGGACAAGAATCTCAACCTCACCTCCTGGCTCGATCGCTCCGCCATGGTCTGGACGCAGCGCTGGCTGCACACCGGCACGCTCTATCTCAAGACCCGCGATCCCGAAGGCCTGCTCAGCACGCTTCCGGCGGTTGCCACCACGCTGCTCGGCGCACTCACCGGTCTCTGGATGCGCCAAACGCACGGCCCCCGCAACAGCCGCGCCCTCCGCCGCATGCAACTCGTTCTCGCCCTCGCCGGCATCCTCGGCATCCTCGCCGGAGCCCTCTGGTCCCCGTGGTTTCCCATCAACAAGAACCTCTGGACCTCCAGCTACGTCCTTCTCTCCGCCGGTTGGGCAGCGCTCGCTCTCGCCGCGCTCTCCCTGCTGGTCGACCGCCGCCCCGAACCCTGGCCACGCTGGCTCCGCATCTCCACCTGGCCATGGTTCGTCTTCGGCTCCAACGCCATCGCCGCCTACGTCGTCTCGATCATCCTCGTCAAAACCTGCCTCTTCATCAAAATCACCGGCCCCGACGGCCTCAAGCGCACCCTCTGGCTCCTCTACTACAAGACCCTCTTCGCCCGCACCGCCTCCACCGACTGGACCTCTCTGGCCTTCGCCCTCAGCATCGTCCTGCTCTGTTTCCTTCCCAACCTCTTCCTCTGGCGTCGCAAGATCTTCCTCAAAATCTGAAGCCCCACCCCACCCTCACCACTGCACGAATCCTCACTCCGTATCACAATAGAAGAGGATCGCAAGCGATCAGGAAGAGGGAACACCGTGGGATACGAAAGTCTGCGCGACTGGATCAAAGCTCTCGACAAAGCCGGCGAACTCAAGCGCATCACCGCCGAAGTCTCACCCATCCTCGAGATGGCCGAAATCGCCGACCGCGCCTCGAAATCCGGGAAGGGAACTGCCCGTGCCGGAGGCCCCGCCCTCCTCTTTGAAAACATCACCGGCTATAAGGGCGCGCAGGTCCTGATGAACCAGTTCGGCAGCGACCGCCGCATGCGTCTCGCCCTCGAAGTCGACTCGCTCGACGACATCGCCCACCGCATCGAAACCCTCCTCCGCCCCGTCGTCCCCACCGGCATCATGGACAAGCTCAAGCTCCTCCCCATGCTCGCCGAAGTCGGCAGCTTCTTCCCCAAAACCATCGACGCGCGCAAGGCTCCCTGCAAGGAAGTCATCCTCCGTACCGATCGCGGCGACGACATCGACGTCCTCAAATTCCCCATCCTCCAAACCTGGCCCGACGACGGTGGCCGCTTCATCACCCTCCCCCTGGTCACCACCCGCGACCCCAAATCCGGCAAGCGCAACCTCGGCATGTACCGCATGCAGGTCTACGACGCCAACACTACCGGCATGCACTGGCAGCGCCAGAAGGTAGCCGCCGAGCACCTCCGCGACCGCCTCCGCGCCGCCACGCCCGACTCCGCCGGTCAGGTCGAACTCATGGCCCTCACCGCTGGCGGCACCAGCGCAGCCGCCCCCAACTCCGTCCCCCAACTGGTCGCCACAAAGATTCGCGGCGAGCGCATGGAAGTCGCCGTAGCCATCGGCACCGACCCCGCCACCACCTTCTCCGCCATCGTTCCCGCGCCCCCCGAAGTCGAGGAGTACCTCATCGCCGGCTTCCTCCGCCAGCAGGCCGTCGAACTCGTCCGCTGCGAAACCGTCGACCTCGACGTCCCCGCCCACACCGAAATCATCCTCGAAGGCTACGTCGAACTCGGCGAACTCCGCACCGAGGGCCCCTTCGGTGACCACACCGGCTTCTACACCATGCAGGACGACTACCCCGTCTTCCACCTCACCTGCATCACGCATCGCAAAAACCCCATCTACGCCGCCACCGTCGTCGGCCGCCCGCCCATGGAAGACACCTGGATGATCAAGGGTGTCGAGCGCATCTTCCTTCCGCTCATGAAGCTCACCATCCCCGAGATCATCGACATCAACCTCCCCGCCGAAGGCGTCGCCCACAACCTCATGCTCGTGCGCATCCGCAAGAGCTACCCAGGCCACGCGCGCAAGGTCATGCACGCCATCTGGGGCCTCGGCCAGGCCATGTTCACCAAGTGCATCGTCGTCGTCGACGAAGACTGCGACGTCCAGGACGTCTCCGACGTCATGCTCCGCGTCGGCAACAACATCGACCCCGAGCGCGACATCCAGTTCACCCTCGGCCCCGTCGACACCCTCGACCACGCCAGCCGCCTCCCCAACTACGGCAGCAAGAT
Source organism: Acidobacteriota bacterium (assembly GCA_021780415.1). The sequence goes on from JAJXYW010000042.1 coordinate 3,329, forward strand.
GGGCATCGACGCCACCCGCAAATGGCCCGCCGAAGGCTTCCACCGCCCCTGGCCCTCCATCCTCACCATGCCCTCCGAAATCAAATCCAAAGTCGACGCCCTCTGCAAATCCCTCGGCTTTTAGCGCGCCACTCCATCAACGCGGAGCGACTGAACTCTCCGCACGACCTTTGCGCCCCCGTATCGAACTCGTCCCCCAACTCGCCGACCACCTACTCCTGGGCGCAGACTTGTGGCTTTAGCGCAAGCTCTGAGCTCGGTCTGTCCCTTCACGATGCACATCTGCTTCGTTCAAGTAGCACATTAGTCCACCGACATCTGCAAAGAACTGCGCAAATCGTGGAAACTCACCCCTCAAGTGATTGATTTAATTGATACAGCTTTGGCCTCTAAAGTGCTTCTAGCCATCACATCGTGAAAACCAGGAGGTTATCCGATGAGTTGTAGCACCGGCACCAACTTGCTCCGCATGCAGTCCCTGGCCGTGCTCCTGGTGAGCGCTGCTATGTGCGCCCCCAACGCGTTCGCTCAAACCAACGAACCTCCGCCCTCCGGCGCTATTCTCGATCTCGCAGGCCAGACCATCAACCACGGAACCGCAGCATCTGAATCCGTTTCGTTTACGGCAAATCTCGCCAATACGGACATCACCTTCGCGTTCCGGGATGATCCCGCATATATTTCGTTCAGCGATGTGTCCCTCACCGACACATCAACCGGCAGCTCAACCAACCTCATCCTCAACGGCGACTTCAGTCATGGATCAGGTTCAAATGCAACCGATTGGACCTACGCGAATATCTACGGAGCGCAAGCTAGCGGTGTAGTATCGTCCTCGTGCAACGGTGGTCTAGCTACGTGCTGGTACGATGGCGCGTATCAGGCCTACGACGCCATCGACCAGATAGTAGGCACAACTATCGGTGATTCCTATCTCCTGTCGTTCGCATACTCGGAAAACGGGAGTTTATCGACCTTCTCGGATCTGTCGACTAACGGAAACATCACTGATTCCGGCGGAAACGGTGTCGACATTCTCGCCTACGAGCAGGCTGGCCTGCCCTCCGCAGGCACGGCTACCCCTGAGCCCGATTCGATCTGGCTCATGTCCACCGGCGTTCTAATGCTCGGTGCTGCGTTCTACTACAAGCGCCGCAACGGCTACGGTGAAATCTTCTAACCTCAACTAGCAATCGTCTCTGAATCTGTAACACCATGAAGAAGGAGAGGCCGCACCCATAGGGCAGGCGTCTCTCCTCTTCTGTTTGCGCCTGCCCCACCCATCCCATCCATGGATCTCCGCATGTTCGGCGAACAGGAAGATGTCTGCCTCCGCCCTTCCCGCGCGAACGATATACTGCTCAAGGCGCACCCATGCGCGGTACGTTCATAGGAGACAGGTTTGGCGAAGGCAGAAATCGGCATCATCGGCGGCAGCGGGCTCTACAACATGGACGGTCTCACCAACGTCTCTGAGCACCGCATCGAAACACCCTTCGGCGACCCCAGCGAAGTCTTCGTCCTCGGCACCCTCGAAGGCCGCCAGGTCGCCTTCCTCGCGCGCCACGGCAAGGGCCACCGCATCCTCCCCAGCGAGCTCAACTTCCGCGCCAACATCTACGCCATGAAGTCCCTCGGCGTCACCAGCATCCTCTCCGTCAGCGCCGTCGGCAGCCTCAAGGAAGAGCACAAGCCCACCGACTTCGTCATCCCCGACCAGTTCATCGACCGCACCTTTGCCCGCTCCGCGACCTTCTTCGGCGAAGGCATCGTCGGCCACATCGCCTTCGCCGACCCCGTCTGCCCCATCGTCTCCTACGTCTTCGAACAGGCCTGCGCCGAGGTCGGCGTCGTCGCCAAGCGCGGCGGCACCTACGTCTGCATGGAAGGCCCCCAGTTCTCCACCCGCGCCGAGTCCAACCTCTACCGCTCCTGGGGCGCCGACATCATCGGCATGACCAACCTCCAGGAAGCCAAGCTCGCCCGCGAGGCCGAGATCAGCTACGCCACCCTCGCCATGGTCACCGACTACGACTGCTGGCGCGAAGGCCACGACGACGTCACCATCGAGCAGGTCATCGCCGTCATGCAC
>JAJXYW010000270.1 GCA_021780415.1 Acidobacteriota bacterium
GGAGACCTGCATGATGGGCAGAGAGATTCCGAAGAAGGCGAGCAGAGAGGAGCCGACCAGGGCGATGACCACCAGAAAGATGATGGTGTTAACGGCAATTTTGCGGGCGAGGGAGCGATAGGTTCCGATGGGGGCGAGCCCGACCAGGCCCAGGAAGACGAACGCAGAGCCCAGAGGATTGACCAGGGGGAGGAGTGCGCTAAAACCGAGAGCGAAGAATTTCCAGACAAGATACATGGGTGCCAGGAGGTGAAGATGTCGTTGCAGCGTTGATGCTTGAGGTGATTGTACGTCTGTGCCGTGGGTGAGATGGCGGGGTGCTTCTATTGGAGGGGCACTTTGCGTGGGGGATTGCCTACCAGCAGAGGGAGCTTGAGTTGAAAGGTGGAGCCTTTGCCTGGGCCTTCGCTGAGGGCCTGGACGCTGCCGCCGTGTTGATGGGCGATGGTTTGGACGAGGAAGAGGCCGAGGCCGGTGCCCTTGATCTTGACCTGATCGTTGGAGGGGGCGCGGTAGAAGCGCTTGAAGACGCGCTTGAGGTCGCGGGGAGCCATGCCGAGGCCGGTGTCAGTGATGGAGAGGACGACCCAGGTGTAACGCTCGATGCCCATGTGGCAGGTGATGTGTACGCCGTTGGGGGAGTATTTTACGGCGTTGTCGAGGAGGTTGAAGATGGCGGTGCGGAGATCTTCGATGTTGGCGAGGACGAAGAGGCGGACGCTGCCGGGTATGTCGTCGAGGGTGATGTCTTCGGGCTGGAGGTGGTGGCGAAGGAGGACGGTGGTGATGCACTCGGCGACGAGGGGGTGGAGTTCGACGCGGATGCGCTGCTGGACGCGCTGGCGCTGGCCGAGTTCGCCGGCCTTGAGGACGGTTTCGACGGTGGCGAGGAGACGGTCGCTGTCCTCGCGCATGATGGTGTAAAAGCGCTGGCGCTGCTGTTCGTCGACGGGGTGGCGCTGGAGGGTTTCGAGGTAGAGGCGGATGCTGGCGATGGGGGTTTTGAGTTCGTGGGTGACGGCCTTGAGGAAGGAGTCCTGGCGCTCGTTGCGGCGGACCTCGCGGACCAGGAAGACGGTGTTGATGACGACGCCGGCGATGAGGATGGCGAAGAGTACGACGCCGAGGAGATCGATGGCAAGGCGGCGGCTGTTGTTGTGGATCCAGGTGATGTTGAGGACGATGGCGAGGATGGTGAGACACACGCCCAGCGTGATGAAGAAGGCCTTCGCTCCGCCTCGGCGTGTGAGGTTCATGAATAAGAGGATAGAGGATAGAGCGTAGAGGATAGAGAAAAACTGAAAGGCCGCCTCCGAGGAGACGGCCTTTGGGCTCAAGCGACGAGGAAGTTAGTCCATGTATGCGCCGGCGGGCTTGGGGTTGTGCTTGTCGAACTGGGCGACCTGAACCTTTTTGGCGAGGCCGATTTTTTCGAGCAGCCAGATGCCGTAGTAGTTGATGTCGAACTCGTACCAGGCGAGGCCGTGACGGGCGCTGACGGGGTGGGCGTGGTGGTTGTTGTGCCAGCCTTCGCCGCCGGTGAGGATGGCGACCCACCAGTTGTTGCGGGAGTCATCCTTGGTCTCGAAGCGGCGCTTGCCCCAGAGGTGGGTGGCGGAGTTGACCAGCCACGTGGCGTGGAGGCCGATGGTGACGCGGAGGAAGGTTCCCCAGAGCATCATGCCGATGGCGCCGACGAGGCGATGGCCGGGCGAGAGTGCGGCTCCGATGGCTAGCTGCGCGAGGCCGGTGACGACCAACGGAATGTAGTGGTACTTCGAGAGCCAGACGTGGACGCGGTCGCGGGTGAGATCGGGAGCGTAGCGGCCGAGGAGAGCGGTCTCGGAGTGGAGTGCGCGACCGGAGAGAATCCAGCCGGCGTGGGCCCACCAGGTGCCGTCGTGCGGGGTGTGGGGATCGCCTTCCTGGTCGGAGTTCTGATGATGCACGCGGTGAGTGGCCACCCAGAAGATAGGTCCACCTTCGAGGGCGAGGCAGCCGCAGGCGGTGACGAAGTACTCCAGCCACCTAGGCACGCGATAGCCGCGATGCGTGAGCAGGCGGTGGTAGGCCATGCCGATGCCGACGTTGATGGCGAAGAAGTACATGATGAAGAAGGCAGCGAGGTTCTTCCAGGAGAAGAAGAAGAGCGCGGCGATGGCGCCGACATGGAAGAGCCCCATGGCGATGGTGGTGATCCAGTTGATGCGACCCTGCTGATGCTCGCGGCCCATGCGCAGATCCTGCTTGATCTTCTGCGTGACTTGCTGGACGGCGAGGAGAGGGCTGGCAGGTGTGGCGGCTCTCTGTTCAACTTCAGGTAACGTGGAGTTCATCTTAGGGCTTTGTCCTTGGGAGTATGGTGAAGTTCTAGTCCTATAGCTGACGATACTCGGAGGATGAAGCCGCGTGTGTAAGACATTTGTAATGGCAATATTGAGGGCTCTGAACAGGCGGGGTGGGTGTTTCGGGGCTGTGGCGGTGGCGCTGAGCCTGGGGGTGTTGCAGGCCCGGACGACGGCGCAGACGGTGGTGAATCTGCCATCGAGTAAGCAGTTGCTGCTGCCTGTGGTGGGCGATCCGCAACGGCTGAACAGTCTGCCGATGTCGCTGGCCGTGTCGCCGGATGGGCGATGGGTGGTGAGCCTGAATGCGGGCTATGGGACGGTTGAGTCGGACTATGCGCAGTCGCTGGCGGTGATGGATACGAAAACGGGCCTTGTGAGAGACTTTCCGGATGAGCGCGTAGGTGAAGGGGCTGCGCAGACGTTCTTCTCCGGGCTGGCGTTTGGCGCGGATGGAACGAAGGTGTATGTGAGCGTGGCGTCGTCGACCGATCCGGTGGGCGATGGGGGGAAGAAGACGGGCAATGGGATTGCGGTGTATGGGTTTGCGGATGGGGAGTTGACGCCGCAGGGATTCCTGAAGCTGCCGCTGGTGAAGCTGGCGGAGGGAAGGCATACGGCGTATCGCGAGGCGGATGGAGGAACGCTGGGAGTGTCGTATCCGGCGGCGATTGCTGTGGTGCCTGCGGAATCGGGTGGACATGAGCGGCTGCTGGTGGCGGAGAACCTGTCGGACTCGGTGGTGTTGATGGACGCGCAGACGGGGGAGATTGAGCGGACGTTCGATGTGAGCGAGAGTGTGGATGTGCCGTCGACGTATCCGATTGCGCTGGCGGTGACGAAGGATGGGCGGCGGGCGTTTGTGGCGCTGTGGAATGCCAGCGAGGTGGTGGAGTTGGACCTGGCGAGCGGCAAGGTGGTGCGGAGGCTGGCGCTGCTGAAGCCAAGGTCGGCGATTGCGCCGGGGACGCATCCTTGTGCGCTGCTGCTGGATGAACGCGCGGGGGTGATGTATGTGGCGCTGTCGAACCGCGATGCGGTGGCGGCGGTGTCAATTGGGACCGCGCGCGCGCCGGAGCTGGCGGTGAGAGGGTACTTTGATACGCGGCTGCCGGGGCAGAGCTACTTTGGTGCGGAGCCGGTGGCGCTGGCGATGAATGCGGGCGGGACGCGACTGTATGCGGCGGATATGGCGTTGGATGCGGTGGCGGTGCTCGATCCGCGCAGGCTGCGCGGGGTGGAGAAGGCCAAGGGGTTTGTGGAGCCGATGGGGTTTGTGCCGACGGAGTGGATGCCGCTTGCGGTGTTGTCGAGTGGCGGGAAGCTGTATGTGACGACCGATAAGGGTAAGGGAACGGGGCCGAACGACGCGCCGCAGAGAGTGGCAGCAGGGGCTTCGGGTGCACCTGTGCATGGGACTTCGACGTATATTGCGACGCTGCTGTATGGGTCGCTTGCGGCGTTGGATGAGAAGGCTGTGGATGGAGGGTTGAAGGCTTCGACGGAGGTGGTGCTGGAGTCGAACCGGATGAAGGCCGCGAAGGAGACGATTGGGTTTGCGGGTGGGAAGAACCCGATCAGGCATGTGATCTACATCATCAAGGAGAACCGGACGTACGACCAGGTGCTGGGTGACCTGAGTAAGGACGGGAAGACAGTGGGCAATGGCGATGCGGCGCTGACGATGTATGGTGCGGCGGTGACACCGAATCAGCATGCGCTGGCATTGCAGTTTGGGGTGCTGGATAACTTCTATGACTCGGCGGAGGTGTCGGGCGATGGACATGTGTGGTCGAATGCGGCGATTGGCACGGACTATCTAGAGGACACGTGGCAGCAGAACTATCGTGGGCGGCAGCGCACGTATGACTACGAGGGAATGGTTGCGGATGGGTATCCGCTGCTGCAGCATATTCCGGATGTGGTGGAGCCGCGGAGTGGTTATATCTGGACGGATATGACCGCGCATGGAAAGACGATCTATCACTTTGCCGAGTATGTTTCGTCGGTGTTCTGCGGGGAGAAAGCGGCGAAGAAGATGGAGGTGAATCCGCAGCAGGGTGCGATGTCGGGCGGCGAGGTGGGGTGTGCTACGCCAGTGATATTGCCCGGGGAAGAGTTGCCTGAGGAGTGGGGCGGCGGGAAGAACCTGTGGCCGTGGGCGATACCACGGCTGGCCTATAACGTGGCCACGAAGCCGGAGTTGGTGGGACACTTTGCGGCAGAGTCGCCGGACTTTAATTTGATGGTGCCGGATCAGATTCGGGTGAATGTCTTCCTGAGACATCTGGCGGTTTGGGAGAAGGACCGAGCGGTGGGCAAGGACACGATGCCGAACTTTATTCAACTGCGGCTGCCAAATGATCATACGGCGGGGACGCGGCCGGGAGGGCCGTCTCCGAAGAGTTCGGTGGCGGATAATGACCTGGCGATTGGTCGGGCGGTGGAGGCTGTTTCGCACTCAGCTTACTGGGACGATACGGCGTTTTTTATTCTGGAGGACGATGCACAGAATGGAGCCGATCATGTGGACGCGCACCGGTCGCTGGCGATTGTGGTGAGCAAGTATGCGCCGCATGCAGGGGCGGGAAAAGCGGCGTTTGTGGACAGCCGGTTCTACTCGACGGTGAGCGTGCTGCGGACGATGGAGACACTGCTGGGTGTGCCTCCGATGAATCAAAACGATGCGTTTGCACCGCTGATCTCTACGCTGTTTACCGGGCCGGGCGACCAGCCTTCGTTTACGGCGGACCAGACCAACCGGGTGAATGGGCTGATCTATACGGCGAACACGGCGACCGCTCCGGGAGCGGCTGCGTCGATGAAGATGGACTTCAGCCATGCGGACCGCGCGGATAGTACCAAGCTGAATTTGATTCTGTGGCACGATGCGATGGGGGAGAAAGCACCGCCGGCTGTGCTGCTGGTGCGCCATGCGAAGAAGAAGGATGGCGACGACTAGAGCAATATTATAGTTACTATAATGTGCCGAGGCGGAGCCTGAACCAGGCTTGAGCATCTTCGGCGGTGATGTGTGGCAGCAGGTCTGCAATGGC
>JAJXYW010000266.1 GCA_021780415.1 Acidobacteriota bacterium
CGACGTAGCCAGGCTCTCGGCCACCTTCTCGGTCTCGCAGCCCCAGGACCTGGTGGTGTCGCTCTTCATGCGCTCGCGCGGCAACGTGAAGGGGACCATCTCGGGGGCCGACGGAATGCCTGCGGCGGGGGTGCTGGTGACGGCCACAGAGCTGTCTACCCATGAATTCAAGCAGGTTTTCTCCGATCAGTTCGGCCGCTACGAAATCGATAAGCTGCCCGTCGGGACCATCAGCGTTCTCGCTCAGGCGCCCGGCGGCCCCTACGCGCAGGGCACGACGAGCATCCATCAACCGGGAGACGTGGCGGTCGTGAATCTTCAGCTCGTCAGCACCCAGGGAGGGGCCGTGCAAGGTGTCGTAAAGGACGCCGACGGCAATGTGCTGCCTGGAGCAGTGGCAGCGCTGATGCAGGGGAACCAGAAGCCGGTGACCTCCGTGCTAACGGCAGGGGACGGCTCTTTCCTCCTCCACGGGGTGCCTCCAGGAGTCTACAGCCTGGAGATTTTGGAGGCCGTCACCTGGATTGCCAGGAGGACCTTGACGGTCACCATCGAATCGGGCCAGACCTTGGACCTTCACGACATCCTTCTTCCGGCGCCGGCCGGGGGCCAGGGGACCGTGACAGGTAGGTTTCTTATGGCCGACCACGTGACCCCCGTGGCCGCCGGGGCGACGGTCTACATCGCCTGCCAGGGAAGCGTCATCGCCAGGGCGACCACCGACGAGTCGGGGGCCTTCACGCTGTCGCCGGTGCCGGTGGGCGCCTGGACGGTCACCGGGTACGACCCAGTGAGCCGGCGCAGCGCCAGCGCAAGCGTCACCAACTACGACGATCAGACCGTCGGCACGGTCCTCTACCTGCCCGGATACGGTGTGGTCTACGGTACGGTGTACGGCTTAGATAGCAGCGGCCAGAGAGTCAAGGTCAGCGGAGCCGCTGTCCTCCTGCAGGGTCTGCAAGCTACCACCGGATCGGACGGGCAGTACACCTTCGGGCAGGTGGGCCTCGGATCGGACATGAAGCTGGTGGCATCGCTGGGTGTCCCCCCGGCGGACGTGGGCTACGGGCGCGTTTCCGTCGTTTCGGAGGGCCAGTCCGTCCAAGCGGATATCCAGCTCCTCGGCCGTGGGGACCTGACCGTCCACACCATGGTGCGAGGGACAGGTGGAAATCCTGACAGCGACGTGGCGGCACAGGTGACGGTGATCAGTAATGAGATCAACCCCACGGACCTGTCGCTGATACGGACCGTCGCAACCGACTACAGCGATGCGACCACGGGGCTGATCACTTTCCATCATCTGCTGGGAACGAGCGTGTCCATCAGTGCCACCAACGGCTTCAACGGGAGCGGCGGCACGAGCGCGCAGATCCGAAGCGGGCTGACGACAGAGGCGACCGTCTATCTCGAACCCACGGGCTCCGTCCTGGGGACCATCTTTGCTCCGGACGGGGTGACCCCTGTGCCGCACGCCCTGGTGACCCTCTCCACCCGGGGGATGCCGGACAGGACCCTCGCCGCGGACACCGATGGACACTATGGCTTCGATCTCGTGCCGATGGGGTACGTCCAGATGACGGTGCAGGACAGCGCGTCGGGGCAGCGCGGCTTCGCCACGGGCCTTCTCTCGGATGCAGCGGTCCCGCTCCGTCTGGATCTAACACTCCTTGGCAGTGGCCAGGCGGCTGGAACCGCACTGGAAGACGACGGCAGCGGCGCCCTGGTGCCGGCGGCGAACGCTGTGGTAACCCTGAAGGGCTCCCCACCCCTGCTCACAATGACCACAACCACGGACGGGCTGGGCCAGTTCCTGTTCTCCAAGGTAGAAGAAGGCGGCTATAGCGTCCAGGCGGTGGACAGCAGCCACGCGTTCATACTGGCTGCCAGGGCCAGCGTCCAGGTCGTGAAGGACCAGACTGCCCAGCTCACGCTGACGCTGGGTTCCTTTGGAACCGTTCAGGGGCAGTTGGTGGGCGCGGACCTCACAACGCCGGTGCCTAGCGCACAGGTGACCCTCTCTTTGAGCAACAGCACCCAGGTCGGCTTCGCCGTGACGGACGTCAACGGCGAATTCAGCTTCGCTTTTGTGCCGGTGGGTGTGCCTTTCTCGCTCGACGTTTTCGACCAGAGGACAGGGCGCAGCGCCCATGGCTCCGGCACGGTCAGCGCCGCCAACGCGGTCGTGGACGTGCCGCTGCACCTGAATGGCATCGGGACGATCCAGGGGACCGTCTGGCACTATGGCGGTAGCGACCCTGTTGGCAATCCTCTGATCCAGACGTACATTCCCGGACAAGGGTCCATCACCGCGACGGGAGACACCCAGGGTGTCTACCTCCTCAGTGGCCTGCCGGAGGGAAGCTACACGATCCGCGCGGTAGACCCGGCCAACGGTGCCTCCGTCTCGGGTGGCACGACCCTCCAGGGCGACGCCCAGACGGTGACCCTGGACCTCACCCTGCCCCCCTTCGGGGCGGTGGAGGGGGACGTCGTCCGCGCGGACGGCGTGACGCCTGCAGCCGGCGCCATCGTGACGCTGGACAGCTCCCACCAGACCGTGGCCGACACGCAGGGCCATTTCCACTTCGGCGGGGTGGCCCGCGCGACCTACTGGGTCAGCGCCGCGGATCCCCTCAGCCGGGACGGCGGGAAAGTCCAGGTGGCGCTGACCGAAAACGGCCAGACCGCGGAAGCGCCGGTTCGCTTCGTTGGGTTGGGCGAGGTCACCGGGACGGTCAGGGACGGCAGTGGCAATCCCGTCCTTGGCTTTCAGGTAGTTCTGCATAACACGAACGGTTACACCGGGATGGACACCCTGGGGCCGGCCGGAACAGATGCGAACGGCTACTACACCTTCCACGACGTGCGCAGCGGAAGCCTGAGCGTGACGGTGTCGGGTCCGCCCGGAAGCGGCGATACGCGCCGGGGGTCGGCCACCGGTTCGCTCAGCGGAGACGGCGCCTCGGCGGAATTGGACGTGACGCTCTCCGCCGCGGGCACGGTGCGCGGGGTGCTGGTGGACCAGGACCAGAAGCCGGTTCTGGGGGCCACCGTCACGCTCACCAAGACGGCCACGGGCGAAACCTTCTCCGCAGGGACGGACGCCTCGGGGACCTTCCTCTTCCCGGTCATCCCCATCGGCTCGGACGGTCATTTCACTCTCTTTGTGGCGGGGCCGTGGGGAGGCCACGTCCGCGGGGCGGGCGAGATCACCTCCGACGGCCAGGTGGTCGACGTGGGCACCCTCGTCCTGGACACCGCGGCGCCCGCCGTGAGCTCCACGGTCCCAACCGACAGTGCCACCGGCGTGCCCCTCGACCAAGTCCTAAGCGCCGTCTTCCAGAAGCCGTTGGACGGGAGTTCGGTCAACGGCTCCACGATTTCCCTGAAGGAGAACGGCGGCGCGCCCGCGACCTGCGCGGTGGAGCTGAGCGCCGATGGCCTGACGGTGACGGTGACCCCCTCCGCTGCCTTGAAGCCGCAGACGAGCTACACCTTCACCGTGGGCCCGGGCATTCGGGACCTCAGCGGGAACACGATGGCCGAACCCAAGACCGTGCATTTCACCTCGCTCGACACGATCCCGCCCGCGGTGACCACCGTCTATCCAGCCGGCGGCGCCATTCAGGTGGCCCAGGACGCGGTCCCCTTCGTCCTGTTCAGCGAGCCCATCGATCCGAGCTCGCTCGGCCAGGGGGTTTTCACGGTCTCGGTCGGTGGGACCCCCATCTCCGGCACCGTCAGCCAGCCCGAGCCCAACAAGCTGCTCTTCATGCCCGCCTCCCCCTTCGCCACCGACTCGGTCTGCGCCATCAATATTTCCGGATACCAGGACCTCGCCGGAAATCCCATGACGCCCTTCACCAGTGCCTTCGCCACTGTGGATACGCTGCCGCCTACTGTGGCCGTTAGCCTCGCGGCCTCATCGGTTCTTCCGGCCGGCGTGGTCACGGTCTCGGCAACCGCCTCGGACAACCTCGGGCTCGACCGCGTGGAGTTCTACGCCAATTCGGCGCTGATCGGCACGGCAACCGCATCGCCCTTCGAGGTGAGCTACACCGCGCCGAGCCAGCCGGGCCAGGTCCAGATCAGCGCGACGGCCTTCGACAAGGCCGGGAATCAGGCGAGCGACACGAAGGCCCTGACCGTCAACGCGGATACGAACGCGCCCGTCGTGACGGTGACCTCCCCTCAGGTGGGAGCCGAGTTCATGAACGGCTTCGCGATCGCGATGCAGGCGACTGCCACCGACGATGTGGGGGTGGTGTCGGTGGAATTCCGGCTGGAAGACACGGCCGGGACCCTCATCTGGAACCAGGTGGTTACCTCGCCGCCCTATCAGGCCTCTTATCCCGTCAGCGGCCTGACGGCCAACGTGGACCGAAATGTGGTGGTCAAAGCTTCGGACCAGGCGGGCAACGTGGGGCAGGGTGGGCTGGTCCTCATCCACCTCGTCTACAACCACGACCCGGTCGTGACGGTGACCTCGCCTTCCGCGGGCGGCTCGGCCATCGCGGCCGGCCAGCTCCACCTGGAAGTGACGGCGTCCGATCCCGACGGCGCCTTGAGCGAGGTAGACTTTTTCGTCAATGGTACGCTGGTGCGCGCCTTCAACGCGCCGCCCGTTGCCCCGCCCTTCGCCTTCGACTACGCCGTCACCGATCCAGTAGGCACGACGCTGGCCTTCACGGCGCGCGCGGTGGGGGACAAGGGCGACACGACAACAAGCGACCCCGTCACGGTCACGGTCGTGAACGATCCCGGCACCACCGTGGTGGGAACCGTGGTCGACGCGCAGGGAACCGGCGTGTCCGGGGCCACCGTCAGCGTGGACGGCTACACGCCCTCAGCCATCACCGGCACCGGCGGCACCTTCAGCCTTGACGGCGTGCCCACTACAGCCGGGGCGCTCACCGTTCGGGCCACCTACATCCAATTGGGGGTCACCTACAGCACATCAAAGAGCGGTATGCTTCCTGTCGTCGCCGGCATCACCCAGGTTGGGACTCTCACGCTGTTCAACCTCAACGATACGAATGCGGTCGAGGGCACCTTGCCTCTCGATGCCAATGGAAGCGCCTTCCGCGTGTCGCGTATTGGTACAAACTACGCGGTAGTGGTTACAACTTCAACCAGCGCCTCCCACAATCACGTTTATTTGGTGGACGTCAGCAGTGCCGTCGCTCCGATCATCAAGACCGAATGGACCGATACGTCCACCATTCACGACGTGAAGGTGTGGGGGAGCTACGTCTTCGTGGGGGACGACGGGCTGACGATCTTGCAGGTGGGATCGGACGGGTCGCTGACGCAGGTGAGCCAGGTGGCGGCGGCGTCGTTCCCGAGCGG
>JAJXYW010000194.1 GCA_021780415.1 Acidobacteriota bacterium
AGCAGGCCCGCGAGGCGGCTCACGCCGACGTCGTCAAGGCCGAACTACAGCAGCAGCAGCGCGTCCGCGACGTGCAGGACGCAACCCTCGCCGCTTCCACCGCCCGCCTCGAACTCGCCGTGCTCCTGTTCCCCGATCCGCGCACGCCCTTCCAGACCGAGCCCGCCGCTCCTCCTGCCCTGCCTGACCGCAGCGTGATTGACGTCGACGCCAGCAAAAATAATCCCGAGATGATGCGAGCACTGGCCGCTCTGCACGCCAGTGAAGCCGACGTTACCACCGCGCGCGCAGCCTACCTGCCCGACCTCGGACTGAACGTCACCTACGGTATCGACGCTCCGCAGTTTGCCATCAACGGCCCCAACGCCACACGTAACCTCGGCTACTCCGCCAGCGCCACGCTCGACATTCCCATCTGGGACTGGCTCTCCACCGACCACAAGGTCAAGCAGAGCGAGATTCGCCGCAACATCGCCCGCGTCGCGCTCTCTGCAACCCAGCGACGACTGATCGCGAACCTCTCCGAGCTCTACGATGGCGCTGTCGCCGCACGCGACCAGTTGTCCTCGCTCGACGCCAGCGTCACCACCGCGCAGGAGAGTCTTCGCCTCACCGAACTGCGCTACACCGGCGGCGAAGGCTCCGTGCTCGAAGTCGTCGACGCACAGAATTCTCTACTCGCCGCAGAGGTCGCTCGCGCCGATGGCGCTGTACGCTATCAACTCGCGCTGGCCAATCTTCAGACACTCACCGGAAGGTTTTGATCGATGATGCTTCGACCCATCAACAGTGATCTTGTGAATCGGCGCACGACCTCGTGCGGCACCTGGCAGTACGCGACCGCAGCACTCATCTGCTGCCTCGCGCTCGCCGGCTGCAAGCAGGAAGAGACAACTCCCGAGGTCCTCGTTACCGTCCAGGCGGCGAAGCCCGAGATTGCCCCTATCTCCGAGCACATCGAAGGCGACGCCATTCTCTCTCCGCTCGCCGAGGCCGCTCTCTCTCCAAAGATCAGTGCGCCGGTCAAGAAGTTCTACGTGCAGCGAGGATCGCACGTCCGCGCCGGCGAACTGCTCGTCACGCTCGAAGACCGTGATCTGCAAGGCGCCGCGCTCGACAATCAGGGCAGCTACGCCGCAGCGCAGGCGACCTACCAGGAAGCCACCAGCGTTCAGTTGCCCGAAGCCACGCAGACCGCGCAACTCGATCTCGCGCAGGCCAGGGCAAACCTCAGCCTCAATCAGAGCATCGTCAAAGGCCGCACGCAGCTCTTTCAGGAGGGCGCAATCCCTGGCCGCGATCTCGACACCGCAAAGGCCGCTCTGGTGCAGGCGCAGGCCGCATACGACACCGCTTCCAAACATCTGCAATCGCTCGAAAGCGTCGGCCGCGCAGCCAGCGGCAAGCTCGCGGAGGGCCAGTTAACCTCGGCCAAGGGTAAATACCTCAACGCCGAAGCGCTCGCCAGCTACGCCTCCCTGCGCAGCCCCATCGACGGAGTCGTCACCGACCGACCGCTCTTCGCCGGAGAGATGGCCCCCGCCGGAACCCCGCTCGTCACTGTCATGGACACCTCTTCGCTCATCGCCAAGCTGCATCTCTCGCAGTCCATGGTGCAGCGCATGAAGGTCGGCGACAAGGCGCAGGTTACCGTGCGCGGCGTGGACGCACCCGTTGAAGGCGCCGTCTCCCTCATCAGCCCCGCCCTCGACCCCGGTTCGACCACCGTCGAGATTTGGGTCAAGCTCACCAACCCTGACGGCAAGCTCAAAGCAGGAGCGCCCGCACACGTCGCCATCGTCGGCCGCACCGTAACCGACGCCTTGCAGATCCCAACCTCGGCCCTCCTCGCTGCCGACGATGGCAGCTTCGGCGTCATGGTCGTGGACAGTCAAAGCACCGCGCACCTCAAGCCCGTCACCACCGGTATCCGGTTGCCCGATAACGTACAGATCCTCACCGGCATCAGCCCCGGAGACCTCGTCATCGACACCGGAGGCTACGGTCTGCAGGACGGCACCAAGGTCAAACTCGGAGCCCCCGGCGACGACAAGAGCACTGACAGTGCGACCGGAAGCACCACGGGGGGCAAGGACTGATGGCCGCTCCCCACGCCGCATCCCCCGCCACAGCGCGTCCTTTCTGGCTCGCGCGCGCCACCAAAACCATATTTTTCTTCCTTGCAGTCCTCACCATGGCCGGCGCCTACGCAGCCTTTCAGGTGCCCATCTCCGTCTTTCCCGATACCAACTTTCCTCGCATCGTCATCGGCATCGACAACGGCGTCATGCCCGTCGAGCAGATGCAGGTCACCATCACCAAGCCCATCGAAGACGCCGTCAACAGCGTTCCAGGCCTGCTCACCGTGCGCAGCAACACCAGCCGCGGCTCGGCCGAAGTCAGTCTCTTCTTCGACTGGAACGTGGACATGTACCGCACCCTGCAACTCACCGACGCTGCCCTCGCCAAGGTCTCGCAGGAGCTTCCCCCCACCGTCAAGCTCACCTCCAACCGCCTCACCTTCGCCACTTTTCCCATCCTCGGCTACGCCCTCACTGCAGACAATCGTGGACCACAAACCATCTCCCAGTCGCGTCTCTGGGAGATCGCCACCTATGACCTCAAGCCACCCCTGAACCGTGTCTTCGGCGTCAGCACGGTCACTGTCCAGGGCGGCCAAATCCCCGAGTACCACATCGTCCCCAACCTCGCTCGGCTGCAAACCACCGGCGTCACTCTCCTCGACCTCGTCAACGGCGTCCAGGCCTCCAACATCATCGACTCCCCCGGCCTCTACGAAGCCAATCACGAGCTCATCCTCGGTCTCATCGGAGCCCAGGCGCACAGCGTCGCCGAGCTCTCGAACCTCGTCATCAAGACCACCCCTGCCGGTGCTCCCGTCCGTGTAGCCGACGTCGCCGACGTCCATACCGGCCCCATGCCCGTCTACACCATGGTCACCGCCAACGGCCACCCCTCCGTCCTCATCAACATCGCGCGCCAGCCCTCCTCCAACACCGTTCAGGTCGCCGACGCCATCGCCATCAAGGTCGCCGAACTCCAGAAAGCCCTCCCTTCCGGCGTCCACCTCACCCCGTTCTACGACCAGTCCGAACTCGTCCGCGAGTCCATCGCCAGCGTCCGTGACGCCATCCTCATCGGCCTCATCCTCGCCTGCATCATCCTCTTCCTCTTCCTCCGCGACTGGTCCAGCTCTCTCGTCGCCGGTCTCGTGATCCCCGTAACCGTGGCCGTCACCATCCTCTTCCTCTGGATCATCGGCCAGTCCTTCAACCTCATGACCCTCGGCGGTCTCGCCGCAGCTATCGGCCTCGTCATCGACGACGCCATCGTTGTCGTCGAAAACATCGTCGTCCACCGCGACTCCGGCCAGTCCCGCACCGACGCCGTCCGCAGCGCACTGAGCGAGATCACCACCCCTCTCGTCTTCTCCACCCTCACCCCCGTCGTCGTCTTCCTCCCCCTCATCTCCGTCACCGGAGTCACCGGCAGCTTCTTCCGCGCCCTGGCCGTCACCATGACCGCCGCTCTACTCACGTCGCTCGCCCTCGCCCTCACCTTCACTCCTTCACTCAGCCTCTCCCTGCTCCGCAGCAGGAAGCACGTTGCCGCAACCGACACCGACGCCGCCGAACCGCAGCCTTCCCCCGAGCACGAGCACGAGGACGGCCCCATCATGCGCCGCGTCCTCCACACCCACGCGCGTGCTCTCACCTTTGCCCTCAACCGGCCCCTCATCCTCGGCATCGGCTGCGTCATCCTCGTCATCGGAGGCTACTTCGCCTACTCCAGCCTCGGCTCCGACCTCCTCCCCGCCATGGACGAAGGTGCGTTCATCCTCGACTACCTCACCCCCGCCGGCACGTCGCTGGCCGAGACCAACCGCATCCTCGAACACGTAGAGCGCATCCTTCAGAAGACTCCCGAAGTCGAAATCACCTCCCGCCGAACCGGCCTCCAGCTCGGCCTCGCCGCCGTCACCGAGGCCAACACCGGCGACTTCAGCGTCCGCCTAAAACGCAAGCGCTCCCGCTCCATCGACGACGTCATCGCCGACGTCCGCCAGCAGATCGCCTCCACCGAACCCGCCCTCGACATCGAGTTCACCCAGGTGCTTCAGGACATGATCGGCGACCTCTCCAACTCGCCCGAGCCCATCCAGATCAAGCTCTTCAACAACGACCCCGCCCTCCTCAACCAGCTCGGCCCCCGCGTTCAGGCTGCCATCCAGAAGATCCCCGGCGTCGTCGACACCCAGAACGGCGTCGAAAACACCATCTCCGGCCCCGCCACCAACTTCAACATCGACCCCGTCATCGCCGCCCGTCTCGGCTTCACCCCCACCGAGGTCGCCGAAGACGCCACCGCCATCCTCGACGGCCTTCCCACCAACGACCCCATCATCCTCAACGGCCGCCCCTACACCATCCGCGTCCGCCTGCCCGACGCCAACCGCGCCTCCTTCGACGCCATCCAGAACACCGTCTTCAACTCCGGCACCGGCCACATCGCCTCGCTCGGCTCCCTCGCGCAGATCACCCAGCTCCCCCCCCAGAATGAAGTCCGCACCGAAAACCTTCAGCGCCTCGTCGTCGTAAGCGGCCGTCTCGAAGGCTCCGACCTCGGCGGCACCATGGTCAAAGTGAAGCAGGTCGTCGACAGCCTCCACCTTCCCCCCTCCGTCCGCGTCGAGTACGGCGGCACCTACCAGGAGCAGCAGAAGTCCTTCGCCGACCTCGCCCGCGTCCTCCTCCTCGCCCTCGCCCTCGTCTTCGGCGTTCTGCTCGCCGAGTTCCGCAACTTCTCCGCTCCCATCGCCATCCTCACCAGCTCCGTCCTCTCCATCACCGGCGTCGTCATCGCGCTGCTCATCACCAACACCAACTTCAACGTCGCCAGCTTCATGGGCCTCATCATGGTCATCGGCATCGTCGCCAAAAATGGCATTTTGCTGCTCGACGCCGACGAGAAATTCCGCACCCAGGCCGAAGCCAAACGCGCCGCCGACTTCGCCGCAACCGGCGTCCGTCCCGCCTATGACCCAGCCCACGACCCCGCCAAAGAGGCCATGCTCCACGCCGCCCAGCGCCGCCTCCGCCCCATCGTCATGACCGCCATCGCCGCGGTCTGCGGCATGTTGCCACTGGCCTTCGCCCTCGGTGCCGGCTCGCAGATGCTCCAGCCCCTGGCCATCGCCGTTATCGGCGGCCTCCTGATCTCCATGGTCCTCAGCCTCATCGTCACGCCGGTCATCTACTACCTCCTCACCCGCAAAAGCCATCGCTATGCCGACGCCCCCACCGAGGAGCCCGCCGTCTAACCGCAAC
>JAJXYW010000247.1 GCA_021780415.1 Acidobacteriota bacterium
TGCCTCCGCCTGGCGGGGCTACTGCGACCATGAAGACGCTCACCGACCGGAAACTGGCCGAGCAGTCGAAATGCCTCCGCCTGGCGGGGCTACTGCGACCTGCTTATCAGCCGACCATCGGTTGGTCCGGCGAGAAGTCGAAATGCCTCCGCCTGGCGGGGCTACTGCGACCCATTCTTCGGGATCAGACCGCCGGAGTTGAGTTTAGTCGAAATGCCTCCGCCTGGCGGGGCTACTGCGACTGGCTTTGCTCCTGTGGTCTACTATCCGTCGCCAGCGTCGAAATGCCTCCGCCTGGCGGGGCTACTGCGACTCAGCATCTCTGGGCTCCTCACGAGCCAAACCCAAGAAGTCGAAATGCCTCCGCCTGGCGGGGCTACTGCGACAGGGATCTTTGGTCATACACCCTCACCCACCACGTGTCGAAATGCCTCCGCCTGGCGGGGCTACTGCGACTGAGATTACGCCCGAGGGACTCGCGGAGTTTGCCACGTCGAAATGCCTCCGCCTGGCGGGGCTACTGCGACATCGAGACTCGCATGGGCGCGGATTCGGGGAGAGTTGTCGAAATGCCTCCGCCTGGCGGGGCTACTGCGACTTGTCGTCCGTCAATATGGGGATGTGGAGAGTGAGGTCGAAATGCCTCCGCCTGGCGGGGCTACTGCGACTCGAAGCTCTTCCTCGGCAGACCGATCAGGTCTCTTGGTCGAAATGCCTCCGCCTGGCGGGGCTACTGCGACACTACCTGCGAAATCACCCCAGACGGCCTCGCGAAGGGTCGAAATGCCTCCGCCTGGCGGGGCTACTGCGACTTTGTTGTGTACTTCGGCGAACGGGCATTCAAGTCTGTGTCGAAATGCCTCCGCCTGGCGGGGCTACTGCGACTTCATCAACTTCTTCATCGAGGTACTGGCGGGGCTGGGGAGTCGAAATGCCTCCGCCTGGCGGGGCTACTGCGACTTTTTGATCGTCAGACACAAGGGGCTGGGCGCTCGTGTCGAAATGCCTCCGCCTGGCGGGGCTACTGCGACGATTGGCTTACCGGATGGTCTGGGGTGGTGGCGGTGTCGAAATGCCTCCGCCTGGCGGGGCTACTGCGACTTCTGTGACCTGGAGGTCGGTGACTCCTCGGGCATCGTGTCGAAATGCCTCCGCCTGGCGGGGCTACTGCGACCCAATCCTCCTCTTGTTTCGGCCTCCCGCTGAGTTTGTCGAAATGCCTCCGCCTGGCGGGGCTACTGCGACGAAAAAAAACTGTGGCTGGCACCGTCCAGGCGATCTTGTCGAAATGCCTCCGCCTGGCGGGGCTACTGCGACGTACCACAGTACCAACTGCAGCAGCCGGCCCAAGGGGTCGAAATGCCTCCGCCTGGCGGGGCTACTGCGACACCTGAGGCCGGCCCGCCCACAGTCCGAATCGACCCGAGTCGAAATGCCTCCGCCTGGCGGGGCTACTGCGACACACCTATCGGTGTTCTCACCTCACGCTTTCGGCTCGTCGAAATGCCTCCGCCTGGCGGGGCTACTGCGACCCGCGTCAGTCGGCGCCTCAGTATCGAGCGCCGATGTCGAAATGCCTCCGCCTGGCGGGGCTACTTCGACTTTGGGGTGGCTCCGGATACGGATACGGCGGTTATGGGTCGAAATGCCTCCGCCTGGCGGGGCTACTTCGACCGGATTTGCGTTTCATCGATGGTCTGGAGGGTCTGGGTCGAAATGCCTCCGCCTGGCGGGGCTACTTCGACATAATCGTTGTCATGCTGTGGCGTTGGCACGAAATTAGTCGAAATGCCTCCGCCTGGCGGGGCTACTTCGACTGTACCTCGGCAACTCCTTGCGGGTCAAGGCCCCCAGAAGGGTTTCGGACGGGTGAGCGCGAGATCGCATCACATGGTGTGGAAAACTCTGTGCGAACTCCACTTAAGTGGCTCCTTGTCGCCTCATTCGACTGGGGTTACTTGCGTCGGACGGGTGATCACCCTCCATTGCTCCACGGACGCCCCTTCAAATCACGATCGCTTCGGGCAGCACCTTGGGCCGAAGGAGGCGTCCGATCCCGAAGGACTCCTCGAAGCAGCTCTTGCAGAGGCGATAGAAAAGAACCCCGCCATTCTCAGGATCTTTCAGCTCCTTCTTGAGCCGGATGAGGAGCGCCTTGAGGTCCGTTTCGCTGAGGTCGCACTCGAAAACCGATTCTTGTACCCTTGTGCCGTAACACTCCAGCACCTTCGCAATGCGCGTGCGAACCTTATCCGGCTCGATGTCGTAGGCCACTACGTACTTCATGAGCCCCTGAAGCCAGTATGCCCAATTTTCAAAGAACTATCCAGCAACCCCTCGGCTGTCGCCAATCAGGGGTGCCGCCGCAATGGCAGGTAGGAGGAAATCCTCCCTTCCACCAAAGCCTTGACCTGAAAGGCCTGCCTCGCCATGAAGGCGCGATAGGTCACCTGCCCCGCCTCGCCAGGGGACGAGAACGCCCGGCCTAGCCTGTCATTCAGTTTTTCGATAAATTTCCTTCGAAAGGCCGCGCCCATAAGAATGCCCTTTCTCGGGGGAATGGCCGGCGTGAAATCCTCGGGGGTCACCTCCCGGCGCCTGACGAGAGAAAGGACCAATGCCTCGACGATATGGCGGAACTCCTCTTGAAGATCACAGGCCAGAGCGGCGTAGGCCCCGTGCTCCTGGTGAAAGATGCCGGCCCGGGGATTGAGCCCCTCGATCGTGAGCGCGGTGGCGAGGTCGTGGTAGAGCGTTGCGTAGCCAAAGGAGAGCATGGCGTTCACGGGGTCGGGCGGAGGATAGCGCTTTCGGGCTTGAAACTTCCAGAGCGGAGAGAAGGCCCTCTTGTAGGCGTCAAAGAAGAGCGCGGCGCCCTGCCCCTCATGGCCTCGGACTGCATTGATGGAGGTAGCCGATCCGCAGGCACTCTCCTGCTGCCGTATGGCATCGGCCGCCTCCTGCCCCTGCGGAAGCTTCAGGCGCACGCAGAGGTCCGCGGCATTGTGGAGCTTAGCACTCACGACTTGCCGGCAAAAAGCCAGCCGCCTCTGGAGATCTGAGACGAATGAGGCCTGGGCAAGCCACAGGGGCCATTGGGCTTGCGCTGGCTCAAAAGCGGCGGCCAGCTCGCCGTTAGCGTGAACGAGATAGATAGGAATGCCCTGGCGGGCGATGTGGACGAGCGTAGGGGTGGAAGCGTAGACGCCGGTTGCTATGACGATGTGTGCGATCTCTCGCAAGGGGAGGGAGCTTTCGCCGGTCTCTTCGGTTCCCTCCCATTTCAACTGCCCGTCCCGCGCCTGCAGTTTGGTGCCCGGCGTGGAGAAGTAGAGGCGGTGGTTTCCGTCAGCCAAGACGCCCGGGAGTTGAGCTGCCGCATCGGGCGCCAGCCTCTCCTCTTCCAAGATTTGTTGTCTGTTGCTCTCTTCAAGTTCCAGGGATTCCCGGGCAGGTGGCACCTCTTCGCTGGGCCCTGCCGAGCCGACCCCGCCGGCTGGCCAAACGGTTCCGAACAGCGTGCCCAGCCATGGCTGGCCCTCGCAGGCGCCAGCATTCGGAATGAGAGGGCCCTCTTCCCGGGCCCTCTCCAAGACCTGGGAGCGCTTGAACAGGTAGCCCAGGTAAGAAAAGCCCTGCTCAAAGTCGATGATCTGGGTCTTTTCTTCGTTGAGGGACAGGGAAAGCGCTTTGAGGGCCTCTGCGGTTTCCGCCTTGGCGCGCAGGGCCTCTTCTTCGGACCGGCACGCAATGACGAAATCGTCCGCGTACCGAATGACCTTGAACCCCCTGCCCAGCAAGGCTTCGTCCATCTCGTCGAGAACGAGATTGGCCAATAGGGGGGAGACGACGGCACCTTGTGGCAGGCCCTTCTCCCGGTGGAGTGTACGGCCCTCGAACTGAACCGGAGCCGTCACCCACTCACGAATGTCATCCAGGAGCGGCTCGAAGGGAAACAGTGCCGCGAGCTTATCCAGCAGGTAGGGCCATGGCACGGTGTCGAAGAAGGTCTCGATGTCGGCCTTGAGGGCATACTTGTAGCCCAGGGCATTGGCCGTCTCGATGGCTTCGGCAGCGTTCTTTCGTGACCGGCCCTTGCGGTAGGCGAAGGAGCCGTCCTCCAGCAGGGTTTCCAGAATAGGGCTGAGGACATCACAGGCCGCCCGCTGGGCGATGCGGTCACGGAAGGTTGAAACGCACACCGGCCGCCAACCACCGGCCGGCTTGGGGAGAAGGATTCCCTTGTACGGCGAGGGGGAGTAGTCGCCGCTCCGCATCGAAGAGCGGATCTCGGGGAGGAGTGTATCAAGGCCCGCGGCGGCCTGCTCCACGCTCATACCATCCATTCCCGGCGCCGCACCCGGTTTGGAGGCTCTCCTGGCGGCCTCGCGGAGGGTTGCCTGGCCCGTGACCCTTTCGGTCAGCGTTCGGGCTGGGCGCAAGGCTTCGATCTCTTCGGCCTGCGGAGGCCAGATGACATAGCGGCCCAGGCCATAATGGACGTAGTTTCCCACATGCAGCGTCTGCCCAAGGAAGAGCCACGGCAGGTAGGTGGCGGAAAGGTCCCGGAAAGTGACGCGTCCGATAACCCCCCTGCTGACGATGCCCTTCTTGCCTTCGGGACCGTCCAGCACGAAAAGCGCTGAATGTTCCAGCGTAGGGTCTGGTGGGGTCGCCGAGCTGGGAGGGGCCGACGGCATAGAAATACTCTTCGGAGCACCCATTGAGAAATGGCTACACCGATTGAGCACGTGCCTCAAAAAATCTTTGGGGGGGAAATAATTGCGGTCCCAGAAAGGGGGCCCCGCCGGGGCCGATTCGGGGCGGTCCAGGTTCAGGGGGGAGATGAAGAGGAGTGTGGCGGGCGTTTCCCATGTGCCCTCCAGATGGCCGCCTTCGAGGAGAGGAGCAAGGGGCAGGGCCAGCGGCTCCTCTACAAGCGTGAAGTTCCCCCAAAGGAGGGGCCGGGGCCCGCTCCTCCGCCACACGGCGCTTCCGATGCGCCGCAAGCCTTGGGCCAGGATGGGCGCAAAGCGCCGGTCCTCGCCGACGAAGGATACGAGGATGTGATACCGCTCACTCTCGCGGTAGTGGACGCGACCGGACTCGCACGCGAACGGAATGACCCCGTCGGGAAAGGGTGAGCCCTCACGACCACCCAGGGCATTCCAAACAAGCCCCATCAGCACACTGCCGTGGAAGAAGCGGAAACGGACAGCTTCCGTCAATTCCAACACGAACCGGTAGCGTTCGATGCGCGGGAAGGCTAAGTTCAAGAGATACCCTCAACGTGCGTCAGGCGACCGTTCCCTCTTCTCTGGGGTGTGCGTCACTTCCACAGCTTCTTCAAATGGTCCAAGACAAGACGGCGTTGCCCCGCGTTTTCGGCGGTTGTCTCCACTCGCAGAGAGAGGACGGCGTCGTCGCCCTTGAGGACGGCGTAGAGGTCCGAAGGGTTGTCGGCAGCCGGGCGGATTCCAGCTTGAATGCCTGCGGTTCGGTCATAACGGATGCGCACCACAAACTGGCTTCTGGCTAGGCGGTCGACCGCCTCCCTCCATCCGGAGGGCCGGTGGTGCCCCGCACCTTCGAGCTGAATCTTGCCCGCCGGCTCATCGCCGCAGGTCGTGGGCCATTGGGAGGCTGGACTTTGAAGGAGCTGGGCCGCCAATTCGCCCAGCACGTTGAGGGCGACGAGCTCCCGCCCCTCCTCTTCGGCGGCCTCCAGAAGAAGATCCAACCGTCCGTCGGCCTTGATCAAACCGCTAACTGTCTCTCTGGGGACGCAACCCTCCTCCGACATCCTTTGAAGGAGCGTACCTCCCGCCCCCTGGCGGAGCCATTCGGGCTCAAGCGCCACCGGCAGTGGTTCCAGTTTAATGAGCTGTTCGAACTGCTCGTAGATGTAGTAGACGGGGGCACCCAGGAGCGCCCCGACGAGGTTGGCGATGGCGATCTCCGCCTTGAATCCTCCGGTGGCCGCAATGGCTACCTCGCCCGAGCGTCTCCCCTCACGGATGGCCTCTGCCAGGAGGCGGACCATTCGTCCGAGACCCCTGTTGAAGGTCGCCGCGTCGGCGTAGGTCAGCTCGGCTATCTGCCTGGATTCGGCTTGAACGCCTTTGCTGGTCGCATATTCGACCAACCTCGCCGCACAGAAGGCGCCGTCGGGGGTCTGGCTGTGCACGGTGATGACACGCTCGCGTTGTGGCTCGGCGAACAGGCCAAGCTTGTGCCATGTGTGGATTTCCGCGCTTGCTCGGATGGGGTCCGCCGTGGGGAGCCATTGGCGAATCGAATCCGCTTCCGGCAGGGGCTGTCCCATGCGCCAGCCGCCCCAAGGCCTTCCGTCACGGTTGGTGAGCAGCGAGGTTCCCACCGTTGTGATAACTGTTCTCATAGGAGCCCTCCAGTTCAGATCGGTTCGGTGGCAGCTGTATCTTCGAAAAACCATTGCAGAAGGGCGCCAAGAAGGCAAGAGGACGCGGCCATAGCGAACAGGCCCGATATGAGGCGAACCGCCATCTCTCTGCCCGCGGAACTCTTCAGGCCCACCCACAACTCTCCCCATGCTGGGATCTTTGGAATGAGGAGATTCCAAAGGCCGTTCGTTGGCCCCGGGGAGGCGGAGGGCCAATCATGAATGGCGCTCTCTTGTGCATTGCCGCTCAGGTGGACGAGAAAGACGTAGAGCGCGGTAAGGAATGCGCCCCATCCGAGGAATCTAGTCAGCAGGCCCCACGCCCTGCCTCCCCCGTGACGACGGTCGTTCATGACCCCCCTGTTCTGCTTGTAAATGTCCATATAGTTGAGAACAAAGAGAAGCACGATGGCGGCCACCCCGGCAACGAAGGCCACTAACCAGGAGGTGGCAAAGAAGAGGACCTGCGCCAAGTCCACCTCCATCAGCCCCAAAAAACCGATGGAAACGAGGCCGGCGATGCGAGGGTAAAGCGTGAGGAACTCACCCGCGCGGAAGGGGGGAGCGTATAAGGTAGAGCCTCCGTCCTTTCCGCCCCGTGCCTCTGCTGCGCCATTTCCGCTACCGCCCCCCTCTTTATCACCAAACGTGCGCCGGCCGGCCCGCAGTGCCTCGCGGAAGGCGGGGAGAAGCTGGAAACAGTAGCGTGAAAGAAGAAATCGGTGGATCTGCCAAAGCAAGTGGGGGTAGCGCTCGATCCACCCGGCGAACCTGGCCCCGCCCTCTTGCATCTTCTTTGGGAAGCAAGTCCAGAGGAGCCAACTATGGGAGAGGCCGCAGGCGCGGGCCCAGCGGGCGAGCCCCGATTCTTGGCCCGTGAAAGGACGAAAAATGGCCAGGACCAGCTCCAGCTCGGTGATGGTTAGGTTTTCCGGATGCTTGAGCCAGGGGTAAGCCTTGCGCCAGTCAGGCCTTTCATCCCAATGGCTGAGCCGCTTGAAAGCATTGCGCCACTTAGGCTCTTTATCCCAATGCATTGGGCGAAGGGTGCGGGAATCGTAGAGCCCGGCATCCCGTGAGCAATACTCTTGGAGGAAAAAGCGCTGGGTCGTCCCTGCGGGGCTGATGAGGTGTTCGACCCAGGCCGAAGTGAAAAAGTAGATATTGTTCCAGCCCTCATCAGGTTTCTCTGTGGTGGCCGCGGCCATTCGCGCGACCAATCGGCAGAAGGCCAACCCCTCTGTAGAATCGAGGGAGAATTTTCCTTCATGGAATTCGTCGAACCAGTTGCCCTTACCTTGTGATACTTTACCTCCCCCAACAATTGAACGGAAGTCGATTGCACTTTCGTTTGGTGCCGACAAGCCCATATTATCGGGAAGCCCATTAAGGAAAACCGAAAGTGTTGCATGCGGGTCGGTTCCCGGAGCCGAAATATCCTTAAGCGCAAGTTCCATAGAGGGCACCCCTACGCTAAGAAGGACGGAAAACATTCACGGTGAATTGCCCTTGCTCATCCGCGGTCAGCTGAATCAATTTGGCGGGGTCCGTCTCGTGGGAGTAGTAGAGGGCCGTGCCGGCCGGTGCCCTGCGGGCGATGGCGATTAGAAGGGCCTTGTACCCACCCGTCAAGACGAAGGCGCACGGTGGGGCTTCTGCGTTAAAGAAGATGGCGCTCCACATGCTCTCTACGCCGCCGTGGAAAACATCTTGCACCAACGGGTCAAGGCCGTACGGACCGAGGATGCCGATTCGCCCTTTAAAAGCGGGTACTAATGTTACAAGCATGGCCTGAAGCATGAAGGCGACCGTCTTATTGGAATCACCTTGGATCAGCGTGATGTGATCTTGCCCTGTTATCTTACCTTGGTCGAACAGCCCCCAGAGCGTGGCCAATTCGGCGGGAAGTGCCTTGAGACGATCGGGGCTCCAGCATTCCGGCCGAAAATTCTCCTTCACGAGTGTCGTCGCCGTGTTGGCCATGTCAGCAGCGTTTGCCGCTTCGAGTGAATTCTTAATCACCCGCCTTGCGGCCGCCCACTGCGCTAGAAGCGCAGGACCGGTGGAGTTGTCGGCTGACAGTTCTTTTTCGGAGCGGTCGTCCGCAGCCTGCAGGACCCCGTTGATTCTCCCTTTCAGTGTCCAACAGCGTGAACTCTCCCAGAGGGAGATGCCGGTGGTGACGTACCAGATCGTCATGGTTTGCCTCCCTGCTGGCCCTGGCCGGCCTCCTGCATGCGACCGTAACCGGTGCCCGTCTTGGCTCCGATGCCCCACTCCTGAAGCGCCTTGACCACGAGCGCCTTGCCCACAGTGACCAGAGCCCCACAAAAAGTGACTTTCTTGCCGGGGGCCACGTCTGCGCAGAAACCCCCGTCTGGCGTCCTCGGCACCTGTCTGTTGAAATCGGCCTCTTTCCTGGCGGCCACGCTGGTAGGGGCGAGGGCGATCTGAAAGACCAGGCCGGGGCGCAGGGTGAGGAAGTGGACGGGCTTAGGGTTATCGCAATCGGATGCGGCCGCCGGGCTGGGACCAAACTCGCTTGTGTAATAGCCCTGGTGATGGCTCGTGACGACATCGAGGGCGAACCAGCCCTCTTTCCCGGGCGCTTCTGGCCAGGCGTCGTACACGGCCAGAAGCCCCTCGGCGCCATCGGTACCCGGCATTCCGAAGAGGAGGTTCGCCAACTCCTGAGCTGACAGCGATTCGGGGGCGTTGGGATGCAGGGTTCTGCAAGGCTGCTCGGCGTCGCCCTGCCTAATGCCAAGACTCTCTAGGAGGGCGCTTCCCTGTTGGTCCTTGAGCTCCTCTTCGAGGTAGTGGCGCATGAGCCCCTTGAGCGAATCCCCCGGAATCATGGGCACGCCGTAAACGTGGTGGAAGGCCCAGCCCGAGTTCTCCCACGGCGATGCGTTGGCGAGACTGATGGCCGCCCGCTTGGACAGCGTGACGTGAACGAAGTTGGCGCAGGGTGGAGCCGCTGCCAGCGCCTTACGCCAGCGTGAGCGCGCTTGTTTAGGAGGAGAGCCAACGGCCACCTCCTTCGCGTACCTGATAAACCATTCAAGGGCGGCTGTATTATGGAATTGCTTCGAAAATTCTTGTACAGCCACGCTCAGGGCCTGCTTCTCGATATCCCCTTCTGCATTGGTGGCAAGGAGGCTGTCCAGAACGGCCTGTGGCGCATAGCGCTGGAAGAGAAGGCCGAGGTTGGGCTGGCGGTCTTTAATGCAGGTCGGTACCGCGAAGGAGTAGATGGGGTCCACCTTGAAGGAGACCGTGCTATCGGAAGGGACGCTTTTCTGCACGGTCGCTGTCCCGAGCTTGAATTCACGAGAAGGCAGATGCTCTGGACCTAAAAGCGCGGCCTTAAGGTGAGCCATGGAGCCCCCCCTCAGCTGTTAAGGCTACCTTCTTCGGGGGCTTCTTCTTATTCTTCTCCTCCGCTTGGTTCCTGGCTTCGGTGAGGCGCTTGAGCCATCCGAGGATCTCTTCACTCTCGCGCTCCAGCAGGGAGAGTTGATTGGAGGAGAAACCAGAAAGGACCTTCATCCGATCACCCAGCGCGTCCTTGTTCTGGTCGCCATTCTTAAAGAATGCTTTCGTGGTGCTCGCTTGTGTGAGCCATGCCCAGAGGTCGCCCCAAACGGGTTTGCGGTCCTCCCCGGATCCGTAGAAGGCCGCCAGTTGCAAAAGGCCGCACTGGCGAAGGTAGGCCGGGGCGTTGCCCACGGCGCTTCGGTACTTCTTCAGTGCTTCCTTCTGGATCTCTTTGACCCTCTCGGCGGCATAAGCCGCCCGTTCGCTGTCGAGCCGTTCGCTCATGACGCATCCCCCCCTTCCGCCTTCGTGCTATCTACTGATGGCGGGCTGGGCCACAGATGGCCCTGCACGATGCCCTTGCCCTTGCTCTCGTCGGCGCCGAGCTGGAAGGAACCGTCCATCAATGCGCGACACTTGTGCCAAAGAGCGCTCTCGTCCGTCGTACCGCACAGCATGGCCTCTTCTAGGTGGACGAACGAAAGGAGCAGCGTCTCGGCGGGAAGGAACTCCGTGTACCGGAGGGAACCCTCTTTAGTCACCCCCTTGTCGCCGATCTGGATGTTGGGGCGCACCTCGGTGGCCGTCTGAACCAGATGGTCGAAGGGGCCGTGGGGCAGGAGCAGAAGGCGTTCCCGGAAGAAGGGGGTCCATGTCTTTTCATTCTTGCCGAAGAGCACTTCGGCCAGCGCTCCGGCAAAGTCCGCCAGGGCCTGCCGCATTTTTGAATCCGTCACAGGCTCCAGAACGAGGCCCTCCAGGGCGTATGGGCCGTCCGTCGCCAGGCGGAGGGCTGAATCGTCAAAAGCTTCGAAATCTCCGCTTGCCGCCCGTGTGGGCCCTAGGGCCTTTTGGGCATTGGCGTCCAAAGTGACCGTGGCGTCGAGGAGCGCTTGCGCCTGCTTCGTCAAATCCATCTCCTCCAGTCCCGCCTCCTTGAGCCAGCGGCAGAGGCGGGCCAGGATGAGGCGCGAGGTCACCCACGCGAACGTGCCCGCTAGGGAGCGGACGGGAAAGGCGAGCAGGGAAGCCTCCTTGAAGATGAGTGCACCCTGGTTGCCGCCGGTTTCTCCCTTCCCGAAGGCGGGCTCCAGATCTTTGTTCTTATCCCAGCCCTTGGTGGCGGCCAGGGCCTTCAGCGCACCCTTCAACGTGTCGGCCTGCACGATGGGGTAGTTCGTCGTGCGCTCGCGCAGAATGGGCCGGTCGATGGTCCCGAGCCCTTGGCCGGCCCCGTTGTGGAGGGGGGTGATGCAGTGGATGAAAAGACACGCCCAGTTTGCCATGAGATCCTCCTCTATTGCCCGCCGTTTTCAGTGCCCACTTCGGGCCAGAGCCCCGCCAGCGCCCAGCCGTAGCCCAGCGAACCATCTTCGTCGGACAGGGGGCGCTGGAAGGCTAACGCCTTCAGCCACTCCGTGATGTCCTCAATTCCGCAATCGTTCTCGTAGCGGAAGAAATAGACCGAGCCGGGGGGCACGGCCCTTCGGACGTTTTTGGGCGCCTTTTTCTTGAGGTCCCACCCGCCCAGGATGCGGGGGCGGAAGACGCAGGCGCCGTAAAGGGTCAATTGCAGGTCCTTTGGAGTGCCGAGAGTCGTTGCCCAATCCCGCGGCCGCCAGCCCTGCTTGAAGATAGCCGGCGTCGCCAAGTAGAGAAGAAACCGCTTGGTAGTGTGGATCTTCTGAGCGAGAGCGTTCGGATCTGGCAAGAGTGGCGCCAGCGCTTGGTCAGCCGGTTCCACCCGCAGACGAACGGGCCGCCCGTCGCCCGCGAGTCGGATGTCGTAGGTGGCGTTGGGGAGAAGCTTCTCGTCCAAGCTTATAAGACCGGCAAAGCAGCGGTTGGCTGGCCTGTGTTGAGAATCCTGGTCTTGAAACCGCAGGGCCCCGCGGCTGAAAAGCTGGCCCTCCTCGACGGTTCCCTTTTCGGAGCGCCTATGACCCTCTTTGCGCTCCAGAGCAAAGAAGTCGCGTTCTGAAGGAAGGTTAGCAATTCCGCCAAGATCACCCAGAAGAATCTTCTGAAGGTGCGCAGCGTGTGCCCACCCCTCCAGAGGCTCGGCTTGTTCGAGTGCACGAAAAGGAGCCGCGCAAATGCTCAGCAGGCGGGAGCCCGCCAGACCATCATCCGCCACGCGGTCCTGCTCAACCGGGATGAGCCAGCCGGCGGGCACTTGTTCATCCTGCGGCGCGTGAAGGAGGTGAGCCGGGGCGCTAAGATAGAGGTCCCAACCGAGAAGCCCCCGAGCACACAAGAAAGGGCCCGCGAAGCGGAAGGGGAAGTCGCCGCCGTCGAGTCCTACCGCCTGGGCCGCCTCTTTGGCTTCTCCGGTGGTCTGTGCGGAACTGGACCTAGTGAAATCGTAGCCGTTATGGCGGAGCACGAGCGTGCGAATCGCCCCCGCGAAGGCTGCTGGGGCGATCTCGCCCTCGAAACCGTAGCCGCCGTCGCCGAGGCCCCGGGCGTCGGCGTTGACCAAAATATCCCAGGGGTCGAAATGAACCAAGCGCCATGTGGTATGGGTCATGATTTCACCTCCCCGCTTCCCCAATCCAGCCACCGCCCCATAGAAGGGAGGATTGTGAGCACCGAGACCAGTCTTTCGCGGGGGACAAGGGTCCCAAGCCTCTCGCCCTTGACGATTCCATCGAGAAAGCGGGACAACGGGTCTGCGGTCTTGTCCCCCTCCTCCCTCTTGCCGAGGAGGCGCGCCAATTCCAGGTCAAAGGCCGTTTCGAGGGCCGTCGTGGAAAGAGCCCCGCCCTCGCCGAAAAACGGCTCCATTGCCTCGATCAATGCGTAGGGAAGGCGCGAAGGAAAGGTTTTCTGTCGGCGGCGTTTCAATTCGCTATCGGATGGAACTGCGCCGATGCCTTTGGGCGGAAAGTCGTCGAGCCGCCAAGTGGTGAAGGCTTCGACCGTCCGTATGAATGAATCAAGGTCTTGCCACCGGAAGAGCGCCTTGCCCTCGGATCCGGACCGAGGGGCCACCGCGACGGAGAAGGCGTCGCGGTTCCCTTGCTCTTTTGTCTCCTTCATGGCCGGGTGGAGGCCGGCGATAACTCGCTGGAAAGGGGCGGACTGGTGAACCACGGAAGCGTGCAGCGAGAGGGTGGGGCCTCTCTTTTCTTCCTCTTGCCCTTCGGCGATGCGGCAGATGGCGGGAGCCTTTTCGACGTGCGTCAGCCAGCTATCGCGAACAAGCCGAATGAAGGGGAAGAGAAAATCCACGGGAAGGAGCACCAGACCATCGTCGCCCCCCAGGTAGATCACCGTGGCGCGCAGGCACTTGGACCCTGCGCGCAGGGTGGTCACGAAGCCGGCCAGAGCTTGACTGAGCTTTCTTTGCC
This sequence comes from Acidobacteriota bacterium, assembly GCA_021780415.1. Next base: position 13,315 of record JAJXYW010000247.1, read on the forward strand.
CCGCTTCCAGACTTTGCGGCTCGGTGAAGTGCTTTCCCGAGAACCATTCGCCCATGTGGTCCCCGTCGAAGTAGAGAGCGGCGTAGTAAGGAGGCAGGCTGTCGCGGGCCTTCATGGCGGCCTCGATGGCGCCCGTTACCTTGGGCAGTGAGTCCTTCGTGCCGGCTTGGAACTCCTTCCAGTCCATCGTCTCCGCTCGGTGCTGCTTCAACAGCTCGAGCCGGTCCGCATACTCGGGCAGGCGAAAGAAGCGGTCGCGGGCCAGATGGACGGTGGAAGGATAAGCCTCGCCGAGATCGGGAGACTCGTAGGACCAGAGCCGCTTGGCGAGGCAGACCGCGCAGATCTTGTCGCGGGAGTCGAGCTTTGGGTGGTGGAAGCTCTTCTTGAAAGGATTCACCACCGCGTTGCGCGCCCCGCACTGGGCGCATGTTCCGAGCGGGTTGCCCAGCTTCTGTTCCTGGGGAAAGGTGCGCGTAAACCGGCGAAGCTCGTAGCACTCCTGAATTTCGTGAAAGATTGCGGGGTAGTCTTTCTCCTCTGGGATGGCCACCCAGTACGTTTCGAAGGCTTGGCCGAGCTGGTCGATAACGGGGACTAAGTCGATGAGAGCGGATTTCAATCCCTCGAGTTCTTTAAGTGCTTCATTCGCTTGTGTCGAGACGGCGTCCTGCCAATAGGTCTTGGCGGTATCCTGGAGGCTCTTCCCCTTTTCTTGGATTGCCTGCCTGTCAACGTCTTTCCACCGCAGGAGAAGCTGGTGGGGACAGGCCACCTCCGCCTCTTGCGGAAGGATCACCTCGGCGCCCATCGTCTGGGCTTTTTGGGCGACGGCCTTCGCCGTCTCTTGCAGGAGGAGGGAGCCCGCCGCCAAATCCCGGGTCTTTCGCGACTGGGCGATGAACTCCTGCACGCCGCCGAAGCCGAACTTCATCAGCCAGGAACTCATGGGGCGCCTCCAGCGGATGCTTTCTTCAAAACCTCTTCGATGGGTTTGGCATCGACCAAGGTCAGAAGGGCCTGAACGATGGCCTTGGGCTCCTTCTGCCCGTTATCTTGTGTAAACGTCTTGTTGGCCCCCAACGTGATGACGGGGACGTACCCTCGGTTTGTCTTAAAAATGCGCAGCCAAACGGGAGAGGCGAGGCGGGGGCCAGCAGCACCAATAATCTCCTTGTGTTGAGTCGTAGCGTTCCTTAACTCTTGGCTGCTGGCGTCCATAAAGGGCTTCATTACGGCTTCCCATGGCTTGTCCGCACCGTGTTTCGGCTCTCCGATGAAGAGCTGGCCAATTCCGGCCATCTGAAAGGGATCGTCGCTCAGGCTCGGGGAGTGTGCGAGGGTGAGCCCATTGCCGGGCTGGCACTGGACCCACGCGTGGACCCATTTCTGGGCCATCGAAAATCCTTGGGTGAGTTGAACCGCAAGCGATTGCTTGCCCACCGGAGGCGACTCGAACAAGGAGAGGGCCTCGTGATTGTCGGTATCTGTTTCCTCTGGACCAGCTGCAATGGGCGTCAGCCCTCCATACCCCCGCCGGCTCCGGATTCCGATGCCCCCGAAGCAGAGCCCGGTCCAGAGAACCGCCCAGAGCGCTTTCAGGTGCGTTTCAGGTTCTGGGACCCACGGCATCAAGTGGAAGGTGATAGTGCAGGTCTGGTCTGGCTTGAGGCCTTGACGGCTACTCTTGTTTCCGCCGGGCCGGTTGGGGTACTTTTGTTTTTCCGGTTTATTGGGGCCGCTGGTTTCGATAAAGACGACTTTCCCGTACTCCTCCTCCTGCCCATTCCTCTTCCACTTCATTCCGGAGGGGGCACCGAGTAGCAGGCGCTCGGCGTGCTTGGCATTTGTAAAATCGCCCTCCAGGAGGGGCAAGAGAAGGGCCCGTGCGAAGGTGTGCAGCAGCCCCTTCACCTGGCTCTCCCGAAGCTGGTCATCCAGCGTCCAGCCCTTGGCTCCTCCCCCCTCCAAGAGATGGGTGGGGCCTCCCTGGAGAAGGGGTGTATCCAACTGGACGGTCACAGTCAAGACTCTACCCATGGAGCGTCCTCCCTCGCGGTAATCCATGGTTCGCGGCATCTATCGGTGTCAGCCTCGGTCGCTTCCAGTCGGTCCTTGGTCCTTTAGAAACGCCTTGTACGTCGCTGCAATCTCGGCCTCGACGCTCTCTCTGGGCCTTCCGTAACGCTCCCTCGAAAGCTGGCGGAGCTCCTGCTCGAGGTCAGGGCCTGCACCCGGCGGAGGCGGAGGCACGTCGAGGTTGAAGGGCGCCTGCCCGAGGGCGCCGAAGCTCCGAACGTAGGCCCTGAAGTTGGGGAGCGAGACGAGGTCCCTCCCGGTGAACTCCGGGGCGAAGACGGGTTGGAAGAACTCCCGGTCCTTCGGGCCGACGCGGAAGAGGATGGAGGTGCCCACGTTTCCCAGCACGGCCAGGAGCACCTTTTCGGGAAGCTGGTTGGCGTACTGATGGGCGACCGTGAGGGCCAACCCAAATTTGCGCCCCTCCGCGAGCAGTTCGGCGAAGCCTTCGCCCGCAAAAATCTGGAACTCGTCGGCGAAGAGGCAGAAGGGCTTGCCGCTGTTCCTCACGCCGCGGGCCATGACTGCCCGACGGATGCGCGAAACCACCTGGTAGGCCAGCAACCCCGCAGGCTGGTCGCCGATGATCCCCTTCCCCAAATAGAAGAGCAGCACCTTCCCCTCGTTGACGATGCCGTCGATGTCGAGCATCTGGTTCTGGCACGTCATGTTCCGAAGGGCCGCATCGGAGATGAAACGGCTGAATTTGCTGGTGATGTAGGGGGCCAAATTGGCAAGGGAGGCTTCTCCTTTTACTCCCTCGGCCTCCTGGAGGAATTCCTCCAGCATGTAGTCCTTATCCCGGATCCCTTCCACCATGCGCTGGCGAAACTCCTTGTTGCGGAAGAGGGGCCCGAGCAGGAGCAGGTTGGGGATTAGGGAGGGCTCTGGTTTTTGCGCGCCCATCAGGATCCCCATCATTCCGCGGAAGTAGGATTCGAATACGGGGCCACCCGTCAATTTCATGTCATAGGTCAGATCAAAGAAGGTATAGAGGTCATCGATCAAAAGGTCCCTCAGGGCGATGTAGCGGTTCGGGTCCTCCTCATCGATCCTGAGGAGGTTGAAGCCCACGGGGTAGCCAACGTCCGTGATATCAATGATGACCAGGTCATCCTTCCTGCTCTCGGGGAATCGCTGGAGGATGTCCTCGATGAGGCTGCCGTGTGGATCGAGAACGGCTACGCCGTGTCCCTCCCGCAGGTCGTGGAGGATCATGTGGAGCAGGAGGTTCGATTTCCCCGTTCCAGTCTGGCCCACGATGTAGGTGTGCCTGAGGCGCTGGTCCGCGTCGAGGAGCACCTCCCTTTGGACGCCGCGAAACTGGTTGACGCCGAGAAGGCATCCGGCATGAGGGTTCCCCAGCATGGGCGCCGTTCGGCTGCGAACCGTGGGGATGCCGGCCAGCTCCACGTCGGTCGGCATGGGAGTCCGCAGGAAGGCCGAGGCCTCTTCCGGCCCGAAGAGCGACTGGAGCGAGGGCTTCAGGGGCGAGAGCAAGGAGGCGACCGGTACATCTGCCACCGAAGCCCCGCCCCTCCAGTTAAGGTCCGCTCCGTTCTGCTCTCGGCTGACCGAAGCGTCGTCGATGGAATTGGCCAAAACAGAGACAAGGGCCGTCGTGGGAGGCGCACTCGAGGTCAGGAATACCCCGCCGCAGAGGGCAGGTCTGTCGAGGAGCGTGATGCGACGAAACATTTCGCGCTGCAGGATCTGACACTTCTCGTTGAGGATGTGACGGCGGTATCCCTCCCCGAGGAGGCTCTCCAGGGAGGATTCCGCATCCGCGAGAGCCTGCGCAGCTTCTTCTCTAGATCCAGAAGGGACCTTCGGCACGCCCGCCCAGTGTACGCAAAGGGCCGCGCGGCCTTCTTCCTGCATGAGCATGGCCGCCAGACGCCACCAGGAGTCGTCGCTGGGGACCCAAGGGAAAAGATGCCGCACCTCAAGGGGGCTTGGGGAAGTGGGACGCAGTTCGGAGCCGAAACCAGGAGCCGAAGCGAGCAGGCCCTGGTCCAACCGGACCGGTTCCCATCGGCGCCGGATCTCCTTGGCCTGGTGTTCGTGGAGGAATGCCGTGGAAGCCTCAAGCTCTAGGCGTTCCGTCATGGGGGCGAATTCCGCGTAGTCCAGCGTACCCGAAAGAAGCCGGAAGAGGTTCTCGGCCTGCTCCAGGGCGGTGCGGGAGGCCTCCCGGAGACTCGCGCCGCGTCCTGCCGCGAGGAAGGTCTGGCGGAGAAGGGGAGGATGGTTCTTGGTCGGGGGTGTATAACCAAGGACCATATAGCCCTCCAGAGAATCGAGGGCGGCCAATGTCGCGGCCAAGTCCGTCCAGCGGGCCATGCAGACCTGCGGAATCCCTGGGAACTGGTTGCCGAGGGACGTTCTGAGTTGTTCTTGAAAGAGCTCTGCTGAAAGGATGCGACGAAGGGCAATGCCGGTGAGGGCTAGGTAGTGATCTTCCACCTGGATGGACTGGACGGCCCACTTCTTCATTCGGATCCCCCAATGGAATGCTTATGAAGATACACCGTTTCGTTCGGCTTGTCACTCCCCCTTCTGTCGGCATGGGGTGGCAGGTTGGCCAGGGCGGGAGGTCCTGCTTGGCCAAGGGTCATGGTCATGGAGTATCTTGTTAAACTGCTGTGGTGAACACTCCGGAGTAGGGGGTAGTATTGAAGGCCAACCCAGATCCATCGTTCGTGGGCGTCAAGGCGCTCAAGGAGAAGCACGCGGACACGCTGACGGACTTTCGCCGGTGGGCCCTGGCGAAAGACTGGGACTCGTTCCACCGCAGCCACTACGACTGGTGGATGTTCCCGACGGACGAGCCGAGCGGCTTCGGTTTCGCCTACACGGTCTTCGAGGAGGAGATCGAGGAGTTGAGGGAGGATGGCCGCTATCTTGAGGGCCTTCAGGAGGGAGCTGCTCTGCTAGCGAGGTCGTGGGGGTGGGACCTTGAAAAGGCGACCCCCATTTCCGATCCCGATCCCGACCAGCGCTGGCAGAACTGGCCGATCCGCCTCTACAAGGCCGCGAAGTGCATGATGCTCTTCGAGTTGGACGAGGCGCACGGGTCCTTGCGGCAGTACGGAAGGGGTCTCCTGGCCCAAGGGATCTCCTTCGAATACAGCCGGGACCTGACCTGGTTCTTTCGGTGAGGGATATTCGGGAGGTGTCATGTTCAGCGTGAAGGTCGTTTGGAAATCCACCGGCAAGCCCGCGAAGGGGAGGAGGGTGTCCGCCTCCTTCGGCGGGGTGTCCCGCGGCGTGACGCGGGACCTGTACACGGACGACGACGGCAATGCGGACTTCGACTACGATCCCGGCCATGGAACGATCTTCGTGGACGGCAAGACGGCGCACCAGGGGCGCATCGAAGGCCGCGTCGTTGTTTACGTCTGATCCTTGGGAGGTCGACCGGACACCGACGCAGGAGAAGGTCTGATGCTGGGGACCCCCATGGAAGATTTGGTTCGGGCCGCGGAAGCCACCACCTTCCACGGACTGCTGGATCAGATGCGGCGGGCCGCCGCCCGCTATGCTGCGCTTCGGACGGAGTGGGCTTTGGGCTCTGCGGAGGCCCGGACAGAGTTGGAGGCCGCGCGAAGTTCAGCCCACGACGCTTTCATCGACGCCTGCAACATCCTCAGCCGGAACATGGCGGCACGGGGGGAGTCCATCGAGTGGCGGCGGGAGCTGGGCGACGACCGGAAAAAGATCGGGGACTTCGCGTGCTGGTTGACCCTGTCGCTCGCCCTTTCGGTTCGGTAGAAGCGGACTCTTCGGCAGATCCCTGACTTGGGTGGAAGCATCCTTCCCTGAGAAGCTCGCCCTTCTGGCGCTTTCCCCACGGCACCGCGCCCCTCAACATCGGGCTTGCACTCGGTGGGGGATGCTCTTGAATCCTCAATTTCACGAATTGCAGCGGAGAGCTCTCCCTGATCCACGTCCGCGCCGCGAGTCTGCCTTCCTCGCCCTAGACAGGAAACAACATGAACGCATATGACCTAACCTGCCGAAATGGTCTTATCATGTGCCTGCCAACAGGGCAGAACGAATGAGCTGGGCAGTCTCATTTCCATCAATTAGTGGCCGACGTTCTAGAACAAACCGCTTTGATCCGATCGGCTCGTCGGGATACCTTGGAAGAAGCTGAAAGTGCAAGTGATTGATCTCCCCGTCGCACATCGTATTCAAGTAGACCTTCTCCGCCCCCAGCGCTTCCTTGATAGCCTTGACGACCATAATGCACATTCGAAAGACGCGGTCAGCTACATCTTCCGACAGAAAGGAAATATCCTCGCGGTGGGGCTTATAGACAATTATTGTATGTCCCTTCATTCTGGGATAGGGATCCAGCACGACCTTGAGGTCTTCGTCTTCGTACACAAGGAATGGCTCGACGAAGAGCTGCCCCGTCGCAAGATCATAGCAGGAGTAGCAGATACCCTGCTGTTTCAGTTCCTTGATCCTCAAAGCCAATAGCTCCCGCTTCTGCCTCCAACCATCAGCACTGCCCATTGCGCCCTCCGAAAATGGCTCAAGTCTTCATACCACATCCGCTCATTCGATATACTTTTTCCCCCGGAACGGTTCTCGCACGCTGCTCCCCTGGGCCATCAGGAAGGTGAAAGTGGTTAATTACCTGCCCGGCACACCTTCTTCCGGGATGGGGCGTGTGTCCCTGCCGGTGAGATACGTCCTGAAGGCTTCCTCCACAACACGCTTGAGTTCCTTCCGCTCCCAATACGCCACGGCTTTTAGCTGCTGGACGGTCTCTTCCCGGACGATGAAGGTGGCCCGGGTCCACCCCGGGCGGAGGCCCTTGGAGGTGGTGGAGCCTCTTGGGGGCTTACTGGGTGTACCGGGATTATCGGGGTGACTCGGTTGACTCGGTAACTCGTGTTTACTAGGGCTACCGGCCTTACTCGGTCCACGCTGAGTACCGGGTTTATCCGGCTTACTCGGCTGCTCGGGGTTACTGGGCTGACTCGGTGGACCTGGTACACCTTCAGGCTGGGCGGTTTCCTCGGCCTGGCCACCGGCAATCCAGCCCAGAGGGTCTTTCTTCTGGAAGGGGTCGGAACCCATGCGCGGCTTCTTGGTCATGGCCTACCTCCTCGCGACGGCTTCTTGGGACAGGGCCAGGTAATCCTGGGCGCCGCGGCAGTCGGGCCGGTACTCGAAGATGGTCTGGCCGTAGCTCGGCGCCTCGGCCAGGGCCACGTTGTCGTGGATGAGGGTCTCGAAAAGCTTGTCGGCGAAGTACTCGCGGATCTTGTCCACGACCTCCCGGTTGAGGTTCTTCCGGGCATCGAACTGGGTGCCGATGATGCCCGAGATGGTGAGGTCGGGGTTGAGCCGCCGCTTCACGACGTTCACCGTGTCGATGAGCTTGCTCATGCCCTGGAGGGCCAGGAACTCGGTCTGGAGGGGAATGAAGACCTCCTGGGCGGCCGTGAGGGCGTTGAGCGTCAGCAGGCCTAGGCTCGGCGGGCAGTCCAGCAGAACGAAGTCGCGCGCCGGCAGGCCTGCAAGGGCCTCTCTGAGCAGGAACTCCCGGCCGGCCATCCCCGAGAGCTCGATCTCAGCCGCGGACAAGGTCAGGGAGGAGGGGAGGACCTCGATCTGGTCCCGCCGGACAATGGCCTCGGCAGCGGGGACTTCTCCCTTGAGCACCTCGTAAACCGTGTAATCCAGCTCGTGGGCTTGGATGCCCAACCCATAGGTCAAGTGGGCCTGGGGATCCAGGTCTACCAGCAGGACCGACTTCCCCAGCATGGCCAGCCCGGCCCCAAGATTGATCGTGGACGTGGTCTTCCCCACGCCCCCCTTTTGGTTGATCAGAGCAATCGTCGGCACGTTCAACCTCCTGGAATCAATATGGGTTACTCAGTAATCTCAGTCAACTTAAATTACCTAGTAAACAGTATGATCCGGTCATATTTTGTCGAACGATGAGCCGGCACCCCCCCTAAAGGGGGCGGGGTGCCGGGTACTTGACAAGATGAGTCGCCATGGGGGATTATTTCCCCCATAGTGACGCGGAGGGTAAAGTGACGACGGTTGAGTTCTTTGCTACTCATGCGGTTTTTTCGCTAGATGAGGCGGTCCAGGCCCTGGCCCCGAAGGGTGCCCGCTCCACCGTCGTGGAGCGGCTGAAGCATCATCTGAAAGTGAGCCGCCTTCAGCTAGTAACCAGAGAAATCTACGCGGTGGTTCCACCGTCCTCCCGAGCCGCTGCGTTCAAGGCGGATCCCTACCTCGTCGCATCCGCCGTCAGATCAGATGGGATCTACTCTTACCA
>JAJXYW010000181.1 GCA_021780415.1 Acidobacteriota bacterium
TCTCCCCCGCGGCGTACGCGGCCCAGGCGGCAAGTCCGCTCCGGCCTACGGCCTCCGCGCCCTTGCCGCCCAACAACACCCATGCCATCCTCTCATTCTGACTGGACCACAAAACGGGGGGGAGTCAGTCACCCAACGAAGCAATCCCGGCCTTGCATGTCCGGCTTCTAAAGCCTGCGGTCTTTCAACCGCGGGGCTGCCGCGGCCCTTCGGGCCTCGTAGGGGAGGCCCTCTGTGGCCTCCCGCCCACCATGCGGCACCCGGCCCGACCCCGGGCGGCCAGAGACGGCCGCCCCTATCCCGTCATTGCGAGGGCTCCCCGCAGAGGGCATCGAACGAAGCAATCCCGGCCTTGCAAGACCGGCTGCTAAGCCTGCGGTCTTTCAACCGCGGGGCTGCCGCGGCCCTTCGGGCCTCGTAGGGGAGGCCCTCCGTGGCCTCCCGCCCACCATGCGGCACCCGGGCCCACCCCGGGCGGCCAGAGACGGCCGCCCCTACCCCGTCATTGCGAGGACTCCCCGCAGAGGGCACCAAACGAAGCAATCCCGGCCTTGCAAGACTGGCTGCTAAGCTTGCGGTCTTTCAACCGCGGGGCTGCCGCGGCCCTTCGGGCCTCGCAGTGACAGCAATTGGTGCGGTCGTCGATGGTCCGTCGTCGTTCTTTCTTCCTTAGCTGCCGTCTGCCGACCGCCGTCTGCGGTCTTTATCTCCGCCACTTTCCCAGGAGCCTTGCTTTGGACTTCTCGAAGATCAAGACAAGCCATTTGAAGAATCGCAAGAGTCTCGTCTCTCTTGAGAACTTCGGGCAATTTCCTCCGAAGGGCATCACCCTGGCGGAATGGCTGGATACTCTGCCGCGCATCCTCGGCGGGCAGGCCCTGCGGGAGGTGGCGGCGGCGGTTCGGCGCGCGAGGGATCTCCACAAGCCGGTGATCGTGGGTCTCGGCGGCCACGTCATCAAGTGCGGCCTGGGCCCGATCCTGATCGGCCTCATGCAGGAGGGCTTCATCACCGCCTTTGCCTGCAACGGTTCCGTCCTGGTCCACGACTTCGAGCTGGCGTTCTGCGGTTCCACCTCGGAAGACGTGGACGAAAGCCTTCCAGACGGCTCCTTCGGCGTCACGGAGGAGACCGGCGCGGCCATCAACCAAGCCGCGAAGGCCGCATCGGCAAGAAGCGAGGGGCTAGGCCAAGCCATGGGCGCGTGGATGGACTCACTTCCCCTCGAACACCCCGAGATCTCGGTCCTTCTCCAGGCCTGGCGTAGGCACGTCCCCTTCACCGCCCACGTCTCCTTGGGCTGTGACGTGTGGCACCTCCATCCATCGGCCGACGGCGCGGCCATTGGCGCGGCCAACTTCAAAGATTTCCAGCTCTTCTGCGACCACGTGGCAGAACTCGATGGGGGAGGCGTCTACGTTAACCTGGGGTCGGCGGTGGTCCTGCCCGAGGTCTTCCTGAAAGCGGTCACCGCGGTTCGGAACCTCGGCCATCCCCTTAAGGATTTCACAACGGCCAATTTCGATTTCATCCAGCATTACCGGCCCCTCACCAACGTCGTCCGGCGCCCCGTGGCCGGCGTGGGCCGCGGCTACGCCCTCACGGGCCACCACGAGATCCTCGTGCCCCTACTCGCCGCGCTGGTGCGGGAGGGGTAAGGATGGACCGCCTCACAGCGTGGCTGGCGCAAGCCTGGATGAACGTGCAGAACGCCGTGCTGGCCGCGGTGCGCTGGGCCCTCTTTCCGCACCCATTCCCCGAAGCGCCGCGTACCCTGGTCGTCTTCCGCGTGGGCAACATCGGGGACACCATCACCGCGCTTCCGGCCCTGGCGGCCATTCGGCGGCGCTTCCCCGAAAGTCGCATGCTCTTCATGACTTCGCCGGGCCCCGCGAAGCTCCCGGGGGCCAGGGAGTTGCTGGAGGGCTCCACCCTCTTCGATGAGATGATCAATTACACCGAACAGGACAAGGCGACTTGGCGCGGCAAGATGGCCCTGCTCAAGAGGCTTCGTTCGGCAAAGCCCGAAGGCTATATCGAGCTCTCCATGGCCCTCGCCACCTTCACGGTGTCTCTGCGTAACATGGTCTTCGCGCGGTGCACGGGCGCGCCGGCCTTGCTGGGTGGCCGCATCTCTGTGCCCTCCTTCGGACGGCGCAGCCACGCGAGAGTCTATCCACAACTCCACGATGCCGTGCGCACCATGAACCTGCTCGCGCCCCTCCGCCTGCCACCCTCGCCTTACGATTTTCCCATCCCCCGCTCGCCCGAGGGTCAGGCCCGCGCCACGACCCTAACCGCCCCACTTCGCCGGCCCCTGGTCGCCTTCTGCCCCGGTGGCAAGCGCGAGATCAACCGCTGGCCTGTGGAGCGCTTCGGCCAGGTGGCCGCCCGCCTCGTGGAACGCTGTGGCGCGGGCGTAGTCGTGATCGGGGGCCCCGGCGACCAACCTCTCTACAAATCCATCCGAGATGCCTGCCCCTCCGCCGCCAGCGCCGTCGGTTTCAACCTCCGCGAGACCGCGGAACTCCTCCGCCTTGCCAATCTCCTGGTGACGAACGACACGGGCCCCATGCACCTCGCCGCCGCCGTGGGCACACCCGTCGTCGCCATCTTCGCCGCGCGCGATTACCCGAATAGTTGGTATCCCTACGGGGGCCAACACAGCGTGCTCCGCAGAGAGGTGCCCTGCGCCTGCTGTTTTCTCGAACAGTGCCCCACCATGCACTGCAACCGAGACATCACCGTGGACGAAGTCACCGCCACCTGCCAAAGGCGTCTTCAAGAGTTGTCCCAAGACACCGCCCCCAAGAAACAGTTGCCCAGCCGCCAAGCATAGAGACCGCAAGGATGTGGCCGCTGCGAAAGAGGCATCGGCCACCGGTCCCGGCGTAGGGGAGGCCCTCCGTGGCCTCCCGCCACGGATGCGGCACCCGGCGCGACCCCGGGCGGCCAGGGACGACCGCCCCTACCCCGTCATTGCGAGGGCTACTCGCGGAGGGCACCCAACGAAGCAATCCCGGTCTTGCAAGACCGGCTCCTAAAGCCTGCGGTCTTTCAACCACGGGGCTGCCGCGGCCCTTCGGGCCTCGCAGTGACAGCGACAGGGCGGTCGTCTTCTTCTTTTCGTTCGTCCGTCGTCAGTCGTCGGTGGTCCGTCGTCATTCTCTTTTTCCTTAGCCGCCGTCTGCCGACCACCGTCTGCGGTCTTTCCCCCCTCGGAGGCTCCCCATGCCCACCTTCCATGACAGCGCCAAGCGCATTCTGGTAACCGGCGGGGCCGGATTCCTCGGCTCCCACCTATGCGAGCGCCTGCTCAACGACGGCCACGACGTCTTATGCGTGGACAACTTCTACACGGGCACCAAGCGCAACGTGGAACCCCTTCTCAAGCACCCCCGTTTCGAGCTGATGCGCCACGACGTGACCTTCCCCCTCTACGTGGAGGTGGACGAGATCTACAACCTGGCCTGCCCGGCCTCGCCCATCCACTACCAGTGGGACCCGGTGCAGACGACGAAGACGAGCGTCCACGGGGCCATCAACATGCTGGGCCTGGCCAAGCGGGTGAAAGCCAAAATTCTCCAGGCCTCCACCAGCGAGGTCTACGGCGACCCGCAAGTGCACCCCCAGCGGGAGGACTACTGGGGCCACGTGAACCCCATTGGCCCTCGCTCTTGCTACGACGAGGGCAAACGCTGCGCCGAGACGCTCTTCTTCGACTACCGCCGCCAGCACAACCTGCCCATCAAGGTGGCGCGCATCTTCAACACCTACGGCCCGCGCATGCACCCGAACGACGGCCGCGTGGTCTCCAACTTCATCGTCCAGGCCCTCAAGGGGGAGCCCATCACCATCTACGGCGACGGCCAGCAGACCCGCTCCTTCTGCTACGTGGACGACCTCATCGAGGGGCTCCTTCGCCTCATGGCGAGCCCCGAGGACTTCACCGGCCCCGTCAACCTGGGCAACCCCGTGGAGACCACTATGGTCGAGCTGGCCCAGAAGATCCTCGCGGAGTGCGGCAGCCGCTCCGAGATCCTCCACCAGCCCGTCCCCCCCGACGACCCCCGCCAGCGGAAGCCCGACATTTCCCTCGCCAAAGAGAGACTGGGCTGGGAACCCAAAGTCCCCCTCGAAACCGGCCTCAAAGAGACCGTCAAGTACTTCGCCAACGGGGCTGCGTAGAGGTAAGAGGTTAGAGGGTGTAGGTGAGAGGCTAGGCCTGTACCCAATTGCGGAAGGCGGGTCCAAGGAAGCACCTTTTCTTGCGAGCTGGGTGCTCCGCTGGCCACATGGAAGAGAGGATTCTGAATGCGCATCCGAAATTGGTTCAAAAAATCTAGCACGCTGGTAGGACTGGTCAGGTACGTGCGATCCCTATGGTTGGTGCGAAGCCTGCACTCAGCGATCAGGTACTTCAGGGTTCTTGGCCCTCTGGGCCCAGGGAAGGCGCTGCGGGCGGAGCTAACCGGAACACCTCTAAGCGTTCGCGTCAGAACCAATGGTCGAAACCATGTTCTTTACCTGCGAACCGGCACGACAGATTTGGGTACCTTTGAGAAAATCTTCTGCTCCAAAGATTATCACACATCAGCTGTAGTCGCGCCCAAGGTGATCGTGGATGCCGGCTCCTACACGGGCTTGAGTCCAGCGTGGTTTGCCATGACTTATCCGGAAGCTTTCATCGTCGCGCTGGAGCCATCGAGCGCCAATTACCCTTTGCTTCAGAAAAATTGTGATGGCCTACCCAACGTGCGCTGCATGAAGGTTGCCCTATGGTGCGAGGACACGACCCTGACCCTCACAGACCCAGGGGTGGGGCACGATGGATACCGAATCGGCATGGATACCAAAGAAGGATTGAGCGAAATAGTTGAGGCCAGAAAACTGGAAAGCATCATGGAGGCTAATAAGTTGGATCACATAGACATCCTAAAGATAGATATCGAAGGTGCGGAAGAGGAGGTATTTTTGCACGCCCAACCATGGATAGGAAGAGTTAACACTATCATGATTGAGTGCCACGATAGGTTTATGCCTCGATGTACAGAAATAGTTGAAAGTGCTACCAGAGACTTTTCACTGAAATTTGTTAAGGGGGAAAACACAATCTATGTTCGATCTAGTGGGCAGCTGAGAGCTGAGGATGCCGAAGAGCGATAGTGGACCATCCTCCTCCTGACTCCCCCCAGTTTTGTGGTCCAGTCAGAATGAGAGGATGGCATGGGTGTTGTTGGGCGGCAAGGGCGCGGAGGCCGTAGGCCGGAGCGGACTTGCCGCCTGGGCCGCGTACGCCGCGGGGGAGAGGCCCCCCAGCG
>JAJXYW010000241.1 GCA_021780415.1 Acidobacteriota bacterium
CTGTGAGTGTTTGCGAGTAGGGGATACCTGAAGCAGCGTTGGCCGGCGCCGCGGGCATGACCACCAGAGGGAAGAAGGTCTGCGTGTTCGTGGGAGTGCAGGCGACCTGGACGCTGGTGACGTTGCTGGATGCGACGGTTCCCGACCCGTTGGATACGGTGCAGGTTTCGCCGGTGGGCTGCGCGCTGACCGTGACCGAATAGCTGGCGCCGGAGGCGACTGCGGTGGGGAAGGTGAAGCTGATTGCATTTGCTACCGGGCTTACCGTATCCGCGCCGTTGGCGAGGGTCAGACCGCTTGCTGTCAGCCCGGAAATCGTGCCTCCGATGGTATAGCTGGCAGAGGCTGTACACGTGACCTGGACGCTGGTGACGTTGCTCAAACCGATGGTCCCCGATCCGTTGGAGACGGTGCAGGATTCGCCGGCGGGCTGCACGCTGACCGTGACCGAATAGCTGGCGCCGGACGCGACGGCAGTGGGGAAGGTGAAGGACGCGGCATTGGCGGCGGGAGAGACGGTCTGGCCGCTGATGGATTCTTTCAGGGAGAGTCCCGCAGATGTGAGACCGGAGATCAATCCGCCGATGGTGTAGCCAGAGTTAGACGTGGTGCAGGTGACTTGAACGCTGGTGACGTTGCTCGAACCGACGGTTCCCGAACCGCTGGAGACGGCGCAGGATTCACCGGCGGGCTGCGCGCTGACCGTGACCGAATAGGTGGCGCCGGAGGCGACGGCGGTGGGGAAGGTGAAGGAGGTTGCATTCGCAACCGGACTTACCGTATCTGCGCCGTTAGCGAGGACCAGACCGCTTGTGGTCAGGCCGGAGATCGATCCGCCGATGGTGTAGCTGGCGGAGGCCTTGCAGGCGACCTGGACGCTGGTGACGTTGCTCGAACTGACGGTTCCCGACCCGTTGGAGAGGGTGCAGGTTTCGCCCGATGGCTGCGCGCTGACCGTGACCGAATAGCTGGCGCCGGACGCAACGGCAGTGGGGAAGGTGAAGGAGGTTGCATTGGCGGCGGGAGAGACGGTCTGGCCGCTGGTCGATTCCTTCAGAGTGAGTCCGCTGGCGGTAAGGCCAGAGATAGCGCCGCCGATGGTGTAGGTTGATTGATTCCCGCCGCCTCCATTGCTGCCACTACTGCTGCTGCCGCTGCTGCAGCCGTTCAGGAGAAACGCCGCTGTAAGAGCGGTGAATGAAAGCAGAACTATCGTTGTCTGCGGAAAACGCATGGACAAGGCCTCCTCAAGTTGGGCGCTGGAGCGCGCGAGAATCTACTGAAATACGCGCAAGTTGAGGTTCAGGTCCGCCATTACTTTGGAGTCATTGTTCATGCGGCAAACTGGGAAGTTGGTCCGGTCAAGGCAAGGCGAAGGCGGGGCTGAGTCTCGTTCCGCTGGAGCCGGAGATTGCGGTGGAAAGCACGCGGCTGCCGTTTGCGATGCACGCTGACCCTGCGGACCGGATGCTGGTGGCAACGGCGCGGCACCTGGGCGCGACGCTGGTGACGGCGGACCGCGCGCTGCTGGGAGTGGCGGGGAAGGGACACTTCCGGGCGATGGATGCAGGGAAGTGACGGCGGGTGGGTTATGCCTGGTTTGAATGTAGGGGGGGGCGGACGGCTCGCTGAAGCACTTGATGAAAAGCTTCGGAGAGCGAGGTTCGTGGTATCCCATCCTTGATGCAAAGAACGCGTCAAGGATGGGGCACCCGGCGGTAATGGGTTACCTCTGTTGCTTGAGGGTGCGTTTTTCTATGTGGAATTCTCCAACCTGCCCGTTTGTGCCTTTGAGATACATGTCCATCTTGCTAATCGCGAATTCGATTTGAGCATTCACAATTAATGTGAGGTCGCCCTTTCTTAGCTTCGCCAAGGTCTTCAACTTCCAAGGCACGACGTCATAAGTCATGTTTGGGGTGTCGATGATAAAGTGCTGGATCGTGTATGACCCACCGTGTAGCGACTGATTTTGGCCAGAACCAATTGTGAAGACCGAAGTCTGTTGTTCGTCGCGGATGTCGATGAGTGTAGCGCTCTGCCACGAGAGGTTAGGATTCTTGCCCGCGAGAGCGCTGCATGCGACAAGAATGATACCAACGAGGCAGAGCCAGTTTCTTGCACGCACTGAAATGCCTCCTCACTTGGAGTTTGAAGGCATGGCCTCTGTCGACTCTTTTTCCCGACGGCATTCTGAACACGCCGTGGACCTCCTGCGAAATCGGGACGGGAACAGGGAGAGGGTCCTCGCAATCGTATTCACTTCGTGCCTGTCGACCGTCGCTCGTGCGCCCAGACAATCATCGCAGAAGAATCGTTCTGGATTTTCTATCAAGAATTGGTAAACCTTTTGAGGATTATTCATACGAATGACTTGGTCCAAAGGTGCGGAACTCCCTCCTTCGTGACCCAACTAGGGATTTTACACTCAACATTTAGCATCCGGCAGTCAAGCAGGGCGGTTTCTGGAGTGCTTCTCTTGCCTTCACCCGACAACATTAGGTGCTGCAGACGAAGGCCCGGGTTCCGACTTGGAACCCTGGGCTCGCAGTACCGACCTATGCATTAGGATCGCGTCTGGTCAATGAGTACGAGCGGCGCGATGGCCGCACCGCAGGTGCTACTTGTTGGTGAGGGCTTCTACGCCGGGGAGTTTTTTGCCTTCGAGGAATTCGAGGCTGGCGCCGCCGCCGGTGGAGATGTGGGTAATCTGGTCGGCGACGCCGGCCTGGTTGATGGCGCTGACCGAGTCGCCGCCGCCGATGATTGAGGTGGCTGCCTTGTTGGCTGCAACGGCGCGGGCGATGGCGTTGGTGCCGACGGCGAAGCGAGGAAACTCGAAGACGCCTGCGGGTCCGTTCCAGACGATGGTGCGGGCGGTGGAGACGACCTCTTCAATGGCCGCGATGGACTTGGGGCCGATGTCGAGGCCTTGCCAGTCGGTGGGGAAGTTTTTGCTGGTGTCCCACGGCTGCGTCTTGGCGTCGGGGGCAAAGTTGTCAGCGAGGATGTTGTCGACGGGCAGCAGGAGGTTCACGCCTTTGGCTTTGGCCTTGGCGAGGGTCTCTTTGGCGAGGTCGATCTTGTCCTCTTCGACGAGGGACTTGCCGGTGGTGACGCCGAGGGCGCGCTGGAAGGTGTAGGCCATGCCCCCGACGATGACCAGGGTGTTGACCTTGTCGAGGAGGTTCTGGATGACGTCGATTTTGCCGGAGATCTTGGAGCCGCCGATGATGGCGACGAAGGGCTTCTCGGGCGCTTCAAGAGCCTTGCCGAGGTAGGTGATTTCCTTTTCCATAAGCAGGCCGGCGACAGCGGGCTTGAGGAAGTGGGTGATGCCCTCGGTGGAGGCGTGGGCGCGGTGCGCGGAGCCGAAGGCGTCATTGACGTAGACCTCGGCGAGGGCGGCGAGAGACTTGGAGAAGGCGGGGTCGTTGGCCTCTTCTTCGGCGTGGTAGCGCAGGTTTTCAAGGAGCAGGACCTGGCCGGATTCGAGCTGGCGGGCGAGCTCGAGGGCGACTTCGCCGACACAGTCGGGGGAGAAGGCGACGTTGACGCTCTCGCCGAGCTGCCTGTCGAGGAGCTGGCGGAGGCGGTCGACGACGGGGCGAAGTGAGTACTTCGGATTGGGCTTGCCCTTGGGACGGCCGAGGTGGGAGGCGAGGATGACCTTGGCCTTGTGGCGCAGGGCGTACTCGATGGTGGGCAGAGTGGCG
Organism: Acidobacteriota bacterium; assembly: GCA_021780415.1. The sequence goes on from JAJXYW010000241.1 coordinate 3,717, forward strand.
ACGATGCGGGTGTCGTCGGTGATGGTGGAGCCGTCCTCGGTGAGCGGGACGTTGAAGTCGACGCGGATGAAGACGCGCTTGTTGGTGAGATCGATGTCGCGAATGGAGAGCTTGGACATGGTGAAGGAACCTTTCTGAAACAAGGGACTAAGGGACGGAGGGAGCAGGGACTGCGTCCTCGGGGATGACGGCTTCCATTTCGATTTCAATGCGCCAGGCGGGATTGAGCAGCTTGGCGACGACGACCATGGTGGTGGCTGGCCGGGTCTGCCCGAAGAATTCGCCGTGGACGCGGCCAATGGCCTCCCAGTCTTCTACATGGGTGAGGTAGAGGCGCGTGCGGACGACGTGGTCGAATGAGGCGCCGGCTTCGGCGAGGGCTTTCTGTGCGATGGCGAAGATGCGGCGGGTCTGGCCGGCGGCGTCTTCAGAGTCCGCGCCGACGGGACCTGTGCCGGCGAGGTGAACGGTGTGGCCCACGCGGACCGCGCGGGAGAAGCCGATGATGGGCTCGTAGGGAGAACCGCCGCTGATGTTCTTTCGCATGAGGATTGAAGGTTCGTGGTTTCCCACCCATGACACGGTGAGACTGTGTCATGAATGGGGCACCCAGTTAGGTCCTAGGGTTGAGGTTTCCCACCCATGACACGATACAGCTGTGTCATGGATGGGGCACCCGAAGGTTAGAGGCCGACTACAGGCCCTTCTTGGTGAGGAAGCCGATGAGGTCGACGACGCGGTTGGAGTAGCCCCACTCGTTGTCGTACCAGCTGAGGACCTTGACGCTGTTGCCGACGACCTTGGTGAGGGGCGCGTCGACGATGGAGGAGAGCTTGTTGCCCTTGAAGTCGGAGCTGACGAGTTCGCCCGCCTCGTAGCCGAGGATGCCCTTGAGCTCGCCTTCGCTGGCGGCCTTGAGCGCGGCGTTGACGGCCTTGGCGTCGGTGGCCTTCTCGCTGATAAAGGTCAGATCGACGATGGAGACGTTGGGGGTGGGAACGCGGATGGCAAAGCCGTCGAGCTTGCCTGCGGTCTCAGGGATGACGAGCTTGAGGGCCTTGGCGGCGCCGGTGGAGCTGGGGATCATGTTGAGGGCAGCGGCGCGGGCGCGACGGAGGTCCTTGTGCGGGAAGTCGAGGATGACCTGGTCGTTGGTGTAGCTGTGGATGGTGGTCATGATGCCGGAGACGATGCCGAATTCCTTGATGAGCACCTTGACGACGGGAGCCAGGCAGTTGGTGGTGCAAGACGCATTGGAGATGACGTTATGCTTGGTCGGGTCGTACTTGTCCTGGTTGACGCCGAGGACGACAGTGATGTCCTCATTGGAGGCCGGGGCGGAGATGATGACCTTCTTGACGGTTGCTCCGAGGTGGGCCTTGGCCTTTGTGGCATCGGTAAAGTGGCCGGTGGACTCGACGACGATCTGAGCGCCGACTTCAGCCCAGGGCAGCTTGGCGGGATCGCGCTCGGCCCAGACCTTGATCTTCTTGCCGTCGACGGAGATGAAGTCGTCACCGGCCTTGATGTCATTGGGCAGATTGCCGAGGATCGAGTCGTACTTGAGCAGGTGCG
>JAJXYW010000204.1 GCA_021780415.1 Acidobacteriota bacterium
GATTCCTGCCGGGCATCTGCCAGGGGCCATCGCGCGGGATCGTTGGGGCTGGCCAGTCCCTTCTGCAAAGCACACCCCGTCAACGCGGCGATGCCCAGGCACGCGCTGAGGAATGTAATTTTCCGGATGGACCGACGCAGTTCTCCGACACTCATGGCATCGGCTCCTATTGTGCAGATTCCTGGCAGGAAAGAAAGCCGTACTGATGGTAAATCGCCTGCGCTTTTCCACTCTTGAGAAAAGCGAGCCATTCCGCCGCTGCGGCCGCGTGCGGCGCCTTTGAGAATGCCCCCCGCATCGATGGCTGTCGCATTCCGATCGTTTGGGATGGCGACCCCTTGAACCGGATTGGGGGACGGTGCGCCCGGCACGCGGCGGACGGTTCGCTATGGGTGGGGCCAGCGCCAGCCGGCGATGGCGGGGTCGTCGATGCCGTTTTCGTAGGCGTAGGCGCGGCAGGCGATTTGCGCATCCTGGAAGCGCTGCTTGGCGTGGGCGCCGATGCGCTGGAGCATGGGCACGCGATCGATGGCGTCAATGGCCAGGCTGAAGCGATCGATCTGGTTGTTGATGGCCAGTTCCATGGGGGTGTTGATGTTGCCTTTTTCCTTGTAGCCGCGGACGTGGAGGTCGCGGTTGGTGCGGCTGTAGGTGAGGCGATGGATGAGCCAGGGGTAGCCATGGAAGTTAAAGATGATGGGCTTGTCGGGGGTGAAGAGCGAGTCGAAGTCGCGGTCTGTGAGGCCGTGGGTGTGTTCTTTGCGCGGCTGGAGGCGGAAGAGATCGACGACGTTGATGAAGCGGATTTTGAGGCTGGAGAACTCGGCGCGGAGCAGGGCGGTGGCGGCGAGGGCTTCCTGCGTGGGGATGTCGCCGGCGGCAGCGAGGACAAGGTCGGGCTCGCCGCCCTGGTCGTTGCTGGCCCAGTCCCAGATGCCGATGCCCTTGGTGCAGTGCTTGATGGCCTCGTCCATGGAGAGGTATTGGAGGTGGAGCTGCTTGTCACTGACGATGACGTTGATGTAGTTCTGGCTGCGCAGGCAGTGGTCGGCGACGGAGAGCAGGCAGTTGGCGTCAGGGGGCAAATAGATGCGGGTGACGTCGGAGCTTTTGTTGAGAACGACGTCGAGGAAGCCGGGATCCTGGTGGGTGAAGCCGTTGTGGTCCTGGCGCCAGACGGTGGAGGTAATGAGCAGGTTGAGCGAAGCGACCTTCTGCCGCCAGGAGAGGTGGTTGCAGATGGAGAGCCACTTGGCGTGCTGGTTGAACATGGAATCGATGACGTGGATGAAGGCCTCGTAGGACGAAAGCAGGCCGTGACGGCCGGTGAGCAGATAGCCCTCGAGCATGCCTTCCATGGTGTGTTCGCTGAGCATCTCCAGGACGCGGCCGTCGGGCGCGAGCTCGCCGCCGTCGGCGTCTTCCGGGAAGGACTCGGCGATCCAGAATTTTTTGCTGGCCTGATAGATGGCCTGGAGCTTGTTCGAGGTGGTTTCGTCGGGGCCGAAGACGCGGAAGTTGTGCATGTTGAGGTTCATCACATCGCGTAGGAAGTTGCCGAGCGGCGGGATGTTTTCGACTTCGACGGAGGCGGGGCTGTCAATGGGCACGGCGTAGCGGCGGAAGTCGGGCATGCGCAGGGCCTTTTTGAGGACGCCGCCGTTGGCGTGGGGGTTTGCGCTCATGCGGCGCGTGCCGTGCGGCGCGAGCTCGCGGAGTCCGGCGGTGAGGCGGCCGGTGGCGTCAAAGAGCTCTTCGGGATGGAGGGAGTGCATCCAGTGCTCGAGGAGGCGCAACTGCTCGGGGTCTTTCTTCACGTCGGCGAGCGGAACCTGATGGGCGCGCCAGAAGCCCTCAAGGCGGTGGCCGTGGACTTCAGCGGGGGCGCTCCAGCCTTTGGGCGAGCGGAGAACGATCATGGGCCAGCGTGGACGCGTGGGCATGCCGCTGGAGCGGGCGTCGCGGCGGCAGTCGCGAATCTGCTGGATGCAGTGGTCGACGGTGGCTGCCATGGCCTGATGCATGGAGGCTGGATCGGAGCCTTCGACGAAGCAAGGCGTCCAGCCGTAGCCGCGGAGCAGACTTTCGAGCTCGTCGTGGGTGATGCGCGCGAGGAGCGTGGGGTTATTGATCTTGTAGCCGTTGAGATGGAGGATGGGCAGGACTGCGCCGTCGCGGATGGGATTGAGGAATTTGTTGATGTGCCAGGAGGTGGCGAGCGGGCCGGTTTCGGACTCGCCATCCCCGACGACGGCGGCGACGATGAGCTCGGGGTTGTCAAAGGCCGCGCCGCAGGCGTGCGAGAGGACGTAGCCGAGCTCGCCGCCCTCGTGGATGGAGCCGGGTGTTTCCGGCGTGCAGTGGCTGCCGATGCCGCCGGGGAAGGAGAACTGGCGGAAGAACTCGCGCATGCCGGCTTCATCCTGGCTTTTTTCGGGATAGACCTCGGAGTAAGTGCCCTCAAGATATGCGGGCGCGAGGACGCCGGGCGCGCCATGACCGGGGCCGGCCATGAAGATCATGTCGAGGTCGTATGCGCGGATGGCGCGGCTGAGATGGGTGTAGAGAAAGGCGAGGCCGGGACTGGAGCCCCAGTGGCCGAGGAGGCGGTTCTTGATGTGCTCGGGCTGGAGCGGCTCGCGCAGCAGTGGGTTCTCGCGCAGATAGATCATGCCGAGGGCGAGGTAGTTGCAGGCGCGCCAGTAGGCATCGATGCGTCGGAGCTCTTCAGGGGAGAGCGGCTGGCCGGGGATGGTGGAACGCGCGGGGCCGTAGGCGCTGAGGGCTTGCAGTTCTGTTTGAAGTGGGAGTTCGACGGTAGACATCGGGCAGGCTCCTTCCGGTTGAGGGCAGGTGGGGTGGACGGAAAGAAGACGAATAGGACGATTTCAGCGGAGAGTGCGCCGGCGATGCAAGACTATGGAACGCCGAACTCTTTTTAGACGCGTGAATTGCGGTAGGGTTGCCTGAGGGGGGATTGTGGCGCTGGACTGGGGCAACCAGAATGATGCGCGGGGAGGGGTGTCAAGGATGGGGGTGGGCGGTAAGGGAGAGTGTGTTGTATCCCGCCCTAGCAGAGCTAGGACGGGGCACCCGGCGAGGTGCCTACCATGAGAATTGCGAAGACGATTTGCATAGATCGCCGCTTCATTCGTTATCAACTTTGATGGCTAGAGTATTTGATTTAAGAATGATGGAGCGATCAAACGGGCTAGGGCGGCTCACCTGAACGACGTACGTTCCCGCTGCAGTCATATTAAACATCTTACTGACAGTCACATTATCGTCGACAGATGCGCCAGGCGCGACGGTCACCATCTTTCTACTCAGTGGCACGATCTGGTCTCGGTTTTTCTCCATCGCCGCACCATATTCGGTAGAGGCGGCCGAATTGCCGTCTGGCCCGATAACACTTACCGAGTAATACAGCTCTCCGCTGGCGCCGCCAGTCGATCGAAAGACAGTGAACTGTCGATCAGTCGTGTTTTTTAAGATGATGTGGATCTGTATTGGCTGTCCCAATTCAAAGGTGGGTTTTCTGGCTTCAATGGAGATGCTCGGCTGTTGCGAGGCCTGCGGAAGCGCAGTACTACACAGCCCGAGTATCGGAAGCAGGAGGATGTATTTCGTCATTCCTCGCATACGTCGCTCCTTCAATCGGAAGACCCCAGATCCTGACACGCTGGCCGCGCGCAAAAAGAATACCCCAAGTCTCGATGGCGCGGGTGCCCCGTCCTAGCTTTGCTAGGGCGGGAAGTGTTGAACCGGGCCACGTCTGATTGGCAGGCGGAGGCCCGCCTGATCGCGCTTCCATGCGGTCCATTGCGATTCGATTTCGACGGTTCCTTCGACGCCGGTGAGGTAATGCCGGAAGCTTGACCACGGCCAGTCCTCCGGCTTCTCGACCAATCCGCGCGCGACCGGGTTGCGGTGGAGATACTTCAGCTTTTCTGTCTGCTTCTTTGCTGTCCTGACGTTGAAGTCATAATAGCGGGCCTGCCAGAAGGGCTCAGCCGCGCGCAGTGCCAGCGACCGTGCGACAGACTGCTTGAGTGCCTGTAGCGCTGTTGCGAGCGGTTTGTCGGTTGGCTCGCTCAACAAAAGGTGGACGTGCTCGGGCATGACGACGTAGCCGAGGACTCCAAAGCCGTAGGCGCGGCGTGTCTGTTCCAGGGAGCGTTCGAAGCGTGCCCGCGCGGCTGCTGTGCCCAGCTTCTGTTGCCGCCGGTAGCAACTGAAGGTGACAAAGTGGAGATCGCCGGTCTCGTGGTATCGATGGAGTTCCGATGGCACGTGAGTAGCCTCGACCTCCGAAGAATACACCGATTGTGGCTGGGAGGATGTTTCGTATCCCGCCCAAGCGGAGCTTGGACGGGATACCCACGTTCGATCGTGGTTTCCCACCCATGTCGTCTGCTCACGCAGACGCCATGAATGGGGCACCCGATTCTGTAGATGGGAGAGAAAAGGCGAAGTGGGTTGGCTGCCTCTCCTACTTGAGCGAGCTCATGTCGATGACGAAGCGGTATTTCACGTCCTGCTTGAGCATGCGCTCGAAGGCTTCGTTGATCTTCTGGATGGGGATGACTTCGACGTCGGCGGTGATGTTGTGGTGGCCGCAGTAGTCGAGCATCTGCTGGGTCTCTTCCATGCCGCCAATCATAGAGCCGGCGATGGAGCGGCGGCCGGTGATGAGGTTGAAGGGCGCGAAGGCGGGCGGCTTTTCGGGCAGGCCGACGAGGGTGAGGGTGCCGTCCTGCGCGAGCAGGGGCAGGTAGTCGTCGAGGGCGTGCGGCGCGGAGACGCAGTCGAGGATGAAGTCGAAGGAGCCGGCGTGGGCTTTCATCTGCGCGGGGTCCTTGCTGAGCACGACTTCATTGGCGCCGAGGCGGAGGGCGTCTTCACGCTTGCGGTCGTTGGTGGTGAACTGCACCACGTGCGCGCCGAAGCTGTGCGCGAACTTGAGGGCCATGTGGCCGAGTCCGCCGAGGCCGATGATGCCAACCTTTTTGCCGGGGCCGGTCTTCCAGTGGCGCAGCGGCGAGTAGGTGGTGATGCCGGCGCAGAGCAGCGGCGCGACCGCGGCGAGGTTGAGATTGGCGGGGACGGTGTGGGCGAAGCGCTCGTCAACGACGTAGTTGCTGGAGTAGCCGCCCATGGTGATGGAGCCATCGACGCGGTCTTTGGCGGCGTAGGTGAGCGTGGCGCCTTCGCGACAGAAGTGCTCTTCGTTGTTGTTGCAGGAGGGGCAGTGGCGGCAGG
>JAJXYW010000251.1 GCA_021780415.1 Acidobacteriota bacterium
CTGGCGGGGACGGAGGAGCTGCTGGCGCAGCACCACCAACGTACTCGGCTGCTGACGGAGAGTATCTCGAAAGACCCGCTGTCGGCGGCTGTTCGCGAGGATGATCCGCAGTGGGCGGCGATTGTGAGTTGGGTGATGGAGGCGCTGGTCCAGGCCGAGGAGAGCGGGGTGACGCGGGCAAATGTGCAGGCTATGCGCACTCGCGCTGCGCAGTCCAGCGGCGGTGATCCAGTGCTGAGATTTTTGCTGGGAGGATCACGGCAGATTGGGAGTGGGCTGGGGCTCGAGGACGATTGGGTGGTGCGGGTGATTGCGGCGACGGGAAACTACGGGGAGATCTATGAGCGCGATCTTGGCAGTGGTTCGGGGCTGAAGCTGCCGCGCGGGGAGAATAACTTGATCGGGCATGGCGGCTTGATGGTGGCATTGCCGCCGAAGTAGGTGGGTGCTGTGCGTCAGGCGCGGTGGCGGAGGTCGCCGATGAGTTTGGCCAGGCCGAGGAAGAGGGTGAAGGCGCTGGTGGGGAGGCAGCCGAGGGCAATGATCAGGGCAAGCCAGCCGGCGTTGGTGTGCGGCCCCTGGCGAGTGACGCCGCCAAAGACGGTGAGCATGAACAGGGCGGCTATGGCTCCTACGAGGAGGATAGCGGTGCCGGTTGTCAGGAGCTTGCGGGTGTCTGGCTGCATAGGGGGAGAGGTCGATCCTAGCGGTAGGCGGCGAGCATGGCGTAAACGATGACTCCGCTGACGGAGACGTAGAGCCAGATGGGGAAGGTGAAGCGGGCGAGCTTACGGTGCGCGGGAAAGCGGCCGGTGAGCGAGAGGAAGAAGGTGATCAGGATGAGAGGCAGTGCGACAACCGCGAGAAAGATGTGCGGCAGAAGAAGGACCCAGAGATAGATGACGCGGGCGGTTGGATGAGTGGTGGGGAAGAGCATGTCGCCGTGCAGGACGTGGTTGGCGACGTAGGCAACGAGGAAGGCGCTGGAGACGATGAAGGCCGCGAACATGCTGTTGCGATGCGCAGTGATCTCGCGGCGGCGGATGGAGCGGAAGCCGAGGACGAGGAAGAGGGCGCAGAGGGCGTTGAGTATGGCGTCGAGCGCGGGGAGAAAGGTGAGATGGGTTCCGGCGGCGTCGATCGGGGGATGGTAGTAGACCAGCCACGCGAGGAAGGTGGAGGCGAGCGCGCTGACGCCGATGATGGCGGCGATTACTGAGGGCGGCGTGCGGTAGTTTGGGTTGGGCGCGGTGAGGTCGGACATGGCGTTCCTGGTGACGAGACGAGGTATGGTTGTGGTCAGATCGCTGCGGTTATGAGAGTTAGAAGAGTAGCCGGCCTTGTGCGTCGAGCATCATTGCTGCTAGCAGGAGCGGCAGATAGATGACGGAAACCTTGAGAAGTTGGCGTGCGAGGACGCGGTTTTCGGGGTCGTCGGGGGCGCGGGTGATTTTCAGGAAACGGATGGTTGCGGCGAGATAGAAGGCGTCGAGGATAATGGCGGCGATGGCGTAGGGGGTGCCGGTGACGTGCAGCCATGCGGGCCAGAGGCTGGCGGGGATCATGAGCAGGACGTAAAAGAGTGCTTGTAGGGTGGTGGCGCGGGCGGCCTCGCGGGCGGGCTGCTGGGTGGCGGCGAGGCGGATGCCGGCGTGGGCGTAGTCGGCGCGATAGAGCCAGCCGATGGCCATGAAGTGGGGGAACTGCCAGATGAAGAGGATGGTGAAGAGGGCGACGGCGGGCCACTCGACGACGCCGCGTGCGGCGGTCCAGCCGATGAGGGGAGGGAGCGCGCCGGGGAAGGCTCCGATGAAGGTGTTGAGGGTGGTGATGCGCTTGAGAGGGGTGTAGATGGCGATGTAGGCGACGGCGGTGACCAGAGTGAGGGTCCCGGTAAGGAGGTTGGTGGCGAGGGCGAGATAGATGGAGCCTCCGCAGACCAGCCCGAAGCCGACACTGAGGCCGTGCGTGAGACCGATGCGGTGTTGCGCCATGGGGCGATCGGCAGTGCGCGGCATGCGGCGGTCAGTGCCGCGCTCGATGGCCTGATTGAGTGCGCTGGAGCCTGCGGTGACGAGAGCGATGCCGAAGAGGGCCTTGATGAGTCCGAACTGGAAGGGGGAGATGCCCGAGGCGAGTGATCCGAGGTAGAAGCCCGCAGCGGCGGTGATGATGACCATGAGGGAGACACGCGGCTTAAAGAGCACGGCGTAGTCGCTGAGCAGCGAGTGGCTGCGTGCGTGGGCGGGGGTGGCTGCGGAGGTGGCGGTGGCGGACACGTCGAATCTAAAGGATATCGCGAGTCGGGGAAGTCCGCGCGGACGCCCTCCGCTCCAGATGGGTGGGAGGCTGGGATGAGCCGCATCTCGACTGGTTCGAGCGCATTGCGGCGAATGGGAGGGGAGGTTATACTGCGCATATTGGCAGAGCTGGTGCTTTTCTTGCTGTGCCGCGAGTGAGGTTCGTCTTCAGCGAAAGCGTGAGGGATGTCCAGCTCGGAAATGGTGGTCCGCCTGGCGGGTACGCAGGTGAGGCGGGATGGCGCGCGGTGACGCGCGTGCTTCGAAGTTGCAGTGGGGCGATGGCGTGGGTCGTCGCCGATATGTTGAATCTCCTGATGCCGTCGGATTGCCGGGTTTGCGGGATGGCGATGGCTGCTTTGGCCCGGGTGAGGGTTTGCGAGGCGTGCGTGATGCGGGTGGGGCCGCAGACGGATGCGACGCAGGATGTATTGTGTACGCGCTGCGGCGATGCGATGGGGATGGAGTCGGCGCGCTTTGCGGCGGCGATGGGCGTGAGCGAGTGCACGATGTGCCGGCTGGCTCCGCCGCAGTTTGACCGGGCACTGGCGTTTTCCAACTATGAAGCTGAGATGCGCAGGATGCTGCACCTGCTGAAGTTCGAGGGCATGCGCGGCATTGCGGAGCATGTGCTGGGCGAGGGCATGGCGGTGGGTGTGCAGAAACTGCGCGGGAGTGCGGCGACGGAGTTGGTGGTGGTTCCGGTGCCGCTGTTTGCCGCTCGGGAGAAGACGCGGGGTTACAACCAGGCGAGGCTGCTGGCGGAGGCTGCGGTGAAGCGGCTGCGGCGGTTGGAGCCGGAGTGGAAGCTGCGCTTGTCGTTGACGGCGCTGGAGCGGGTGAAAGATACGCGCGCGCTGTATGCGCTGAATCCCACGCAGAGAAGGGCGAGCCTGAAGGGGGCGTTTCGCGTGGCTGACGCTGAAGCCGTGCTTGGGCGCGAGGTGCTGCTGATCGACGACATTATGACGACTGGAGCAACGGCGCGAGAGTGTGCGCGGGTACTGAAGCGCGCGGGTGCGGCGAAGGTGTGGGTGGTGACGGCGGCGAAGGCTCAGCCGGAGAGCGTTCAGAGTGTTGTGCAACACGCTGCGGAGAGTTTTGTGATGTGGGATGCAGGGGCTGCGCGCACGCCCGGAGTTGCGAATCCAGAGATGAGCAGGCAGGTGAGGTTTTAGCAGAGTCGCTGTTGTGAGCCAGAGAACGAACCATGGAACCGGAGGGCAGGAATGCAGGCTGGGAAATCTAATGGAACGCGGACGAAGCGGTCGGGCAATCGTCATCACACGACACACCCTGTGGCGGGAACGGCGCGGGCCGAGGCGATTGATATTCGCATGGGGGTGTTTCGGCAGCCGGCGATGCAGACTCCGGTGCTGGTGCTGAATGCGAGCTACGAGCCGATTAATATATGCGGGGCTCGGCGGGCGCTGGTGCTGGTGCTGAAGGGCGTGGCGCGGACCGAGGAGGAACAAGGGTCTGTGCTGCACTCGCACCGAATGAAAATGCAGATGCCGAGCGTGATCCGACTGCTGGAGTACCGGAGGATTCCGCACCAGACGCGGGCGCTGAGCCGGAAGAATATTCTGCTGCGCGACCGCAATACTTGCCAGTACTGCCAGAAGGTGCTGATTGCGTCGGAGTTGACGCTGGACCATGTGGTGCCGCGGTGTCATGGCGGGTTATCGACGTGGGAGAACCTGGTGGCGTGCTGCAGGGACTGCAACCGGCGCAAGGGCAGCCAGTTACTGCATGAGTTGAAGGACATGAAGCTGGTGCGCGAGCCGCGACCATTCTCGCTGCATACGTCGCGACACATTATGCGGATGATTGGCAGCGCAGATGCGAACTGGCGGAAGTATCTGTACTTTGAGTCGGAGCCAGCGGCGTGAGTTATGGAACGAGTTGTGCCCGTCACTTTTGCAGGGGCGTCGAGCGCGAGTGTTGCGGGCGGTGTTTGTTGCGACTGAGGGCAAAAATGAGGGAGCCTCGATGAGGCTCCCGTGCAGAAGGAAGTGAAGGCGAATGGCTAGGCGAACTTAGCAGCAATCTTTCTGCGGGCTATTCCGGCCGCGCCGAGCAGGCCCGTGCCGAGGAGAAGCAGACTGCTGGGTTCAGGCGTGGGGGAGACTGGGGTGGTGGAGAATGTGCCGCCGCCGTCCAGATTTGCGATATCCCAGTTGCCGGCGAATATCTGGTAGTCATTGGCCCCGATGGCTCCGATGTAAACGCCCGATCCGTTGCCAGCACCTGAAGTGAGATCGAAGGTGAAGGCTCCGTAGTAATCAATCTCCGGGTTCTGATTCGGGTAGAGATTGGAATTCCACGGTGGAAGGAAGGACAGAATCGTACCACCACCTGTGTAGAAGTTGCCGTTGGATGGGATCGGAACCAGGATTCCACTTCCATCGATATTGGCATTCGACAAGTCGGTGAGGTTGATGGTTCCGCTGGTGATGTCATAGACGCCACTGCTAACAGAGTTACCGGTGAGGATTCCGGTGGCTGTGACGCCTCCCTGGGTGTACGTGTAATTGAACGAATCAGCTAATGCGACTGGTGCGGCTGCAAAGGCGGCTGCTAATAGTGCTATTCCCATTACATTTTTTTTCACGCTGCTACACACTTTCATCTTGCGCTTGAGGGTGAAATCGGGCGCAGAGGATTCTGCGACGGAGATCGACCGCTGTTGGGGAGAATGGGAGTGTGAAGGTGGGAGCATTTCAGTGGCCATGAAATGCTATTTATAATCAGTGATTTACGTGGTAGGAGCGTAGGAATATCGTAAGTTTTGCATATTGTATGGGCACTTATGTTCCACTTTGGGGATGCTCGCGCGGGGAAGTGGAGCAGCGTGGAGGCGCGGCTGGCGCGAGGCTTCGCGTGGATTAGGGGATGGCGGTGTGGGTGAAGCGGCGGAAGGCAATTGGGTCGTTGC
>JAJXYW010000080.1 GCA_021780415.1 Acidobacteriota bacterium
CCGAAGAAGCCCTTCATCCGCCGCCATCTCCTCGACCGCTCCCAGCGCATCCGCCACACCGTGCAGCTCGCCTTCCTCGCCCTCAACGCCTGGCTCGGCCTGCAGTTCTATCTCTGGGTCCGCTACTTCGAAACCAACGGCCAATCCCGCTACGTCAGCCGCCCCGCCGGCGTCGAAGGCTGGCTCCCCATCGCCGGCCTCATGAACCTCAAGTACTTCCTCGTCACCCATCACGTCTCCGCCATCCATCCCGCGGCGATGTTCCTTCTCGTCGCCTTTCTGCTCTCCAGCCTGCTCCTCAAAAAAGCGTTCTGCACCTGGCTCTGCCCCGTCGGCACCGTCTCCGAGTACCTCTGGCGCCTCGGCCAGCGCCTCTTCGGCCGCAACCTCATCCTCCCCCGCTGGCTCGACATACCCCTGCGCAGCCTCAAGTACATCCTCCTCGCCTTCTTCCTCTACATCGTCGTCACCATGTCCGCCGACGCCCTCCAGCAATTCCTCCTCGCCCCCTTCGGCATCATCGCCGACGTCAAGATGCTCAACTTCTTCCGCAACATGAGCATCGTCGGCCTCGCCATCCTCGCCACCATCGTCCTGCTCTCCGTCGTCATCAAAAATTTCTGGTGCCACTTCCTCTGCCCCTACGGAGCTCTCATGGGACTCGTCTCCATGCTCAGCCCCGTAAAAATCCGCCGCGACCCCGCCGCCTGCATCGACTGCAACAAGTGCAACAAGGCCTGCCCCTCCAACCTCCCCGTCGCCCAGCTCGTCACCATCCGCTCGGCCGAGTGCGCCGGATGCCTAAGCTGCATCGCCGCCTGCCCTGCCGAAAACGCCCTCAACTTCGCCCTTCCGCCGCGCCGTATCACCCACACCCCAGCCTCAGCCATACCCCTGGCCGCCGCCTCACTCAACGCCCAGTCCCTCGCCGAATCCAACGCCCGCTGGCGCAACCGCACTCTGCAACCGCGCACGGTCGTCGTCATTCTAGCCATCCTCTTCTTCGGCCTCATCACCATAGCCCGCATCACCGACCACTGGCAGACCCACCTCCCCCGCTCCGTCTACCAGCAGCTAGTCCCCCACGCCGACGACTACAACCACTAAACCCACCTCAACCAAGTCTCGCGCAGCAAAACCCGATTACTTTCTCGCAACAGAGCCAGCATCGTTCTCGCCGCAGTCGCCCTTGCCATTGCCTTCGCCGTTACCTTCGCCATTGCCTTCGCCGCAATTTTCCCCGTGATCCTGAGCGAAGCGAAGGACCCCTGTAGTTGCTCTTGCCGTTGCCGTTGCCTTTGCCTTTGCCTTTGCTAAAAGCTAGAAGCTAGAAGCTAGAAGCTAAAAGCTAGCAACCATCCCTACCCCGCCGATCCCAGCAACCCCGCCAGCCCCTTCACATCCCGCACCACAATCTGCCGCGCATCCACCTCCAGCAGCCCCTCGGCCTGCAGCCGCATCAGGTTCCGCGAGATCAACTCCCGCACGGTCCCCAACTGGCTCGCCAGCTCCTGGTGGCTTCCCGGCAGCAGAAACTCCACACCCCGTTCCGTGCTCAGCCCCTCCGTCTCCGCCAGCCGCAACAGCACCGAAATCAACCGCTGCCGGATCGTGGTAAACGACAGTTCCTCAATAATCGCGACCAACCGCCGCAGTCGTCCGCCGACCACCGCGAGCATCTTCATGGCCACCTCCGGATGGTCCATACAGAATCCCTGAAAATCCGCCCGCGAGATAAACGCAATCTCCACCCCCTCCACCGCCACCGCCGACGCCGGATACGCTCCTCCATCGAACACCGGCAGCTCCGCCACCGACTCCCCCGGCACATTCATCGCCAGCACCTGTTCCCGTCCCCCCAGCGACGTCTTGAAGATCCTCACCCTCCCCTCGGCAATAATATGCAGCCCATGGCACGGCTCGCCCTCGGAGAACAGCAGTTCCCCCGCCCCAAACCTTCTCCGCACCGTCCGCGCAGCCAGCAACTGAATCTCCGCCGGCGTCAACGTAGACAGCAGCGCCGTCCGCTCCAAAACCCCCGCCAACTCCATCCGTCCCTCGCTCATGCCAAAAGTCTAGCAGTCCCCAACGCTATTGCCGTTGCCTTTCCCCTCGCCCTTGCAGCCACTCATTTTCCGCCGTCATCCTGAGCGCAGCGAAGGACCTCCGTATTTGCCCTTGCCCTTGCCCTTGCCTTTGCCTTTGCCTTTCTGTCTGTCATTCCGAGCGCAGCGAGGAACCTGCTTCCCGCGCGAAGCGCGCCCGTTCTTCCCAAACAAATCATCGCCCGGAGAGCCCCCACTCTCCGGGCATCGACCCCGCCTCTACGCGAGCATCGCCTCCAGGTCCGCCTCCGCACTGGTAATGGCCATCAGGTTGTACTTCTCCTTCAGCAGCGCCAGTACGCCCGGCGACAAGAACGCTGGCAGCGTCGGTCCCACGCGGATATTCCGCACTCCGAGATGCAGCAGCGTCAGCAGCACCGCCACGGCCTTCTGCTCATACCACGACAGCACCAGCGACAGCGGCAGCTCATTCACTCCGCACTCAAACGCATTCGCCAGTGCCAGCGCAATCTGAATCGCCGAGTACGTATCGTTGCACTGCCCCACATCCAGCAGCCGCGGCAGTCCGCCAATCTCGCCAAACTCCAGCTTGTTGAACCGGAACTTCCCGCATCCCAGCGTCATCAGCATGCAGTCCTTCGGCACCGACTCCGCCAGCTCCGTATAGTAGCTCCGGCCCGCGCGCGCCGCATCGCATCCGCCCACCAGGAAGAAGTGCCGGATCGCTCCCGCCTTCACCGCTGCGACCACCTTGTCCGCAACGCCCAGCACCGCATTGTGCCCAAAGCCGACCGTAATCTCTTCCTCCGGGCCATCTTCCGCATAGCCCGGAGCCCGCAACGCGGCTGCAATCACCGGCGCAAAGTCCTGGTCCACGATATGCTCCACCTCCGGCCACGCCACCGCGCCCGCCGTAAAGATCCGATCCTTGTACGACACCTTCGGCTGCTGAATGCAGTTCGACGTCATCACGATCGCGCCCGGAAAATCCGCAAACTCATCCGCCTGCGCATACCACGCGCCGCCGTAGTTCCCCGCCAGGTGCTCAAACGCCTTCAGCGTCGGATACCCATGCGCCGGCAGCATCTCCCCGTGCGTATACACCTGAATGCCCGTCCCCTGCGTCTGTTCCAGCAGCGCATACAGGTCATGCAGGTCATGTCCTGAAATCAGGATCGCCTTCCCCTTGCGCGCTCCCAGCCTCACCTTCGCCGGCTGCGGATGCCCGAACGTATCGGTATGCGCCTTATCCAGCACCTCCATCACGCGATAGTTCAGCTCGCCCACCGCCAGCGCCGCCGTCAGCAACTCCTCCGCCGTCGGCGTCTCGTGCGTCAGAAACTCCAGCACCTCGTGGATCTTCGCAAACGTCTGCGGATCACCCGCGCCCAGCGCCAGCGCATGCGCCGCATAGGCCGAAGCTCCCTTGATGCCGTACAGCACCAGCTCCTGCAGGTTGGCAATCTCCTTGCTCTCCGTCAGGAATCGCACCGGCAGCAGCACCTGTCTGCTCTGCTCCAGCAAACCCTCCACAGTCGCAGCGGGAGTCCACGCCGCCACTCCGCCAAACGTCTCCGGCGTCACGCCCGCCGCTGCCGCCGCGCGCTCATACATGCAGCGAGCCGTCTCCCGCATCGCCACCGCCTCGTAGATCATCTCCGCCAGCCGCTCCGCATCGAAATTCACATTCGTCAGCGTCGTGTACACCGACTGGATCGTCAGCGCATCGACCTCCGGATCGGCCGCGCCCAGCTTCCGCGCATGGTGCGCATACACCGCAATCCCCTTCGCCGCATGGATCAGCAGATCCTGCAGCGCCGCCGTTGTCTCATCCTTGCCGCACACACCAACCGTCTGGCAGCCCGTACCCTGTGAAGTCTGTTCGCACTGATAACAAAACATCGTGTCAATTTCCTCTCTGATTTCGTCCTGCATCCCCACCCTACCCACCCCGCGCCGTCCCTACAGCGACTTAAGTCACCCCGCCCGCCCGCTCCCTCCAAAAATCCCACCCACAAAAAAATCTTCATTCATGTGATTCAAATCGCAGCGCCGACCTCGCAGACTCTCTAAGTTCAAGATGAGGGAGTCTTCACCATGTCGTCCGCACCCACGCCCGTACCTCAACCCAGTGCCCAGCCCGCACACCCGGCCAGCGCCCAGACCGTCCGCCAGATCGCCCTCCAGCAGCCCACCTCCATCCGCGTCTTCGAGCACTTCGGCATCGACTGCTGCTGTGGCGGCAGCCAGTCTCTCGCCGACGCCTGCGCCCAGGCCCATCTCGACCTCGCCGCCGTTCTCCTCGCCCTCGACGACGCCGCCAGCCACTCCCCGCTCCCCTCCGTCGACTGGACCCAAGCCTCCCTCGAACTCCTCTGCGCCCACATCCTCGCCCATCACCACCCCTACGTCCGCCGCGAACTCCCCCGCCTCCTCCAGCTCGCCGCAAAAGTCTCCGCCCGCCACAGCAGCACCCACGCCGAGCTCACCGCCATCGACGCCGCCCTCTCCCTCCTCGAGCTCGACCTCAACGAGCACTTCCCCAAGGAAGAATCCCTCATTTTCCCCTACATCGTCACCCTCGAACGTTCCGTCGACCGATCCCACCACGCCGGCGAAAACCCTCCCGCCAGTTGCTGCGGCTTCCTTGCCACTCCCCTCGCCATCATCACCGCCGAGCACAACGAAGCCACCGCCCTGCTCGACCAGCTCCGCCAGCTCACCCAGAACTTCACCCCGCCCCCCAACGCCTGCCCCAGCTACCGCGCCCTCTACGACGGCCTCCGCGAGTTCGACGACGATCTCCGCCAGCACATCGATCTCGAAAGAGAAATCCTCTTCCCCCGCGCCATCCTCCTCGAAGCCTCCACCTGCGCCATCACCTAGGAAATCTCTACACAACGCAGCACTTTGAAGGACGGCGCTTTGTATTGGCGACGCTTCGAAGGGGAGGGGCTTCGAAGGGGAGGGGCTTCAGCCCCGCCGTAACAGGCCGAAGAGAATCCGGGCTTTAGCCCCTGAGGGAATGCCCCCCACCACAGATCCCCGAGGCTCCGAATCTTCCAACCCCGCGCCCACGCGCACCCGGTGGTAGCATGGGTCGCATGGACACGGCCGTCCTCCGAGCATGCGTTCCCCCTCATCCCACCCCATCG
>JAJXYW010000089.1 GCA_021780415.1 Acidobacteriota bacterium
GTGTTGGGCTGGAGGACCATCTGGGCGATGCGCGCGGGGAGTGGAGTGTCGAGCTTCCACTTGCAGGCTTCGGCGTAGGGTTTGCCGGCACTGCGGTCGCTGGCTGCGATCCAGGTGATGTTGAACCAGGGGTGGTCCGCGAGGAGTTGAATGAATCGCTGTCCGACCATGCCGGTCGCGCCAAGAATGCCTACGTTTCGCCGTTCCATTTAACTAGGATATCGCAAGCGTGGCCGATTGCCGGAGACGGTGTGGGAGCAGGCACCAAGGCTGAAACGACAAGCCGGGCGAGAGTGGATAAGACGCGCAGCCTAAGTTGGCTGCGCGTCTGGGTTTGGCTGGGGCTAGTCGACGTAGGTGACGCGGCGACGGTAGACGCGGGAGCCGCCGCCGCCCCATGCGACCAGCAGGCCGATGACGTGGATGAGGAACCAGAGGCCGATGCCCTGATCGCTGTAGATCCAGAAGAGGATGAGCAGGCGAGGGATGAGTAGAGCAATGATCGCGGGGATGATGCCGACGACCGAGGGGATGTAACGCGGCATGCTGTGCTGCAGCCACGCGAGCACGATGCAGATGCGCGGGAGGAAGAGGGAGAGGACGAGAAACCAGAGCGGGATGGTGTGCGTTGCCAGATCGAGATGGACGTTCATGAGGGTGCTGGCTCCTGGGCTTGCGGCGTGTGGTGTTGCGCGGCAGGCTGCTTTGCAGGGTAATGTAACGGTACTTCCGGTTGGATGCTACTTTGCGGCGAAAGTGAAGCTTGCCCTGGCGATTGATTTTGGAGCGATGGTGATTTGAAGGTCCTGCTCGCCGAGGGTTTCGTGAACCGCGGCGAGGGTGTAGGTGCCGGGGGGAAGGTTGGGGAGGGTGAAAACGCCGTCGGAGGCGGTGACAGCGAAGTAGGGGTTGGGAGCGACGTTGATGAAGGCGTTCATCCAGGGATGGTAGTTGCAGCGGACGGGCAGCATGAGCTCGGGGGCGTTGAAGGGCTCGGTCTGGGGGTGGCTGTGCGCGGGTTCGGTGAGGTCGGCGGACTGGTTGTCGGGCTGGGTGGGGAGGGTGTGGATGTTGTGGACGGTGGCGTCGGAGTTGCGGAACTCGACCGAGCCGCCCTGCTGGAGGGCGATGACGTGGGGGATATAGCGGCAACCCTTCTGGTCGAGGACGACGGGCGGCGTGTTGGCGGGGGCGGTGGAGGAGGGGGCTCCGGACTTGATGTAGACGAAGACGTTGGCGAGCTTGTGGCCGGTGACGACGACCTGCTCGGTGAAGTTGGGCTGGGGGGAGCGGGCGCAGGCGGGGTCGGCGAACATGTCGATGGCGATGCGTTCGGGAGGCTTGCCGTTGAAGTGGACGACGCCAGTGATGGAGCCGGTGGTGGAGGCGTCGACTGCCGGCGCGGCGATAGGTTTGGGGGCGGAGGCCGTGGTGGGTAAGGTGGAGGGCATTTGCTTGCAGCCGGAGAGTGTGAGCGCGGCGAGGAGGAGGAGGGAGGTTGAGCGAAGAGTCACGGTGATCCTTTGGATGCGGATGTAGTGGTGGTCGTCGCGCGGAGTGTCCACACGGGGGCCTCTCCACTGTGGGTTGCGGCCTCCGGTCGAGATGAAGGGAAATTTTCTAGGTGAGGTCGTCGGTGTCGAAGGTGGGGAGCTTGCGGCCGAGGGCGGTGATGTCGCGGGGTTTGGAGACGGCGGCGAGGGCGGCGTCGATGTCGGCGTCGTTGGGGAGTTCGGCTTCGAGGGCTAGCTTCTTGTGCTCGTTGGGGAGATCGATGGACTCGAGCAGGACGACGACGTGCGCGACGGCGGTGCCGTCCTGGGGGAGGCCTTCGGGGGTCTTGCCCTTGATGCTGACGTTGTTGACGTCGATGCCGAGGAGGTCGGCGACGCGCTCGCGGAGCTGGCCGGCGAGAGGGACGATCTTGGGGCGGTGCATGATGAGGACGCAGTCGATGTTGACGATCTTGAAGCCGACGAGGGCGATCTCTTCGAGAGCGGTGCGGAGGAAGAGGGTGGAGTCGGCGCCCTTCCACTTGGGGTCGGAGGGCGGGAAGAAGGTGCCGATGTCGCCGGCGGAGACGGCACCGAGGAGGGCGTCGGTGATGGCGTGGAGGAGGAGATCGCCGTCGGAGTGGCCGGCAAAACCTTCGGGGTGGTCGATCTTGAGGCCGCCGAGAACCAGCGGGATGTCCTTCTTGAAGGCGTGAGAGTCGAAGCCGAGACCGATGCGCATGCTCATGGTTGGGATGATAAATGGTTGAGATGGCTGCGACGGGCAAAAAGGATCCGTAGCGGTGGATGCGCGAAAAAAAAGGGCGCACCTGGAGTGCGCCCTTAGGGTTGATTGCTACACTGTGCCGCAGGCTGCGCGGGTAGAGACGCCCGGACTAGCCGCGAAATGAGCCTGACATCACGCGACGGCGGAGGATTCCGGCTGCACCGAGGACGCCCGTGCCGAGCAGCAGGAGTGAGGGGGGCTCGGGAACGGTGGAGACGCCCGGGTCCATGTTGAGCAGGGTGTAGCTATCAGGGCCGGCACTCTTGTTGGGGAAGCTGATGGTGGAGTCAAGCGCGATGGTGTCGCCATAGTTTCCATTGAGAAACGTATTGAAGGAGGTCACAGCGGAGGAGTCGAGCGTGAAGAGATAGTCGCTGGACCCGTTGCCGGGGTTCGTGGCCAGAGGGGAGAAGGTTCCGGATACTTGATAGAGGAGAGTCGTGCCGTCGTAGAGCTTCAAGGTGAGGTCGTTGATGGTGACGACATTATTATCGCTGTTCTGGCTCTGTACGCCGTCGAAGAGAATGCCGATCTGGCTGCCGGTGGTGATGCCGAGCGAACTCAGGGAAGGGGCTGCCTGCTTTGGGAACCCGATGGGGTTTGGTTCGTCGCCACCGATTGCGGTGTCCCCGGGCGCGCATGCGCTGTTGCCGGAGATCAGACCAGAGGCACCGGGGGCGATGCAACCGCTCTCGGTTTCAGTGGTCTGGCCCGTGGACTGGATTGTGAGAGCGCGAGGATAGTTTCCGAAACCGAAACCGGTGTTGCTGTAGGTACCACTGTAGACGATGGAGTCTGCCTTAGCGGCCATTCCGGAGGCCAGTAGGCCAATCATGAAGCTAGCGGCGAGTAGTTTATACATAGAAACCTCTCGGGAGAAAAACTATCATGCGTATGATGCACGTGAATGGCCATTGCACCTGGTTTTTGCAAGGGCGTTTGTCCCGGGAGATATGTACAGGGCTTTTCGCGGCGATTGTGGGGAATTCAGTGCTCCGGGAGCTCGCTGAAGTGTCGGGCAGAATCAAATGGTAAACAGGGAGCACGGAGGTAGTGGAAAATATTTTCCACTTCGAAAACGGTTTCTTGCATAGCGACGACGCGACGGGAGGTGTGAGTCCCGTTGAATCTTCCTCGTCACGCGATATTTCGAGGGGGATGAGATCAGGCCGCCGGTAGCAGGGGGTGGGTGCAGAGGCTTGTGGAGCTCAGGGATGGCTAGCCTGCCAGGTAAAATTCGGCGATCTCTAAATCGCCGGGCTGGGTGACTTTGAAGTTGCGGGGGCTGCCCTGGACGACGAAGACGGGGATGTTGGCGCGCTCGAGGAGGCTGGATTCGTCGGTGCCGATGAACTCGTCGGCTGCGGCTTCGGCGAAGGCCTGGCGGAGGAGGGGGACGCAGGCTCCTTGCGGGGTTTGGGCGTGGACGATGAGCTCGCGGGGGATGGTGGCGGTGATGAGAGCGCCGTCGGCGGTGCGTTCGACCTGCTTGATGGTGTCGATGGCGGGGGTGGCGACGATGGCGGCACCGTGTTTTTCGATGGCGGCGATGGTGCGCTCGATGGTGGTGGGGTCGATGAGGGGGCGGACGGCGTCGTGGACGAGAACGATATCGGCGGCGGAGGTGCTGGGGAGGGCGGCGAGGGCGTTGGCGACAGAGTCCTGACGGGCGCTGCCGCCGGTGACGACGTGGACGCGGGCGCTGAGGCCATGCTCTGCGAGCATGGCGGTGACGCGCGAGAGTTCGGTGTCGCGCACAGCTACGTAGATGGCCGTGACGGCGGGGACGGCGAGGAAGGCTCGCAGGGAGTGAACCAGGATGGGCAGGCCTTTGAGCTCGAGGAACTGCTTGGACACGCCGCCTGTGGCGTGCGCCATGCGGGTGCCGATTCCGGCGGCGGGGATGATGACGAAGACGGACATGGGAATCGAAGTATAACTCTTAAGTGCAGGGGATAGGGGATAGGGGATAGGGGGTAGAGCCTGGAGGATAGAGACGAGTGCTCGGCTTTAGGATGAGGGGATGGCTGTGAAGACTGCGTTGGCGATGGATCGGGGACTGGTGAGGGCCGGGGAGCGGGTTTGCGTGGCGGTGAGTGGCGGGGCGGATTCGACGGCGCTGCTGGTGGGGTTGGTGGAGGCGAATGCGGAGTCGAAGAGCAATAAGGAGCCGCTGGGGGTGGTGGTGAGTGCGGCGCATGTGCACCACGGGCTGCGTGGGGTGGACGCGGATGGGGATGAGGCGTTTGTGCGGGAGCTGTGCGCGGGGCTGGGGGTGGGGCTGACGGTGTTTCGTGTGGATACGGCGGCTCGGCAGGTGGAGGAGGGTGAGGGGCTGGAAGAGGCCGCGCGGGAGTTGCGGTATGCGGCGCTGCGGGGGTTGATGGAGAGTGGGGCGGTGGATGTGGTGGCGACGGCGCATACGCTCGACGACCAGGCGGAGACGGTGGTGATGAAGATGCTGCGGGGGGCGTGGACGGAGGGGCTGGGCGGGATCTCGCCGGTGGTGGAGAGTGGTGGCGCGGCGCGGGAGATGCAGGTGCTTCCCCTTCGGCGAGCTCAGGGTCAGGATGAGAATTCTTATGAGACGGAGCAAGACCATTACGCGGCGGGGAAGGACGGCGGAGGTAAGGGGAGGATCGTGCGGCCGTTGCTGGGGGTGAGGCGGGCGGAGGTGGAGGCTTTTTTGCGAGCCAGGGGGCAGAGATGGAGAGAGGATGCGTCGAATGCGGATGTGGCGTTGACGCGGAACCGGGTGCGGCATGCGTTGATGCCGCGGCTGCGGGAGTTTAATCCGGGGGTTGACGCGCTGCTGGCGCGGACGGCGGAGATTGCGCGCGAGGAGGAGGCGTTCTGGCAGGCGGAGGTGGCCAAGGTGTTGCCGCAGGTGCTGCTGCCGGGCAAGCCGGTACGCGGCGGGGGAAGGGCGGTGAGTACGG
>JAJXYW010000239.1 GCA_021780415.1 Acidobacteriota bacterium
GGGGGGAGCGCCTTGAGCGCCTTGGTCTGGCGCTCGAGGAATTCGCATGGTCTTCGGGGGCAACATGGCCAAGGCGCTCCCCCTCCACACGTGCCCCCCCCTCGGCGTCATGCAAACCCTGTGCCAATATGTTTGCGGGCCACCCGCCCGCCGGACACCCCCACTCCCACCAGCCTTGATTGACATGATGCACTCGCCGCGATGGCACGCGGAGGCGAGCCTTTGCACGCCTCAGCATCCGTGGAGAGAGGCCAGCGCTTTCTGCCTCCCGCATCACATCCCCGACTGACACCCAACCGGACCCGATGCAATGAGCGAGGAGACGATCCGCCTCGGCCCACTCGTCGCGCTCTGCCTCCGAGCCGCGGCCCTCGGCGATGGCGTCGGAGTCGATGTCTGCCACGCCGCACCACTCGACGCGGGGAAATGGCTCTCCGTCTGACCTGAAGCGATAGATCTGCGTGGACATCTTCCGCCCGTAATTGCAAGCGATCACGCTCAACACGTTGTCTCCGGACTGGTGTGGATGTTCGTCACACCTAAGCAGCGAGCGAGCGACGTTGCTTATTGCGACCGAACCTAATCCGGCCTCTCGTGTGTCTCCGGAAGTGCCTTTGCGAATATGTCTAATCAACAGACCGACGCAATCATTCTGAGCGAGCGTGTCTGCCAGGGACTCCAGATACAGCCGTGCCTGCTGCTCGACGCGCATGTCCAAGCCTGGATGAGCCAGGGAGATGTACGGATCGAGGATGAGCACCCTAACGGAACCATTTCGGAGTATGTCGGCCAGCAGAAAGAGATCATCGGGCAGGACCATTTTCCGGGGCATCAGCTTGGAGTCGAGCAGACTTACACGGCCGACCCTCGACAGATCCGCCTGGGCGGCCTTCAATCGCGGTACGATCACGCTCTCCCAGCTCTCCTCACTGCCTGCCCACACGACGCGGCCATTGCGAGGCCCGCTCCATCCCGGTACCACTGGGCCGCCCGTCACGCAGGCCGCGATGGATGCGGCGACGGTGGATTTGCCCGTGCTCTTGCGGCCCTCCAGTAACACCAGAGAGCCGGATGGGATCGCACCGGGCCAGTACCAGTCAGTAGGCTCGGCCGCGGCATCACTCGCCCAGCTCAGGCCGTCAATGGCCGACTGCGGCTCTGGCATGGCGGCGGTGGATCGCCTGCGGCGGGTGCGATTCGCTGATTGCGTCATACACACCTCCGATCTAGGCCGACGTCCAGGTCATGCCCGCCAACAAGCTCCTGTCTCTCTGAGCGATTCCGCGTCCAAGGCCCATTGATCGCGTAATAGCGGACGGCCCACCGGACGATCTGAGCCTTAGACTGCTCTGTCGATCTGGCGAGGGACTTCAGCAGCTCACAGTCGCTCTCCGACAGCTCCATGTACAGTGGCTTCACTTGAGACTCCTAAATATGGGCGTACAGTATTGATCGAACCCCCCCCTGAGCATATACTCTCATGTGTCCATCGACAAGAGGGTACTGTCACCCTCAGCCTCGCGCTCCACGGCGACGGAGCCGAGCAGGGGGTCAGCGGAGTCGCTGTCACCGCCTGGGCCGATGGTGTCGCCGTCCACACAGGAGATCGATTATGGACTGGGAAGGATTGCTCGCGGACGTGGAGCAATGGCGTGAAGAGGCACAGGCGGCGCTGAGCCGCACCGTGCGCGACGCGCAGGATGGCCTGCGCGTGTCGCTGCCAGATTTCACGCGGATCTCCAACGCGAACTGCCTGCTCGCCGGCGTCGCCGCGGTAGCAAAGTCCGCGATCATGGACTACCAATACACCACTTTGGAGGCCCACAATGCCGACGCTACCCCCTGAGATCGACTACTACATCGCAGCGCTAAGTCACGAAAGTCGAGAGTTGCGGGCAGTGATCGAGCGACTCACCGAGGCCACCAGGCAGAGGCACAACCGCCTCTGCGAGCTGGAATTTGCCCTGAAAACTGCAGAAAAGCTCAAGGCGGCTATGCTCTCTATCGGCCACGTGGCCGATCATGTGGCCCCCGACGAGCTGGTCGGCAATCTGCCAAGCGTCACGGAGGCACTATGAGCGACACGACCAGGCGGAGGCCCTGGATACGCACCTGTCCGCACTGCGGCCAGGATGTGATGATCGACGGGAGAGGGACCATCGTGCCACACTTCGGGCGCTCGACGCGCGTCGAGTGTCCCGGATCGCGGCGACGATATCCGGTGCCGCGGCAGTCAGGCACGCATGTGCCTCTGCCACCGCCGCCTCACCAGCGGAGGCCCCAGTAACACCACGGCCCTCGCCGGCGATGCCTTGACTCATCGCCGGCGAGCGCCACTCAGCTAAAGATGGAAGTCATCCGAATGACTTCCAGGGAAATCAGGTACTTCCATCATCTCCTCATTTCAGCACGCCGCCACCGATCACGATGCTCTGATTCAGTCCATTCCGATAGTAGCTGTCGAGTGCGTCCAGTACCCTGCCGTCATTGACCAGGCTACCGTGGCCCGTAGGCGTAGTAATCCGCATGCGCCCGAGTTGCGAAGCCCACCTCGCAGGCACCACGCCATCGCCCAGCTCGGTGTAGGTGTACGAGCCACCGCTCACGGGAGGCGTTCCCGATGGGAGCTGATCGGGAGTGGACAGTCCCTCCCCGACAACATCGACCCAATCCACCGTCGGCGGGACCGAGTCGAAGGCAGCCCACCACGTCTGAGCCTCCGCCAGCCACGCCGCCGACACTGTGACACCCGTCGCGGCCCACGCCGCCGCGTCGTACATGGCCGCGATGGTCGCCGGCGGCACGCCAGCCGCTCCGGGCATGGGCATCAATTGATAGCACACTGGCCACGTCCGCACGACAGCCTGCAACTGCTCGCAGGCAGTGTCCAGCCAGTCCGCCAATGGGCCGAGCATGGCCAGCAGACACAGGTTTTGCAGGCTCCGCTGGAATCCTGCCAAGAGATTAGCGGACTCCCAAGATCCCTGATGAGGGACACCGAGGCCGGCACATCTGCCAACCCAGCCGAGCTGGTTCGACGCCGCGAGCAGCTGCAAGGCCCGCCGCAACACGAGGCCACCGCGTGAGTGAGCCAGGACATGGATCGGTGCCTCGGCAGACAGCGACACGATCTGAGCCGCCAGATTGATCGCATCATTTTCCAGGACGCCAAGCCAAAAGTTTTGGGCCGCGTACACCCGGTAGCCGCGGCTAACGAACCAGCTCAAAGCCACGTCGTAGTACGGCGTCACCAGCGGCCCCGCGTTTAGCGCACCAACGCCAGGGAACGTCGGCGTCACTCCGTCGGCAGCCAGAGCCAGCCACCGCCAGGTGCCGGCGACCATGCCCGCATACGAGAGCCAAACCTTGATCGGCGGACCCAGTCCGAAGAAGCTCGGCGGCGTCGTAATCTCGCTGCCAGCGACACCTGGAACGATTAAGAGAGTGGCCATGACAGAGCGCTCCGGGGACTATGGAGATATGAGGAATACACAGGTGCGGCAAAGAGGAATACCCGGCGGGTCGCTGCCGCGTGCGGCCCCCATCGTCCTTGACGGGACGCGGCAGCGCCGCCGGGACTCACGCAGCAGGCGGAGCCGCCTGAGCGGTGACACCGGCCCGCAGGTCCGATATGGCGACCGCTACGGCGGTCTTGACAGCATCCGCGACGATTGCCTCGATCTCGCCTTTCAGGCCGCCCGTCAGCCCCGCCGCCGGCGAGGCTGGAGCTGTCTGCTTAACCTTCGGGCTGGTACCACCTACATTCGCCCCGACCCCAACGTGCCGGAGTATCCAGCCAATTGCCGCACCAACCACGGCGATAATCACTGATTCATTCATCACTCAGACCTCCTGAGAAGCATTACGAACATCGTCGCTCCCAACGCCAGGAGCAACCACAGCGGCACGCCGCCCCACGCGGCTGTGAGATCGAGTCCGCCGCCGCCACTCGGACTCGCAGGCTTGGCCGGCACCATCTCGCCGCCAATCGCGGCGAGCAACTCCGCCGTACTGGTGGGCTTTCCGCGGCGAGTGGCTCCCTTCGCCTCGGCAACGAGCCGACGACTCAGCCCGAAGTTCAACACGCCGTCTTCCACCAGCGCGGGCCATGCCGCTCCGCCGGGAGGCGGGATAGGAGGCACTTCGGGGCGATCTGCCCATGATCCGTCAGGCAGCAGCCTCCAGAACTCCCTCCGCTCCGCCTTCCACGCTCCGATCTGCTTTCCACCGCTGAACAGCCCCGATTGATCCGGCAGGCCGGGCACGGGCCGCCACTCATAGCCCGCGTTCCACGCCGGCGAGCTGCTCGGCCTCGAGGCACTCTGAGCCGTCGCAACATCGCCGGGTACAGCAGCGAGTAATGCGTACACCCAACCTCGCCATCGTTTGCGAAAGTTTTGCACGTCCATCCAAATCACCTCCTCTGCCGACGGGTAGTTGTTGTCGAGCACTGCGACCCAGTCGAGGCCCCTATCAAAATAAATGAGATTGACACAGTGCGCCACAGACCCAGAGTAATGCGGATCGCTCCCGGAGTAATCCACACAAACCATCCGCTTTGAGCGTATCAGTGCCTCGACGAGAGCCTCATCGCGATCTTCCGACTGGAACCAATCGCAATCCGAAGCATATCGAGCGATCACCTGCTCTACCTTCGCCGGCCAGGCCCCTCCCGCCACGCCGTCCTTCCTCATGCGTTCGGGCAAGCCTATCAGCTCCTTCACGTTCTGCCAGCGAGCTGCGTAATCCAACACGGCGTAGCCACAGCAACCCAAGCCTTTCGAGGCGATATTGTGCGGCCAATCAATCTTGTACTCCGGCCCGAAGATCGCCGTCACCTGCCCGTCCGGCGACACCAGGCCGCCACGCACTGGTCGCCGCTCGCCCCCCTCTCTGCCCTCGACCGAGAGCGTCTGCCCGCAATGCGGTCATGTAGGGCCGCGCGGCGTCGGACGCCGAGGCCGAGAATCCGGCGGCGTTTTGGGCGATGGGTTGACGGGTGCGGGCTGAGCGGGCGGCGGCGGGGCGTGCTGACGATTGAGAGTCACCATCACCCACGCGGACAGCAACACTGTCAGCACGATGGCCAGGACCTTGTTCGCACTCATCGCTTCTCCCTCCACCTAACAATCGACCCGAACAGATGGACCGCCAGAATGCAGGCAAGGAAGAGGCCGATCACCTGCCGGTCGTAATGCACGTCGTC
>JAJXYW010000314.1 GCA_021780415.1 Acidobacteriota bacterium
CTCTCCCGTCCCTCGTGTGTGTGTGTGTGTGTGTGTGTGTGTGTGTGTGTGTGTGTGTGTGTGTGTGTGTGTGAAGCTGTGTGGACTTCTAAGCGGTTGAGGAGAAGAAGTGGACCCAGGTACCGGAACTGGATTTGACGCCGCGAGAGGGCAAAATAGAGGCCTCTCAGGGCAATCTAGAGGGGCATGCAGAGCTGGGCTCAGATAGTCCAGCGCAAACCGGCCAAAACCGCCCCGAAATAGGCGATTCCGCTGACGAACCACGGAACATCCTCTTTGACCAGGACTGATCCGAGAAAGACCAGGGAAAAGGTCATTGGAAGGCAGAGAATGGCCCGGCAGGCCTTAACAATCCGGTCCATCAGTAGCCTCGAGCCCAGCATCCGTGCTGGTCCGGGACGAAGTGGTAGAAGCCGGCGAATCGCTGAGCCGCCCAAATCTGCTGGGTGATCGTCGCCATCGCGGCGGATTTGGGGAAATCCGGTCGGCGGAACTGGTCCCAGGTCGCTTGGACCCATCCCAGCCCCCCGAAGTAGGTGGGGCCATCGACGTGCCATCCGTGACCTCCCTCCTCGCAGACATGGACCTTCATCCATCGGACGACGGCGGCGTGAGTGACCCTGACGGGGTGGTGGATCGGCACCCATCCGAGTGCCGCCACCACCAGCCAGATCACGCCGGGCTCCATCCCATCGGGGCCTGGGCCTGAAGTCCGTAGGTGGAGATGAACTTCGGCTGGATCTTCATAAGAGTCCCCCAGGTGACGCCGTAGAACCATCCGTCGTAGCCAACGAGGGCTATCTCGTGGTAGCCAACGATCTTCGATCCGCTGACGACGGTCCAGGGCTTGCGCGGCCAGACGGTCCACTGACGCTCCGCCGACTCGGGAAGGGCCAGCTCGAGAAGAACCGCCTTCTCCTCGGCGATGGCTGAACGAAGCCCCGAGAAGTCGTGAGGCTCGATGTTCTGGTATCCCATCGTCTTGTAGCCGAAGAGCCCGTTAGGACGCATCGTCCAGTCCTCCACGATTGACGGATCGCTCCCTAAGTCCTTCCCGCCGTCGTAGTCGCGCTCGTAGACGTGGTAGGGATCGACCACCTGGGCGGTGGTGAACCTCACGTTGGGATCATCGGCCTGTATCGCGTGAGCGGTGGCCGCGAACACGCAGTCTCCGAACAGGAGGTTTCCGAGAGGCTGCCACGGAACCGCAGGCGGTAATACCTTCGTTGGCGCTACCCCGGCAACCCTTTGGGGGTAGACCCTCCCGTCGCTCCTCTCCTGCCTTCCGGTGGGAAGAATGGTCTTGTGGCCTAGATGAATGTTCATAGGTGTTGCTCCCTCAACTCGAATACGTCTCTCAACTCGGGCTCGTTCTCCATCAGCATGCGGCTGTAGAAGGCGCGGTAATTGTTGTTCAACTTGAACTCTTCATCCTTAGTCGTCATCGCCGACCACCTCAATACCTCGAAGAGCATTCCCATGCCGATACGAGAGTGACCGTTCGCCACGAGCTCGAGGCTCATGTAACGCAGTCTCTCATACACGTGGGGATTCTCCCGGTGGAACTCCTCGAACCTCTCCCGAGGGGTGAGGATAGGTTCTACGTCGAAGAGGGTCATCCCCATGAGTGCCTGACCAATCCCAATGATTGCGCCGCATGGGGCTCTCCCTCCACGGGCTCGTAGGTGGCCTCGAAGATGTCGGGCTTGCAGGGGTAGAACTCGCCCTGGACACCGCGAATCACGAAATCACCAGGCTCGGCGCGGATGTCGCCCTCTAGGCTGCGAATCCACAGATGCGACTCTGGTTCGCCACGACGACCGAGGCCATAGTGCGTTCTCCCCGCTGACTCTGGCCATCCGAAGTACGCCCGGTTCAACCCCGTGAACGTCAGAATCTCTTTTAGGTTCTCGCCCGTCCACTGAATCGCCTCGACCACAACCGGCTTCTTGCGGTACCTCTTAGCCTCACTCATGGGGCTCCTCTGTCTCCACATAGAATCCGAATACGTCTGATTCATCCACCGTGAAGGGAAGATTGTCATCGACAACGCGATAGCGGACCACGTGTTCCACGCCTTGCACTTCGCATACGAGGGGCGGTCCGAAATCCGCCCTAATCATTACGCGGTCGCCAATCTTGTATTTGTCACTCATGGGGCTCCCCCTCCACTGGGCCGCGCCGCATGAAGAACGGCAAAACGCCGCTCCAGTAGTCGCGTGCAGGCACGGTCACGTATTCGTCCGTCGCGAAGTCGAAGCGGCGGCTCATCAGAACGCGCTCGTTCCACAGGCGTACGAACTCATCTTGCTGCTCCGATGACAAGTGCTGGTAGTAGAACTTGGGCGCGTGGTCCATCCGCACCGGCTCGCGGGATGACATCTCTTCGACGTACGCCTTGTAGGATTTGTCGGTCGCCCCGATGGGGGAGCCAGAGCGCACCTGAGCCATGAACTCGTCCGGGTGAATCGAGCCGCAGTACGAGCAGGTGAGCACGTCGTCGTCTCGGATGTAGCGCCACTCGCTCTCGCCTCCGTCTGGGTGCTGGAACATCTCACCGCTGCGAGGGCAATGCTGCTTGATGGGTCCTCCCGCCGCCTCGGTGCGTGCACGTCCACGCGCGGCCATCTCTTCGTGGCGCTCGTCGGCGTGAACCCGACACAGCGCAATGTTGCGCTTCGTGCGGTCCTCGTTGATGGCGGTGCCGAACATGCATGCCCGGTCATCGCACTTATCGCACTTGGTTTCACTCATGGGGCTCTCCTGTCTCTAGGGCCGCGTCGTGCGAAAGCATCAGACCTACGTCGTCCTGCGCCTGCATGTAGCCGCCCTTGAAGATGGCAGAGCCGGACGCGCTCGGCGCACGGGTCCATTCCATGAGCCGATGCCTAAGTACCCGACTCGCCGTTTCCAGCCTCTCCACCCGCGCCTCGGCCCGCTCTAGGCGGTCCAGGAGGTCGGTCGTGTCTGACTTCAGCGGGAAGGTCGTCATCAACACCATCGACATTTCGGAATAGTCTCTCCCGCAGCCCAAATCACACCACGCCGGACCGTTATGCAAAGACGGCCCACAATGTGAACACGACCACACCCAGCATTGCTGTGCCCCCTCGACCCGCGCTCGGATTTCCTCTAGGCGGTCAGTCATCAGTACCCACTTTCCAGTCGCACGACGAGCCAGTTGGAGTATTTGGCTCGAGCGGCGTCCCGAGCGGCGTCCCGAGCGGCGTCCCGAGCGGCGTCCCGAGCGGCGTCCCGAGCGGCGTCCCGAGCGGCGTCCCGAGCGGCGTCCCGAGCGGCGGCCCCAGCGGCGTCCCGAGTGGCGTCCCAAGCGGCGGCCCAAGCGGCGGCCCGAGCGGCGGCCCGAGCGGCGGCCAACTCCCCCTGTGTGGCCTCCCCCACGGCGTAAAGGCGAGCGACGCGAATGGCCTCGACGCTGCGGGGGTCGGGGCTCTCCACGAGCGAGAGGGCGTCCTCGGCGCAGTCGGCGGCGAAGAGTCGCAGGTTCTCCTCGGTCGTCACCCCCGCCAGAGAGACGAGGCGCATGCGCTCGGAGCAGAACTTGTCGGCACCGTGAACGACTCGACCGCCGTACTCGACCCACCACAACTCGGCGCCGATGGTGTCGGGCAGGTGGGCGAGCACGTCCTTCTCCTCCATCGCGTGCCAGCCGGACTCACAGAGCATCGGCGTCTCGGGGTGCGTCCACTCGCCTACCGCGACGGGCCAGGTCGCCCTCTGAGTGGGCGTCGTCAACCCCGGCCGCATCCATTTGTAGGCGTTCTTGCTCACTCCCCCTCCTTCTCAGCGGCCAGCGCGGTGCGGCAGGCGGCGGCGAGGCGCCCCGTTCGGTGCCCGTAGCCGTCAAGTGCCGCGAACCCCTCTGCATCCTCCCGGCTCAACTCCACCGTCACGGTGTCGGGGATGGGGGAACAGTCGGACGACCGCTCTAGCCATACGTAGTTGTCCCTGTCGCGCACCAAGATGTCGGTCCCGTACCGGTCGGGCTCGAACACGGCCGCCACGGTCACCTCTAACCCATTCGCGTTCCGCACCCTCTGTCCCACGGTGAACTCAGTCACGGTCCCTCCACTCCAAGAACATCTCCACAATGGTTCCGATCCCAATGATGAGGAACGCCGGTCCCACTACTAACAACGCAACTTCAAGGTAGGAGATCATCGGTAGTCCTTCAGCCTCACGATCTTCTCCTCGGCTCGCTTCTCGGCGCGGTCCATCCGGTGCCGCTCCCGGCCTTCTCCGTGGGCCTCTCCCAGCTTGTAGAGGGTGATGCCGATGAGGATGAGCAGGACGACGGTCATCGCTTCTCCCTGAAGAGCATGGTTCCGATCACGGTCACGTCGCAGGGCCACGGCTCGTTGCAGCACCGGCAAAAACCGTCAGACATCTTGTGACGCCGGCAGATCACGTCGATCCCCGCGAGGTCCGGCGAGACGTTCACTTCCCTTGTAAGCATTCCCTCTCCTTCATAACGTCGGCCAGCCATTCCGACCGAACCCGTCGAAGGTTGCTCGAGGGCTCCCACTCCCTCGCGTTCCCCTTACGAACATCCTCAGTCACCAACGGGCCTATCGAGTACGAAGTAGCGCCGAACAGCCATCCCGGCCCCTCGGCCCGTATGTCGGCTATGAGTCCGAAGGACCG
Source organism: Acidobacteriota bacterium (assembly GCA_021780415.1). The sequence continues at coordinate 4,666 of JAJXYW010000314.1, forward strand.
GGACAGCCACTCGATGAACCCCCTTCCCTCCTCGGGACGGAACGCTCCTCCGTCCACGGCCCAGGTCAGTGCGCCCATCTCCACAGCCTTTCCGGCGATGGCGTGGGCCACGTCGAACACGATCCCCACCAAGTCCGGTGAGAAGTAGCGATTGGGAATCTTCTCGACCGGCTCGCCGTGGCGCCACTCCCGCACTCGCGGACGAAGCAGGTTCCCCCACATGGCGTTACGTTCGTCCTTGGCCGACAGCCACTCTGACGAACGGATGAACGCAGCGTTGCCCAACCCCAGGAGGGGCGGGTCGGTGTCGGGACGGTAGGTCAGGTCAAGGCACAGCCGGGAGTAGATCGAGGCGTAGCAAGCCTTCATGTCAACGAGGACGAACGGACCCCCGGTCTGACCTTTGAAGAAATACGCGGGTCGGCGGTCGGTGAACTGCAAAGCCTCGCGGCGGTAGTGAATCTTCCTCAGCTCGCCCTCGGCCATGACCTTGCGC
>JAJXYW010000142.1 GCA_021780415.1 Acidobacteriota bacterium
CCCGTGCAGGCCGACTCCAGCGTGCGCCAGGTGCTGCGCACGGTTTCGTCGCAGGATGCGAACCCGGCCATCCGCAATGCGTCCTTCCAGGTGCTGCAGGGATCGGCAGATATTCAGTAGATGCGTATGCTGCGAGTGGCGATGAGGCACACGATCGAATCCGGTTGGTTTGCACAGTCGCAGGGAGTTAGCGCTTGTGTGGCAAGCCGCATGGGGTTTGCGTGTGCGCTGGTGCTGTCAGGACTGCTGGTCATGACGGCAACCATGGCTCAATCCGAGAGCCTTGCGCGGACTCCAGTTCGGCAGGGTGGTAGTGTTACGGGTTCCCACGCTACCCCTGCGAGGGGAGTTCCGGCGCATTCTCCGGGCTACTTAGGCATTCTTTTTCAGAACCTTAGCGACGAGCAGGTGTCGGCGCTGCACCTGAAGGCTGGGCGCGGGGTTGAGATTATTATGGTGGATCATGATGGGCCGGCGGGGAAGGCGGGGCTGCGGCCGCATGATGTGATTGTTAGTTTGAATGGGCAAATGATTACCGGGGCGGAGGGGTTGCGGCGGATGATTCATGATGCCGGGGTGGGCAGTGGGGTGGCCTTGGCGGTACTACGCAGTGGGCAGCAAGTGGTTGTTAATGTGCAACTTGCGTATCGCGGCGAAGTGGAGCGGGAGGCTGTGGCGCGGATGGTGGCGGCGGACCCTCCCACGGAGGCTGATGAGCCAGGAATCGATGGGGCTGGAGAGGGCTATCCAGCCGATCCAGCGGCTGCGGGAACGCCCTCCAGGAGTAAGAGTTTTTTACTGCAAATGCTTCACAGCACACCGTTTACAGGATTGATGTTGGAGGGGATGGAGCCCCAGTTGGCGGGGTTCTTCGGGGCTCCGGCGGGGGTGGGGCTGCTGGTGGAGACGGTCACACCGAACAGTCCTGCGGCAGCGGCCGGGCTGAGGGCCGGGGACGTGATCCTAAAGGCTGATTCTATTGTGGTTAGGACGACGGGGGAGTGGGTGAGGCGGCTCCAGGCGAGCCGTGGGCGGGGGATTGCGCTGGTGGTGCTGCGGGACAAGCAGGAGCAGCGTATGATGTTGATTCCAGAGCTAAAACGGCACTCCTGCGTAGTGTGGCCGATGCTGTGGGATACTCCTCCGACGCTGGCCTGAGCGCGGAGACGCCGGTTTCATCGGGAAATGCCGCGAAATGGTGTAGGGCTCAACGCAATGTTGGGCTGCAATTCGACACTCTCAACACGGTTTTCGTACGCACGGCAACAATTTTGGCTGGCAGGACCCCGCCCTGCCCGGCGATAAGCCCGCAGGTCGAGGATGGGCCACCCGGGCAATTGCCGGTCCGGAGGGCGGAGGGATTGGCGCCGGGGCGGATCCGGGCTGAGGGTGGGGCTATTTTTTGACGACGGCAGGCTTACCTTCCTGGACGTAGTTCTTGTTCCAGGAGGGGATCTCGGCGACGTAGGTTCCGGGCTTCTCGATGACGCACTGGCAGCCAAGGCGGGAGTTGAGTTGGAGGCCGGGGGAGAGTTCGAGGCGGTCGAGCTCGAGGTCTTCGGGTTCGGAGACACCCTCAGCACCCTGCTTGAGAAAGATGTGGCAGGTGGTGCAGGCGGCGACGCCACCGCAGGCGTGGTCGAGGAAGATGCCATAGTTCTCGGCGACGTCGAGGAAGCTCATCGGCTGGCCGTGGCCGTCGTAGGGGAGAGAGTTGAAGGGGAACTCGACGGTCTTGTGTTCGGGTTCGAAGGTGACGCGGACCATGTTCTCGGCGGGAGGCTTGGAGAGGTCGATTTCGGGGAGAGGGTTGGATTCGTGATCTGACATGGCAATTCTAGTTTAGTGCTTGCGAGGAGCGTTGCGTAGAGTGCTGCACAGAATAGCAGCGCGTTGCTGATCCTGGAGCCAGCGCTTGATGAGGGGTTGGGGCGTGCCCGAGCGCTGCATGTCGGCGGTGACCTCGGCGCGGGTGAAGGGCTGGCCACCGCACGCGATGAGTTTGTCGAGGTATTTGTTGCGGCGGGGAGTGTGGGTGAGTGTAGCTGGGCTCCGGGTGAGAGTGGGTGGCGGTATCGAGCAAGGCAATTTGGTCGTTGCGGCTGCGCCTGCACTCCAGCCTTCGGCAGCGTGAAGCCCCCATAGCGACGATGCAGCCGTCGCGAAGATGGGGACCCGGCTTTTACGTTCTCGGTAAGATGGACAATAACCTATTGCAACTTCGCAGCTAGCAGCTAGAGGGGTTCGTCACTGCGCTCAGGATGACGGGGGTCGAAGCGCGGGCATTAGCGCGGCGAGTGCGTGGGGTTGGGTGATGCGAAGTGGAAGGGTTGCGCGGTAGTCTTGTGGGTATGACGGGTGCGCGGCGAACGCTGGGTGCGATGGCGGTGGGGGCGGTGGTGGTGGGGCTGGCTGTGCAGGCGATTCGGCCGTCGCTGGGAAGGCCGGAGGGCGCACAGGTGGAGGCCGCGGTGCCGGCGCGGGTGAGGGAGATTCTGGTGCGGCGATGCTATGCGTGCCACTCGGATGAGCCGAGGCTGGTGTGGTGGGATGAGGCGGCGCCGATGTACTGGGTGGTGGCGTCGGATGTGCAGAGGGCGCGGGCGGTGGTGAACTACTCGGAGCTGGGGACGAAGCCGCTGGCGATGCAGCGGGCGGTGCTGTTCGAGTCGGTGAACCAGGTGCAGATGGGAGCGATGCCGCTGAAGATTTATCTGCTGGGGCATCCGCATGCGGAGGTGACGGCGGAGGAGTTGGCTACGCTGAAGAAGTATCTTGCGCCGTTTGCGGCTGCGAGTGGGCCGAGTGGAGTGGCTGCGGGAGCGATCCCGAAGCACTTGACGGAGGCTGCCGGGGCTTCGCCGAATGGGGTGCCGTTTCTGCCGGGGTTCGCGGACTGGCGCGTGATCAGCACGACGGATCGCGGAGATGATCACACGCTGCGGATTGTTACGGGCAATGAGATCGCGATGCGCGCGATTGAGGCGCATCAACTGCCGTCGTGGCCGGAGGGTGCGGCGTTTGCGAAGATTGCGTGGCAGGCGGTAGACGATGGACATGGGCATCTGGTGCCGGGGAAGTTTGTGCAGGTGGAGTTCATGGAGAAGCATCGGGTGCAGTATGCGGGCACGGGGGGATGGGGGTTTGCGCGGTTCGTTGGCGCGGATTTGAAGCCGTATGGGAAGGATGCGCACTTCGATAATGAGTGCCTGGGTTGCCATCAGCCGGTGCGCGATAACGACTATGTGTTTACGCTGCCGCTACTGGGGAGGCCGGGACGATGAGGCTGCGAGTGGTTGGGTGCGCGCTGATGCTGGCGGTGGTTTGCGGGTGCAATGGGAAGAAGATTGCCGATACGGATTTGTATAACGTGCAGGCAGGGTTGCCGTTGGGATTACCTTATCCGGTGCTGGAGTGGAGGGGGATAACGACGGTGGTGGATCGCGGGAGTGAGATGACGTCTACGCTGTTTGGAAATGATGCGGCGGTGGCGGCAGCGCGGGCAGGGACGGCGTATCCGGCAGGGGCGGTGCTGGGATTGGTGACGTGGCGGGAGCGCGAGGATCCGCATTGGTTTGGGGCGAGGATTCCGGGAGCGGTGGTGTCGGTGGAGTTTGTGGTGGTGGGCGCGACGAAGTTGTGCCGGAAGTTTACGGGAGCGCCGCTGCGGGAGGTGGCGGGCTGCGGCGCGGAGAGAGTGGCGGAGATTGAGGGGATGAAGGCCGCCTGGACGCCGTAGCGCGAGGAGAGGATTCGCACAGGTGGTGGCGCGGCTGTCGGGTTGCGGCGAGGGCTGAGACAAGGGTGCTCGCTTGACAGATTGCTTCGTCGCTCGCAGACTACTTGCCAGTGAGAGTTGGTTCACGGATATGCGCTCACCATCATGGCGCTGGCTCCGGCAATGGGGTTGGCGCAGCGCAGGCCGTGGGAGCGGGCTATGGCACGAGTCGTCGTTTTAGGAGCGGGGGTCGCTGGCCATACTGCAGCCTCTTACCTGCGGACGTGGCTGGATACGTCGCATGAGGTGGTCGTTGTTTCGCCACTGTCCCACTACAACTGGATTCCATCGAACATCTGGGTGGGCGTGGGGCTGATGACGGAGAAGCAGGTCTCGTTCCCGCTGGCGCCCGTGTATGAACGAGCAGGCATACGCTTTGAGCAGGCACGCGCGGTGGAGATTCATCCAGAAGGAAGCACCGAGATTGCCGCGCCTCATGTGGTGATTGAAAAGCGTGTGCCGGGGCAGGATGCCGCGCTGATGACGATCGAGTACGACTACCTGATCAATGCCACCGGGCCGAAGCTGAACTTTGCCGCTACGGAAGGATTGGGGCCGGAGAAGTTTACGGTTTCAGTGTGCACACCGGATCATGCGATCAAGGCTGCCAAAGAATTTCTTGCGCTGGTGGAACGGATGAAGCAGGGAGAACACTGCCGCTTCGTGATCGGGACCGGGCACGGGCAGTGTACGTGCCAGGGAGCTGCGTTCGAATACGTGGTCAACCTGGAGTTCGAACTGCGGCAGCATGGCGTGCGCGATAAAGCTGAGGTTGTGTTCCTGACCAACGAGTATGAACTCGGCGACTTTGGCATGGGCGGGGCCTTCATCCGACACAGCGGATACATCACGCCCACCAACATCTTCACCGCATCGGTGATGGCGGAACGCGATATCTGGTCGATTACGCGCGCGCATGTGCGCAAGATCGAACAGGGGAAACTTACCTACGAGACGCTGGACGGCGAGGAACATGAGTTGAGCTTCGACATGGCCATGCTGCTGCCTCCATTTGCCGGGGTCGGATTAAAGGCCTTCGACCGCGCGGGCCAGGACATTACGCCGCGTCTGTTCGCACCCAATGGATTCATGAAGGTTGATGCGGACTACGCGCAAAAACCGTATGAAGAGTGGAAGGCCGCGGACTGGCCGCACACGTACCAGAGCCCAGCCTATCCGAACGTGTTCGCTGCAGGGATTGCGTTTGCGCCGCCGCATCCGATCTCGCGTCCACACACGAGCACGAAGGGGACGCCGATCTTCGCGACCGCACCGCGCACGGGTCAGCCGTCGGCGACGATTGG
>JAJXYW010000116.1 GCA_021780415.1 Acidobacteriota bacterium
CCTTCGAACTCTTCCGCACCGTCTCCCCCGACCTCGTCATCACCGACCTTGCCATGCCCGAGATGGGCGGCATCGAACTCACCCGCGCCATCCGCCGCATCGCCGAAACCCCCATCATCGTCCTCTCCGTCCGCGAGCAGGAGACCATGAAAGTAGCCGCTCTCGACGAAGGCGCCGACGACTACGTCACCAAACCCTTCAGCATGCCTGAACTCCTCGCCCGCGTCCGCGCCAACCTCCGCAAGGTGGCCCGCGAAGAGCCTCCGCCAGCCGAGGTCACCGTCGGCGACCTCTACATCGACACCGCATCGCGCATCGTCCGCGTGCGCGGCACCGAAATCCACCTCACCCCCAAAGAGTTCGATCTCCTGCTCCTCTTCGTCAACAACCCCAACCGCGTCCTCACGCATAAATTTCTTCTCCGCCAGATCTGGGGCCCGGCCGGCGAGGATCAGCCCGAGTACCTCCGCGTCCTCATTGGCCAACTACGCAAGAAGCTCGACCCCGCCAACAGCTCGCGCTACATCGAAAGCGAGCCCTGGGTCGGCTATCGACTGCGCTCCGAACTTACGACTTCTTAACGACTTCCCTACTGACTTCTCCTGCCTCACCACCGTCTACTGATTCTCGTAGCGGACAGACGCGTGCTGCCTCTCACCAACGGCAGCCACAAACCGCCGCGCGACGTTTGCACTGGAGCACCCATGCCCGACCTCATCGCAGTCCTCACCCTCACCATTCTCTTCCCCACATCCGTCCTCTACGTTTACGCCTGCGACCGCCTCAAAGGACGCCACTTCTAAAGGAAGCCTTCCATGATCGAAAACATCATCCTCCTCCTCATCTGCACCCTTCTGCTTGTCTATCTCGTCTACGCTCTCCTGCGTCCGGAGAAGTTCTAATGTCGCTCAACGGCTGGCTTCAAATCGCACTCTTCATCGCGCTCATCCTGCTCCTCGCCAAGCCGATGGGCAGCTACATGACCCGCGTCTTCGAGCACCGCCGCACCTGGCTCGATCCAATCCTCATCCCCTGCGAGCGCCTGCTCTATCGCCTCACCGGCGTCGATCCCGATGAGGAAATGCGCTGGACGCAATACGCCATCGCCATGCTCGTCTTCACCGCTGCCACACTGGTCCTCACCTACATCATCCAACGCATCCAGCAGGTCCTTCCGCTCAACCCACAGCATCTCGCGGCGGTCGCACCCGACCTCGCCTTCAACACCGCCATTTCCTTTTCCACCAACACCAACTGGCAGTCCTACACGCCAGAGACCACCATGAGCTATCTCACCCAGATGCTCGGCCTCGCCACGCACAACTTCTGGTCCGCCGCCACAGGTCTCGCCTTCGCCATCGCCTTCATCCGCGGCATCGCGCGCCGCGAGATGAAGACCCTCGGCAACTTCTGGGTCGACCTCACTCGCGGAACCCTCTGGATTCTTCTCCCCATCTCCATCGTCTTCGCACTCGCGCTCACCTCCCAGGGAGTCATCCAGAACTTCCATCCCTACACCACCGCAACCCTCGTCCAGCCGCAAACCGTCACCACCACCGGCGCCGACGGCAAGACCACCACCTCCACTGTCACCACGCAGACCATCGCGCAAGGCCCGGTCGCCAGCCAGGAAGCCATCAAGATGCTCGGCACCAACGGCGGCGGCTTCTTCAACACCAACAGCGCGCATCCCTTCGAGAACCCGACCCCACTCTCGAACTTCCTGCAGATGCTCTCGATCTTCCTCATCCCCGCTGGCCTCACCGCCACCCTCGGCCAGATGGTCGGCTCGCCCAAACACGGCTGGGCCGTGCTCGCGGCCATGACCATCCTCTGGTTCGTCGGCGTCTTCACCTGCTACTGGGCAGAGGCGCAACCCAATCCCCTGCTACATAACGTCGACCAGCACAACTCCTACAGCCTCCAGTCCGGCGGCAACATGGAAGGCAAAGAAGTTCGCTTCGGCATCGCCAACTCCGCGCTCTTCGCCACCGTCACCACCGACGCCAGTTGCGGCGCCGTCAACTCCATGCACGACTCCTTCACCCCCCTCGGCGGTCTCGTCCCCCTCACCAACATTCTCCTCGGCGAAATCGTCTTCGGCGGCGTCGGAGCTGGTCTCTACGGCATGCTCGTCTTCGTCATCCTCTCCGTCTTCATCGCCGGCCTCATGGTCGGTCGAACCCCCGAGTACCTCGGCAAAAAAATCGAAGCCTACGACGTCCAGATGGCCATGCTCTACCTGCTCATCTTTCCGCTCATCATCCTCGGATTCGCCGCCGTCGCCGTCCTCATGCCCAACCTCGGCCTCAGTTCGCTCGCCAATCACGGCCCCCACGGTCTCTCCGAGATCCTCTACGCCTACGCCTCGGCCACCGGCAACAACGGCTCCGCCTTCGCCGGCCTCAATGCCAACACGCACTGGTACAACTACTCCCTCGGCATCGCGATGTTCATTGGCCGCTTCATGATGATGATCCCGATGCTCGCCATCGCAGGCAATCTTGCAGGCAAAAAAATCGTCCCCGAAACCGCCGGCACCTTCCCGGTCACGACGCCGCTCTTCGCTGCGTTGCTCACCTCGGTCATCGTCATCGTCGGCGCGCTCACCTTCTTCCCCGCGCTCGCACTCGGCCCCATTCTGGAGCACCTGCTCCTTCACGCCGGCCACACCTTCTAAGGAGTTATCGCCTTGACGCAACCATCAAATCCGTTTTTGAAGGGGCGGGACTTCAGTCCCGCCATTACTCCCAGCTTAGGAATTCGGCTTTAGCCCCTGAGGGAATGCCGAGGCAGCAATCAGAGTTCCTGGCAGCACAAGATTCTGGAGAAACCATGTCCACCGCAAGTCAAGCCAAAGGCCGCCGCTCTCTCTTCGACAAGAAGATCATGCGCCGCGCCTCGATCGACGCCCTCGCCAAGCTCTCCCCGAAGACCATGATGAAGAACCCCGTCATGTTCGTCGTCGAAGTCGGCAGCGTTCTCACCACCGCTCTCCTCATCGCCAACACCATCACCCACCACGGCCACTTTCGCTTCGATCTCCAGATCACTCTCTGGCTCTGGTTCACCGTCCTCTTCGCCAACTTCGCCGAGGCCATGGCCGAAGGCCGCGGCAAAGCCCAGGCCGACGCCCTCCGCCTCGCCAAGTCCGAGACCATCGCCTACAAGGTCTCGAAGTCCGGCGAGATCGAAGAGATTGCCAGCTCCCAACTCCGCGCCAACGACGTTGTCCGCGTCCTCGCCGGCCAGATGATCCCCGGCGACGGCGAAGTCATCCAGGGCGTAGCCTCGGTCGATGAGTCCGCCATCACCGGCGAATCCGCTCCCGTCATCCGCGAGGCCGGCGGCGATCGTTCCGCCGTCACCGGTGGCACCCGCGTCCTCTCCGACGAGATCACCATCCGCATCACCTCCAACCCCGGCGAAACTTTTCTCGACCGCATGATCGCCCTCGTCGAAGGCGCCGAGCGCCAGAAAACTCCCAACGAAATCGCGCTCAACATTCTGCTCGCTGGCCTCACCATCATCTTCCTTCTCGCCGTCGTCACCCTGCAGCCCTTCGCGGTGTACTCCGGCGCACCACAGACCGTCTTCGTATTAATCTCGCTGCTCGTCTGCCTGATCCCCACCACCATCGGCGGTCTGCTCTCGGCCATCGGCATCGCAGGTATGGACCGCCTCGTCCAGCACAACGTCCTCGCCACATCAGGCCGCGCAGTTGAAGCCGCCGGCGACGTCAACACCCTGCTCCTCGACAAGACCGGAACCATCACCATCGGCAACCGCGAGGCCTCCGAGTTCGTCGCCGCGCCCGGCGTCACCAGCGAGCAACTCGCCGACGCCGCGCAACTTTCCTCCCTCGCCGACGAGACTCCCGAAGGCCGCTCCATCGTTGTCCTCGCCAAGCACCAGTACAACCTTCGCGGACGCGAGTTCGCCAACCTCAACGCCGAGTTCATCCCCTTCTCCGCCCTCACCCGCATGTCCGGCATCGAAGTCGATGGCCGCAGCATCCGCAAAGGCTCCGTCGACGCCATCTCCACCTACCTCATCGAGCACGGCTCCCGGCTTCCCAACGAAGTCCGTGACGTCGTCGAAGTCATCTCCCGCTCCGGCGGCACGCCTCTGGTCGTCGCTGAAAACGGCCGCGCCCTCGGCGTCATCCATCTCAAGGACATCGTCAAGGGCGGCATGAAAGAGCGCTTCGATCAACTCCGCGCCATGGGCATTCGTACCATCATGATCACCGGCGACAACCCTCTCACCGCCGCCGCCATCGCCCGCGAAGCCGGCGTCGACGACTTCCTCGCCGAAGCCAAACCCAAAGACAAGATGGACCTCATCAAACGTGAGCAGGCAGACGGCAAGCTAGTCGCCATGACCGGCGACGGCACCAACGACGCCCCCGCCCTCGCCCAGGCCGACGTAGGCGTCGCCATGAACTCCGGCACACAGGCCGCCAAAGAGGCCGGCAACATGGTCGACCTCGACTCCAACCCCACCAAGCTCATCGAGATCGTCGCCATCGGCAAGCAACTCCTCATGACCCGCGGCGCCCTCACTACCTTCTCCATCTCCAACGACATCGCCAAATACTTCGCCATCATTCCCGCCATGTTCGCCGGAGCCTTCCCAGTCCTCAACGCGCTCAACATCATGCACCTGCACAACCCCGAGTCCGCAATTCTCTCCGCCGTCATCTTCAACGCACTCATCATCGTCGCTCTCATTCCACTGGCTCTGCGCGGCGTCAGCTATCGCCCCATGTCCGCCGCAGCCCTGCTCCAGCGCAACCTCATCGTCTACGGCGCAGGCGGCATCATCGCACCCTTCATCGGCATCAAGCTCATCGACATGCTCATCACCGCCCTCCACCTCGCCTGACCGCAGTAGCCGCACCTGCCGTTGCCGTTGTTCTTGTTGTTGTACTTGCTGTTGTCGTTGTTTGTTTTTCGCCGTCATCCAGAGCGAAGCGAAGGATCTCTGTATTGGCAGCTGCTGTTGTAGTTGCTGTTGTAGTTGCTGTGTAGTTGCTGTTGTAGTTGCT
>JAJXYW010000178.1 GCA_021780415.1 Acidobacteriota bacterium
TGGCCTCCGCTCTGCTTCTTGTGACGGCCGTGGCCGGTGGCGGTGGTGCGGACGGTCTCGCGGTAGGGGACTTTGGGAGATTTGAGGGTGACTTCGGTGTGGTAGCGGCGGCGGAGTTTGGAGACGATGGACTCGATGTGGAGCTGGCCGGCACCGGCGAGGAGGAAGTCGTTGGTCTGGGGGTCGCGGTAGAAGCGGAGGAGGAGATCCTCTTCCATGAGCTTGTGGAGGGCGGGGGCGAGCTTGTCTTCGTCGGCGCGGGATTTGGGCTCGATGGCGTAGGTCATGGCGGGCTCGGGGGTGGGGAGGGGGTCGATGCGGAGGTCCTGGCCGCGCGCGCCGAGGGTGTCGCCGGTTTGCGTGACGCGGAGCTTGGCGACGACGCCGAGGTCGCCGGCGTGAAGCTCGGGGACCTCGACGAGCTTGCGGCCCTGCATGATGCCGATGTGGCTGAGGCGCTCGGATTCGCCGCGGGCGTAGTTTTCGAGCGTGGCGTCGTTGCGGATGCAGCCGCTGATGACTTTGAAGAAAGAGATGCGGCCGGCGAAGGGGTCAACGAGGGTTTTGTAGACGTAGATGGTGGCGGGCTCGGTGTCGGTGACGGGGCGGAGGATGGTGTCGTCGGCGGGAGCGTCGGTGGTGATGCAGCCGTTGCCGTTGCCGGTGGATTTGGGGGCGCGGAGCGGGCTGTGGGCGGGGACCGGCGGGCGCTCGTGCGGGGAGGGGATGTAGTCCTTGATGAAGTCGAGGAGGTGATCGGTGCCGACGTTGCCGAGGCTGTTGGTGTAGAGGACGGGGAAGATTTTGTCTTCGCGGATGGCTTCGTGGATGGCCTGGATGAGGTGGTCGAGGGGGATGGTGCCGACGTTGAAGAACTCTTCCATGAGCTCGTCCTTGCCTTCGGCGACGAGTTCGACGAGGGCCTCGTGCGCGGCCCTGGCTTCGGCTTCGAGGGCGGCGGGGATGGGGCCGCGGGTGCCGGTGCCGTCGCCGTGCGGGGTGTAGAGGAAGGCCTCCATGGTGACGAGATCGATGACGCCGTGGAAGCCGTTGGCGTCGATGATGGGGAGCTGGACGGGGATGACATGGCGGCCCCAGCGGTCGCGCATGGCCTCGATCATTTCAAGGCGGCTGGTGGCGGAGTCGGCCTTGGGATGGTCGGCCTGGTTGATGACGAGGATGCGCGGGAGATTGAGCTCGGCGGCGAAGTTCCAGACGGTCTGGGTGACGGATTCGATGCCGGTCTGGGCGTTGATGAGGACGACGGCGGCTTCGGCGGGGAGCATGGCGGAGCGGGCTTCGTGGACGAACATGTGGAAGCCGGGAGTGTCGATGAAGTTGATCTTGATGCCGCTCCACTCGGCGAAGGCGACGGCGTTGGACATGGTCATGCCGCGGGCGATCTCTTCTTCGTCGTAGGCGGTGACGGGGGAGCCGTTGTCGGTGACGGCGGGCATCTTTGCGGTGCTGAGCATCGCCGAGATGAGGGAGGTTTTGCCGCTGTGCGAGTGGCCAAGGATGGCAATGTTGCGAAGTTCGGTGTTCGCGTAGGTCTTCATGTGCGTCTCCTGCTCAGTGATCTCGATGGCGCTTCGGCTGCTTCCCGATGAAGCGAATCGCGCAGCAGGGACTCTGCTGCCGACAGCGACAGAAGGCCTGTCTTCAACGACGCCATTCTAGACCGCAATGTGGATCGTCGCAGTGAGAATTTGCAGGGTGGGGGTGGAGGGGATGCGAGTTGCGCTATTTCCCGTCCTGGGCGGCCTTCCAGGTGCGATAGGAGCCGGTGAGGTTGCGAACGCGGAAGCCGTGCTGGAGGAGGATTCTGGAGGTGAAGTAGGAGCGCTGGCCGGACTGGCAGTAGGCAATGATCTCGCGGTCGCTCGGAAGTTCGTGCATGCGGGAACGGATCTGGTCGAGGGGAATGTGCGTGGAGCCGGGGATGAAGCCCTTGGCGCGCTCGTCGGGGCGGCGGACATCGAGCAGGAAGGTCTGCGCGGGGTCGAGGGTGGCGATCTCACTCCACTGCGCAAGCTGCACATCGCCGTGCAGGACGTCCTGCGCGATCATGCCGGCCATGTTGATGGGGTCCTTGGCCGAACCGAAGGGAGGGGCGTAGGCGAGCTCGAGTTCTGCGATATCGTCCATGGTTCTGCCGGCCTGGAGCGCGGTGGCGAGGACGTCGATGCGCTTGTCGATGCCGTCCTGGCCGACGGCCTGGGCTCCGAGGAGCTTGCCGGTGTCGGGCGCGAAGAGGATCTTCATCGCGATTAACTGCGCGCCGGGATAGTAGCCGGCGTGCGAGCCGGGATGAAGGTAGACGGTTTGGAAGGGGATGCCAGCTTTGCGGAGCGACTTCTCGTTGGCGCCGGTGCAGCCGGCGGAGAGCGTGAAGAGACGCAGGATCGCGGTGCCCCAGGTGCCATCGTAGCGTGATGAGCGGCCGCAGATGTTGTCGGCGGCGATGCGGCCCTGGCGGTTGGCGGGGCCGGCGAGCGGGATGTGGCTCCATGCGCCGGTGACGGCGTCTTTGACTTCGATGGCGTCGCCGACGGCCCAGATGTGTGGGTCGCTGGTCTGCATGTGGTCGTTGACGCGGATGCCGCCGAGGGCGCCGAGTTCGAGGCCGGCAGTTTTCGCGAGCAATGTTTCGGGACGGACGCCGAGCCCGAGGATGACGAGGTCGGCCTCGACGCGCTTGCCGCTCTTGAGGACTACGACGGAGGCGCGCGCGGTCTCGCCGGCTGCGGGGGCCTCAAAGGCTGCGACGGGATCGTTGAGGTGGAGCTCGATGCCGTTGGCGACGAGTTCGAGATGGAGCCATGCGGCCATCTCGGGATCGAGCGGGGTCATGACCTGGGGCATGGCCTCAAGCAAGGTGACGGAGAGGCCGCGCTCCTTGAGTTGCTCGGCCATCTCGAGGCCGATGTAGCCGCCACCGACGACGACGGCGCGGCACTCGTCGCAGTCGTTGAGCCAGCTTGCGATGTACTCGACGTCGGGAATGTTGCGGACGCTGAAGTGGCCGGGGCGCTCGATGCCGGGGATGGGCGGACGCAGCGGCGAGGCGCCGGGAGAGAGAACGAGCGCGTCGTAGGGTAACTCGTACTCACGGCCGGTGGCTACTTCGCGGACGGTGAGGACCTGCTGTTTCGCGTCGATGGAGAGGACTTCGGAGTTGACGCGGACGTCGAGATTGAACTGCGCACGCAGCGTCGCGGGGGTTTGCAGGAGCAGGGCGTTGCGCTGGATGATTTCGCCGCCGATGAAATATGGCAGGCCGCAGTTGGCGAAGGAGACGTAGGGCCCGCGCTCCAGCACGATGATTTCGCAGTCTTCACAGAGACGCCGTGCGCGGGTGGCCGCACCTGCTCCTCCGGCGACTCCGCCGACGATGACGATGCGTTTCCCAGCAAGATTGTTCATAGTGATGTGATACGGCTTTCCTCAGCGATGGTCGAGAGACGACGAATGGGCAGTGACTCACTGCCCATCCCAGGATTGGGTTTCATCGGCTGATGCGTCTCTTTGATTATTTCACCAGCGCTGGTTTGGCAGTTATTTATAAGAAGAATGCCTGCTTGGATTCGCCGATGAGCTGGATGAAGGTGCCGGCGCCGACGTAATCGAGGTGCGGGTAGTCGATCATCTCTTCGGCCTTGAAGCCCATGAGGTCCATCGACATCTCGCAGATGTGGATCTCGACGCCGTACTCGCCGGCCTCTTTCATAAGCTGCTCGAGAGACTTGACGCCGTGCTGCTGCATGATCGAGCGGATCATTTTGGGGCCGATGCCGGCCATCTGCATCTTGGAGAGGGGAAGAGCCTGGGAGCCGCGGGGCAGCATCCAGCCGAACATCTTCTCCATGAACTTTTTGGGTGGGGCCTTCTTTGGATCGCGCAAGGCGGCCACGGCCCAGAAGGTGAAGAACATATCGACCTTGATGTCATAAGCGGTGGCCGCGAGGGCGATGATGAAGGCGGCGATGGTGGTGTCGAGATTTCCGGTCATCACTCCAATGGAGAGGTGGTCGTTGCCGGCGGTTTGCTCGATGGCCTCGACGCGGGCGGTGAGTGCTTCCAGCGCGTCTTTGAAATTGGCTTGATTGAGATTGACTTGCGTGAGATCGACTTCGGTGGCTGTGGGCATGACGGGCGCTCCTTTGCGGGTATGAGGTTAGGCGTTGCTGGCTGCAGCCGTGGCTTTTTGCGGTGCCGGGGCCAGCGCCCACTCGTGCAGGGCGAGGGCGAGGGTCCGGTAGACGACGTGCGCGAATTTGGTGAGCGGCATGAGGATGAGAATGTCCATGGCCAGAACGATGTGCGTGAGGAAGATTGCGTAGCCGAAGAGGGTCGGGTGCGGGAGGTAGACGACGACCTCGGTGAGCAGGCCGGTGAGGACGGTGCCGGTGAGCAACAGGAGGAAGAACCAATCAGAGAAGGCGCTCTTGTCGTAGGGCGTTTCCTTTGCGCTGATCCTGCGCGAGATGGCGATGGCCAGGCCGTAGAGGCAGACGAGGCCGCCGACCAGGCCGAGCAGACGCATGGAATACCAGGGAGGAACGGGCGAGCCGATGGGCTTGAAGAGATAGTCCACCGTGGTGGCGATGAGCATGGCGATGAAGCCCCACATGATGGAGGCGTGGACGAACCAGGCGCGCAGATAGATGGGCTCGTTGGTGGGTTGCTCGGTCGCGTCGCAGTTGCGGAAGCGGCGATGATTGAGTGCGTCCATGACGGCGGACACGATGGAGGGAATGAGCGCGGAGATCGGAAACGCTGGCCGCTCACCGGAGAGATTCTTCTTGCTCATGACTTTGTAGATCATGGAGAAGATGCCGAAGGCGAGGCTGACGCCGATCACGGTAAAGAGTGCGATGCCGATGCCGTGGACCCACTCGCCGGGGATGAACTGGAAGAGGCGCGTGGAGCCGATGCCGCTGAAGAGCGCGCCGTTACTGCCCATTTCGAGGCCTCCTTTGTGCGAGAGCAGAAGGAGAACGAAGAATGCGGAGAGCAGAAGGAAGACCAGAATGTTGACGGTCACGGAGCGGTACATGAGGCCGGACAATCCGGTGGCGTCGTAGCGGGAGATGGCGTAGCTGCGCGCCGCTGCCATGAACTGCATGGGGTCGGCCTGGCGTGGGCAGGTCTTGGTGCACTCGCCGCAGGCGTAGCAGCGCCAGATGTCTTCGTCGGCGAGGAGTTCCTTCTCCATGCCGACTTGCGCCATGCGGATGACGCGGCGGGGAAATCCGGAGGAGTCCTCTGCCAGCGGGCAGACAGCGGTGCAGTTTCCGCAGTTGAAACAGGCACTCACATCCAGCGTGCCGCCGGGGCCGTGCTTCTTGATCTTGTCCATCAGTGCAACATCGATTGCGTGTGCCATTGCGATCCCTCGTACTACGTATTAGTGAGCTGTTGCGGCCGCTTCTTCGGTGGCGACGAGCGCATAGAGGAGGTACTCGCCCTCTTCGCCGGCTTCGGTGACATGTCCGTATTTGCGCATGCCGGTGAGGTGCCAGAGGGCCTCGTCGCTGGGCATGTTGAGGGCTGCGGCGATCTCGGGAGCCGTGGCCGGCTTCTGGGTGAGCAGTTGGACGATCGCCTTGCGCGCAGCCTTTAGTTGTTTGGCGTGCTGCTTCTTTTCTTCGCTGACCCCGCCTATGCGTTCGCGCATGGTGGCGAGAGCCTGTTTCTGCTGGGCCGTTAGTGTCTTCATTGCCATTGTCGATCTCTCCCTTCAGGTGCTCTGGGTCAGCCCAGGTGCACCAGTTCTGGTACGCCGCATTGTGCGCTGGGGGCTTCGGTGACGAGGCCGTCCACCATCGCGTTGTATTGGTCGAGGCGCCAGCCATCGACGTCGAGGGCGCGGGTGGGGCAGACGGGGACGCAGGCTCCACAGCCGGAACAGAGACCGGCGTTGACCTCGGCGCGTTGCACCATGCGTCCGTCGACTTCCACCTCGACCATCTTGAGTGCGCCTTCGTAGTCGCATTGCGTGACGCAGATGGCCTCGCCGGTGCAACGTGATGCGTCGACGACAGCGACGAAGGGATTGAGTTCGACGACGTCCTTGGCGAACATGGAGGCGGCTTTGACGGCTGCGGCTGCGGCGGCGTTGAGCGTCTCCTGAATGTTCATGGGGCCCTGCGCTGTGCCTGCGAGGAGAACGCCGTTGACGGCAACTTCGACCGGGCGCAGCTTGGGGTGAACCTCCTGCAGAAAGTGGTCTTCGCCGGTGGAGAGCTTGATGCTCTCGACCAGATCCTCGATGTGGCTGGGCATCATGCCGACGCCGAGGACGACCATGTCGACGGGGACTTCCAACTCTTCACCCCAGGTGAGCGCGTCCTTGACGGTGACGGTGAGTGGCGCGGATTTCTTGCCATTGGATTTGGTGTTGCGCTCGACCTTGATGGGGTCTTCGCCGTTGAAGCGGAAGAAGACGACGCCGGCTTTGGAGGCGTTGATGTAGTAGTCCTCTTCGCCGCGGCCGTAGGTGCGGATGTCACGATGGAAGTCGTAGACGCGGACTTTGGGGAAGCGCTCGCGGACGGCGAGGGCCTGCTGAAGAATGGTGCTGCAACAGACGCGCGAGCAGTAGGTGTTGAGGGTGCCGTCGGGTTGCGGCTCGTGGACGCCGTCGAGTTGGCGGCTGCCGACGCAGTGCAGAAACGCGATGCTGCGGATGGTGCGACCGCGATAGACCATGTCCCGGGTGCGGTCATCGATGCTCTGGGAAAACTGGATGAACTCCGGCGTGGTGAGAACGCAGGGATCTTCGCGATAGAGGAACTCGCCGTCGCGCGGAACGTACGGGCGGTAGCCGGTGGCCATGACGATCGCGCCTACGAGTTGGTCGGTGGATGCTGTCGCACCAGCGGGTCCGAAGGGGCCGGTGATGACGGTGCGGAAGTTTCCGATGAAGCCGTTGACGGAGGTGACGTTGCTGTTGAGCAGGACTTCGATGTTCTTGTTCGCGCGCACGTTCTGGATCAGTTCGGTCACAAACTCACTGGCCATCTTCTCGGAGGGATAGACGCGGCCACGCTCGTTGAGGCGGCCGCCGAGGCGATCGGACTGTTCGACGAGCATGACGAGAATGCCGCGGCCTGCCATGTCGACGGCTGCTTTCATGCCGCCGATGCCGCCGCCAATGACGAGAGCTTTGCGATGGTTGGGGAGCTTGATCTGGTCGAGAGGCGTGGAGTAGCGCAACTTGCCGACGGCAGCGGTGATCATCTGGATGGCCAGATGCGTGGCCCCTTCGGGATCGTGACGATGCGCCCAGGAACCCTGCTCGCGGATGTTCACCTGCTCATAGAGATACGGGTTCATGTTGGCGCGGGAGACAGCGCCGCGGAAGGTCTGCTCGTGCAGGGAGGGCGAGCACGAGGCGACCACAACGCGATCGAGATTCTGCTCGAGGATGTCGGAGGTGATGGTCTGTTGACCGGGGTCCGAACAGCAGAAGGTGTTGACCTTCGCGGTGACGACTCCGGGAATCAGGCCGACGACTTTCGCTACGCGCTCGACGTCGACGACGTCGGAGATGTTGCCGCCGCAGCGGCAGATGTAGACGCCGACGCGCACCTCGGGAGGCAGATCAGAGCGCTGCAGGCGGACTTGCTCCAAGTGCTGCTGCACGGCCGCGCGCTGTTTTAGATAGGTTGGATCGGCTTCGAGCAGCGCCTCTTCTTCTTCAGGAGTCGCGCATGCGAGATCGAGGTCTTCGGTGCCCGGCTGCTTGGTGGAATCGTTCTTGTCGCTCATACTTTTGTCCTCGAGGTTCTACTGGTGTCCTTCGTTCCTTATCCGACCAGGACGGCTGACTGCGATTCGGTTACGTTGGCAGACCGCTTCTGATAGAGGTATTGGCTGACCTGCATGGCGGCTGCACCTGCTTCGGCGATGGTGTCGACGATGTCCTTGGGGCCGGCTGCGACGCCGGCGACGAAGATGCCGGGCGCGGTGGTGACGGTTGGTGAGGTGAGCATCGGGGTGGCGACGAAGCCATCGGCTGCGCGCTGCACGGGCGTGGTTCCGGACATGTCCCACTCGGGCAGCATGCCCTGGGCAAGCACGACGAGATCGTGACGACGCTCCTGCAGGAAGTTCTCCGGGTCTTCGGTGGTCTCGACGTGCAGGGAGAGATCGCCGTCGTCGACGGGATCGATGCGCGCGACCTTGCCGCGCACGAAGTTGACGCCCATGGCTTTGGCGTTCTGGTAGAACTGCTCGTAGCCTTTGCCGAAGGCGCGGATGTCCATGTAGTAGATGGTGATGTCGGCGATGGGAAGGGCGCCGGAGAGCAGCATGGCCTGCTTGATGGCGTACATGCAGCAGACGCGCGAGCAGTAGGAGACACCGATGGATGCGTCGCGCGAGCCTGCGCACTGAACGAAGGCGACGGACGATGGAATTTTGCCGTCGGAGGGACGGAGCACGCGGCCATAGGGGCCGTGCGGAGCGAGCAGACGTTCCATCGTGAGCGCGGAGACGATGTTCCTGCTGCGCGCTGCGTTGTACTGTGGCTTGACGTTGAGCGAGTTGAGCGCGAAGCCGGAGGCAACGATGACGGCGTCGGTCTGGACGATCACTGTTTCGGACTGCTGATCGAACTCGATGGCGTCGGTGGGGCAGACGCGAGCGCAGGTTCCGCAGGTGGCGCAGAGTTCGGGATTGAGCACAGCCTTCTGCGGGATGGCGTTGGTGAAGGCGACGCCGATGGCTCGCCTGGCACCGAGGCCCTCTTCGAGAGGATCGGGGTACTCGGCGTCGCAGGCGTACTCGCAGAGACGGCAGCCGATGCACTTGTCGAAGTTGACGTAGGTTGCTTTCTTGAGCAGCTTCACGTGGTGCACGCCGCCGATAGTCTGGATGCCTTGCACCTCGGTGTTGACGAGGATCTTGATGTTGTCGTGGTGCGAGGACGCGGACATCTTGGGAGCGGTGATGCAACTGGCGCAGTCCAGCGTGGGAAAGACTTTGGCGAGGGAGATCATGTGGCCACCGATGCTGGGGCCACGCTCGACGAGCATCACCTTGAGCCCCTGTTCGGCGAGATCGAGGGCTGATTGCATGCCGGCGATGCCTCCTCCAACGACGAGTGCGTCGGGGCGATATGCGTTGCTTTGTTCCGTGGCCGGTGTCATAGCGAGACCCTTTCTGACGTGGAGTGGTTGCCAAGCAGCGCGGGGTTGACGGAGGATTGCAGGCGCTGCAGCGATTCCTCGTAGAGCTTGCCGGCGCGCGCGCGGTCCACCGGTCCGAGACGGATGAGGTTGTCGGTCATCTGCGCGATCTCCTTGAGAAAGGCCTTGATGCAGACCGTGCAGATGGCTGTGAGGCGAATGCGCTCGATGTCCAGGCCGCCGTCCTTCATGACGGTAGTGAGCGTGTCGATGCGCGCGGCGAGACGTTCATAGGCACCGTGGTAGGGGCAGTCCGAACCGCAGGCGGCGATGATGATGCCGTCGATGCCCTTGCTGTAGGTGCGCAGAAAGAAGTCTTCAGGGAAGAGCACTGGAGAGAGCACGCGCAAAATGTAGACGCTGGAGGGATATTCCAGGTGGGCCTTGCCTACCGCATCGGCACCGGGATAGGCGCACTTTTCAGTGGCCAGCACAAGTATCTTAGGAACGAAAACGTCAGCCATACCGCACCTCTTACTGACCACGGGCTTCGGCTCGCGGTCTTGATCGTTGCTCTGGACTACAGGGGCCGGCAGGATGGATGATCCGTGCCGGGACCCTGTAGGTGGTTACTTCTTCCTCAACACAAACAGACGGTCGTGGCCATCGGCTTCGATGAGGCCGAGATACTCATGGCCGACCTTGGTTGCCCATGTGGATAGATCCTTGCGGGAACCTTTGTCGTTGGACTTTACTTCGATGACCTGGCCTACCTTGACGGCGCCGATGCCTTTTTTGGCTTCGAGCAGTGGGCCGGGGCAGGCTGTGCCACGGGCATCGATTACTTTGTCGGCGGTGAGAGTTGTAAGGTCCTGTGTGTTCATAAACGTCTCCTTCTAGTGGGTTATGGGCTGGTGGATGCTTTCAATGGAATGAGCTTCATCTGTTTGATCTGCTTCAGTAAGTGCTTGCGTGCATACTGCGAATCGGCTGCATTCGGTGACGCTGTTGCGGTCATCGAGCGCCTCGCGAATCAGATTGGCTGCCTGGAAAAACCGTTGATCGGCTATGCCATAGGAGACGGTCTGACCTTGCCGTTCGGAGATAACTGCGCCACGGTCGCGCATGAGGCGCAGATGCTGTGAGGCGTTGGAGACCGAGATCTCGGCTTCTTCGGCGATCCGGGTCACGCTCCTGGGTCCGTTCTGAAGGGCACAGAAGATGCGCATCCTTGTGGAGTGGGCGAGGATCATGAAGAAGTCGCCCATGCGTATGCAGTCCAGATGCCGGTCCTGATGCGTAGTTTTCGTGGACATCTGGCCTCCTCGTGGCTGTAGCTGCTTGCCTGATTACTTAGTTGCGTACTTACTGAACTACTAACAATAAATGTAAGAAATATTGCTATATTTTTCCGTGATTTCCATCACGTATAAGTTGCAAATTAATCAGTGTTGTAGAGATATTTGTTGTAGTTACATGAGGTGAAAATGTTGTAAGTTGTCGAAGCATTTTGTTAGTTGTGTAAGGATATATCCAGCCATCCTTCGAGGAAGGATGGCTGGAGACGATGGCTAGAAGTAATATCCGATCTGGAAGCCGGCGGAGTTTTCTGACATAGCGGACTGTAATGGAGCCAGGCCGGTAATTCCGAATAATGTCCCGTCGGTGACTGTATTTTTGAAGGTGTGCATGAAGGCTTCGGTAACACTCCAGCGCATGGGCAGCTTCTGAGTAGCGCCAAAGGTCACGGCCGTGGTTACGACTGCGGGCATAATCAGGTTGGCTTGCAGATCCTGCGTCTTGATGGGGTTATTGCCATAGTTGAAGCCCGCACGCACCTGCCAGCTCTTGCTTAGGTCGTACTGGGTTCCGATGCTGCCCACCCATTGGTTCTGCCAGTTCATGGGAAGGGCCACCTGGTTGGTTCCGACCCAGGGGCCGAAGACTTTGAACTGATTCATGGTGCTATGCCAGTTGATCCACTGGCCTTCGACGCTGACCAGCCACTTGGATACGGGATAGAAGGCGGCACCGAGGGCTAGTTGCTGGGGATAGTTGAGGCGGGCCTCATAAGTGCCTGCTCCACCGGAGATGCCGACCGGGCCGGACTCGCCGACGCCTGTGGGGACAAACTCCTCATCTTCCTGCCAGTAGAGATGGGTGAACTTCATGACGGTTTTGTAGGAGCCGCCGAGAGTTACTTTATTGTTCACCTTATAGAGGCCGCCGATGGTGGCACCGACGCCGTAGGCCCAGGTGGGAGAGGTGAGGTCGAGGCCCTGCTCGCCGAAGGTTTCGTCGAAGGAGACCTGTTCTGCGGCGACATTGACGGCGAGTCCGACGCTGAGTCTGTTGGTCAGCTTGAGGGCAATGGCTGGGGCCATCTGCATGAAGTTGATACTGCTATAGGCCTGAATGGCTCCCATGGGAGTATTCGACTGCATGTAGTTCACGCCCAGACCGGAGGTACCGAAGATGCCGCCGCCGAAGTAGACGTTGGATCCGGCAGGGGCTGACCAGCCGAGAGCCGGGATGGCGTAAACATTGGTGTGGCTGCCGGTGTCGCCGAAGCCGAAGTTCGTGCTGCGGACGGGGTTGAAGATCTCGCCGGAGAAGGCGGTTTGCGCGGGGATCCACGCGAGGCCGGCGGGATTGCTGAGAGCGGTCATGGGATCGCAGGGAGCGGCGACGACGGCACCTCCCATGCCCATGGAACACTGGCCGAAGCCGATTAATTGATAGCCATTGGTGGCCCGTGAAGGAACTGCGCAGGCCAATAGGGAAAGGGCAATCAGTGTTGCTCGCAAGTATGTACTCCAGGAGGGTTTGTCCTGGGCCTTCTCATAGGTCGTCATGAGGTTTTCTTTCTTTCTTCGTTCGCATGGTGTTTCGTTGTGGGAGAAGAGTGTATTGGCTATTCAGTTCAGGAGTTACAGGAAGCGTGGGCTGATCGATGATGGGATCCATCGTGTGGCTTGAGCAGCCTTAGTTGGAGGCATCCTTGAGCGCAGCCTGAATTGCGCCTGGGGCACAGCGGATGGCCATAAATCCATTGGGGCCCATCATGCTCAGGTCGGGAAAGTTTATGGCGATGCGAAATTTCGCGGGCAGGGCGTAGACGGTTCCGCCGGAGACCAGGATTTCGTAAGACAGGTGGCCTGTGGACTTCTGCTGACTGCCATCGATGATGCTCATGATGTGGCTATCGGCACTGCACTCCTGACCCTGAGTGCCGGAGAGTGCGACGCCAAAGAGCGCCTGCTCTTTGCCCGGAATGGATACCTGATAGACCTTGGCCGTGCCGCCTTTGTGGGCTGCGAGGCCAGCATTCACTGCATCGAGAGCCTTCTGATAGCTGGGGTATTGCGCGAGCGTATCGAGGTCAGTGAAGTACGGCATCATCATCTTGTAGTGGTAGTTTTGCAGGTTGGAAGCGCTCAGGCCGTTCTTCGATCCAAAGGCCGCCTGGGCTCCGATAGCTTTGCCCAACTGCGTGTCCACGGCTGCGAGATCGCTCTTCAGGCGATAGGCATTGGCCATGTAGGTGGGGTTGGTGTAGGCTACCTCGATCTGGTCGTTCACCTTGGTGATGGTCACGCGCTGGACGGCCGCGAAGCCACCGAATGGGGTTTGAGCTGCGGCCTGTTTGAGCGCTGAGTTGGTGACGCCGATGACCTCGGCTGATACGGTCTCGCCGTTGGAGAACTTCAGGTTGGTGTAGGGAGCGTAGGTTCCCACTACCTCAAAGCCGTTGGCAGCAAGCTTCTGCTCCAGCTGGGTTACGACCGGGGCGATGTCGCCGGTGGAATTAAAGGCCATTTCAAAAGGCTTGAGGTTATCCGCAGCGGAGGCGGTCATTGAAAGAGAGATTAATACAATTGCGAGTGACCCTAGTTTGCAGCCAGTCGTGGAGGCGTGTTTCGTGTAGTTGGACATGTGCGGTACTTACTCCCTTTCATTTCCGCATGGCGTATATATGCACCATGGTGAGGGCTGCAGGGAGCGGCATGGGTGATGGATTGCCGGTCCGTGTAACTACTCAATGAAAGTAAGAAGCACGTTATATTCCAAAATGCGCAATCAATGAAATGAAGGCTTTATTGGAAATATGGATTGGGAGTGAGACGTTATGTTGCAACAGGGCGTTGCAACACTGAAACAAACCGTGTCAAGGCTTGCGACGGTCGGCGAGATGCAGCTCGCGCATCTTGCGCCAGAGGGTGGAGCGGCTGAGGCCGAGAGCCTCGGCGGCTTCGGAGCGGGACCAGTGATGGGCTTCGAGAGCGGCGACGAGGCGTTCGGACTCAAGCGGAGAGGTTGCGTTGGCGAGGGCCGCTGGTGCGGGCGCTGCGTGGGGGTCCGGCTCCAAAGAGAGTGGAGGAGAGATCGGGCTGGGCGTGCGAATCTCGTCGGGAAGATCTTCGGGGAGGATGGTCTCGATCTTGGCGACGGCGACGACGTACTCCATGACGTTGGCGAGCTCGCGGACGTTGCCGGGCCAGGAGTACTCGAGTAGCAAGCGCATGGCCTGAGGTGAGATGCGGCGTATGAGGCCGCGTTGCGCTGTGACGCGATTGAGAAGGTGGGCGGCGAGGGGTGCGATGTCTTCGCGGCGCTGGCGCAGCGGGGGGATTTCGATGGGAACGACGCAGAGGCGGTAGTAGAGGTCTTCGCGCAGGCGGCCCTGGCGGAGGGCGACGCGGACGTCGACGTTGGTGGCGGCGATGATGCGGACGTTGGCGACGCGGGGGACGCTTTCGCCGACGCGTTCGTAGTGGCCGCCCTGGAGGACGCGCAGGAGTTTGACCTGCTGGAGGGGAGGCATGTCGCCGATTTCGTCGAGGAAGAGGGTGCCGGAGGAGGCGAGTTCGAAGCGGCCGACGCGGTCGCGGACAGCTCCGGTGAAGGCTCCGCAGATGTGACCGAAGAGCTCGGACTCGAGAAGGTCGGCGGGAACGGCGCTGCAGTTGACGGCGATGAAGGGGCCGTTGCTGCGGGGTGAACTCTCGTGGATGGCGCGGGCGACGACCTCCTTGCCGGTGCCGCTCTCGCCGGTGATGAGGACGGGGGCTTCGCTGTGCTGGAGAGCCTCGACGAGGCGGAAGATGCGGCGCATGGCGGGGGAGCAGACAATGGCGTTGGAGATGAAGGTGTCGGCGTCGGCGCAGATGCCGTCCTCTTCGGCGGGGCGAAGCAGGACGACGTATTTCATCTGGGGGTCGCAGACGTTGGAGTCGCCGTGGAGGATGGGAGCGGCGGTGATGGAGACGAGGCGGGGCTTGCTGTCTCCGAACTGCATGGTGGCGCGCCAGCCTTCGCGCTTCTGGCCTTCGAGGAGGGCTTGACGGAGAGGCGCGCCGGGACCGATGACGGTGGGGCCGAGGAGGTCTTCGACGGCGTGGCCGGCCAGGGTGGAGGAGACGCCGCTGCCCATGATGGCGTCGAGCAGATAGGATGCGTGGACGATGTGGAAGGTCTCGTCGAGGCAGACGAAGGCTCTGCCTACCGAGGCGAGGACGTGGGTGACGCCGAAGATGGCGATCTGGGTGTCTGCACTTAATGGAGAGTCGCCAGGGGGTATGCATGCGGGGGGTGCAACATGGTCCGTCATGGGAATTCCTTGCTTGCGCCGCTCCGCGTGTTGCGGGGGAGCGGGCGACGGGGTGGTCGAGGGCAAGCGTTGCGAACGTTCAGGGTGAACGGATGGACGAGGCCGGGTGCGGTAGCTGAAGATGCCCGGCCCGCGTCCAGTGCATTGAGTTCCAGCATAAATCGTTACCTGTCCGAGGTCGTCTTCAGTGTGCCTGAATCTTCCATTGGGATAAAGGACATGGATCACAAATTGTTACAGGCAATTTTGAGGGGGTCTGCGATCTGCGTAGGCGCCCGGGAGGGTGAGGCGGTGGAAGTGGATGGAGCGATGGACTGGAAAACGCATGGAATTGCGGCAAAAACGCAGGACTGGCCGCCGTGGAGACGGTTCAGACGGTTGGGTGCAGGGGTAATGAAAGCGCTGGCTGGAGAGCGTGGTGGCGGGGCGATTAGCGGTGATGGCCGTGCTGCCGGAGGGCGGCAGGTTAATGCAGGATGCCGTAGTGGTCGAGGAGGAGGATGGTTAGAAGCGCGGCGAACATCAGACCGAAGGCCACACGATTTCCGATTCGGCGCTGCCTTGGGGTGGCGGGACCGGTCTGGTCCCCCAGAATGTTTGCGAGACGTTTGCGGCTGATCCAGCGTGTATCGGGAGATACAGTCATCGCTGCCTCCGAAAGTTTGCCTAAGCATACTCCCGGGTGGGTAGAGTTGACAGCTGTTTTGTGAAAGGAAGGAAGAATATTTTTGTGGCGGTGACTGGGTTCAGGCGCAGAGATCGGCTTCGAATTGCTGGAGGGTGGCGTCGTCCCAGGCGTGGGAGGATTTGCGCCAGGTGTCGGCGGGGGATTCGAGGTAGTTGGGGAAGTTGGTGCGGCAAAAGCTGGTGTGGGTGGCGAAGTCGAGGAAGGCCTGGGGGCTGCCGTCGAGGTAGAGGACGCACTGGAGGCCGGAGCGGGACCACTGGATGGAGGCAAGGCGGGGGGAGTCGGGGTCGGCGAGGGCGGTGCGGTTGTAGATGAGCATGGCGTCGAGGATGCAGTGGTCGTGGGTCTGCTGGGAACGGTCGCAGGCGTAAAAATAGCCGGCGGAACCTTCGTCCTCGAAGACCGCGGTCCAGGGGACGGCGGGGGAGTCAGAGGAGAGGAAGGCGAGGCCGGGAGTGAAGGTGAGGGAGTCCATTAGTACAGAGTGTAGAGGATAGGGAGTAGGGGATAGAGGCTGGCGCGGAAGCGTCGGGGGTCTGGCGTCTACACTTTGTTCTCTGTTCGATACACTTGAGCTTGGATGAGATTGCGTGGGTTTTCTATTGGACGGGCGCAGCGGGTGGCGGGACTGCTGCTGCTGATGCTGCTGGGCGAGTGCCTGTGGACGATCGGGCATCAGCCGCTGGATGCGAATGACTACCGGTATGCGCATTGCGGACGCGAGATGTGGGAGGCGCCGTCGGTGCTGCAGGGATACTTTACGACGTGCGGGAATTTGAATGGCGATGGCACGCTGGCGTATCGGCTGGCAGGGTTTCCGCTGACCGCGCAGAGGGTGGTGCTGCTGTCGGTGGACCACTTTCGCAAGCCGGAGAATCGGGTGTTTGCCAATGGCAGCCTGAATGGAACGACGTGGGAGGCGCGGCACGAGCTGGGGTTTGTGAAGTACCTGCTGCGGCTGCCGTTTGTGCTGTTTGCGGTCTGGCTGGGGGGCGGGCTTTGGTGGGTGTCGAAGCGGCTGTTTGGGCCGGAGGGTGGAGCGCTGGCGCTGGCGCTGTACTGCTTTTGCCCGGCGATTGTGAGATATGCGACCCGGCCAAATAATGAGATTTTAGCCATGTGGGGGCTGTATGGGCTGACCTATACGGCCATGGGCGTGGCGCATGCGCTGCAAGGGCCGCGGCGGAAGTGGAAGCCGCGGATTGTGCTGTTGACCGTGGCGCTGGGCATGACGGCGATGGCGCATCTGCTGGCGGCGATTGTGGGTTTCATTGCGGGTGCCGGGTTCTTCCTCTATTTGGCGGAGCGGCGGCGGGCGTATGTGTCGCAGATCATGATTTATGCGGCGCTGGGTGCGATGGTGATGGTGTTTGCCGGCTTCAGCTTCAAGGTGAGCGCGTTTTTGTATGTGTTCAGCGGCGGCAGCGCGCGGAGCTGGTTCTCGCTGAATGCTGCGCGGCGGTTCGTGATGACGCCGGCCAATGCGGGGATCGTGGTGGCGGCGGCGGTGGCGGCGGTGGTGTATGGACGGAATAAGGCCAGCCGTTACTTTGGCAATACGGCTCCGCTGCTGATGGTGCTGATGCTGCTTCCGCTGTATACGACGCAGGTGGTGAGCGCTCCGTGGGTGTGGGCGCTGCCGTTCCTGTTTACGTTTGTGGGCGGGGTGTTTGCCGATGCGCTGGAGAGCCGGGAGCGGAAGATGTTTGTGGTGCTGTCGGCGGGTGTGGTGGTGACGCAGGCGGCGCTGTGCTGGGTGTCGATGGCTGGAGTGTTGTGAGGGGGAAGTAGAGCGTGAGGAGCCGAGGGAATGGGTGGGGCGGCTGGGATTGCGTATAGGCTTTAGAGAACTGTACTTTGAGGCGTCGCTGCATCATGAAGTTTCGCGCAACCGCTGTTGGCTCCGCTGTGTCTGTTGTGGTGATCTCCTGCGCGTTGCTGGGGATGAGTGGGTGCAAGGGCGGTGTGAGGGGGCTAAGAGCGCGGTTTCATCCTCGCAAGGCGAAGTCACCGCCGAATACGACGGACTTTGCGGGGAATGTGGAGCGGCTGGTTGCGGCTCCGACGCTGACGGGGTTGCGCTGGGAGAACTATGCCGAGGACCGGGCGGCGGTGGTGAAGTTCTATGACGACCGCGATGATGAACTGGCGTGGACGCGGGACGGACGGCCAACCGGGGCGGCGATGGCGCTGCTGCAGTTATTTCAGGATGCGGCGAAGAAGGGGTTGAACCCGGAGGACTACGACGCCGATGACGCGGGTGTGGGACGATGGACAGGGCGGCTGAAGCGGCTGGATACGATTGCGCGGACGAAGGATGATTCGGAAGCGGCGCAGGATGCGGTGGCACGGTTCGATGTCGCGGTGACGATCTCGGCGATGCGGTATGTGGAGGACCTGCATGTGGGGCGGATCAATCCGCAGTCGCTGAACTTCGATATCGATACGCCGGAGAAGCGTGCGGCGTTCGATGTGCCGGCGCTGCTGAACGATCAGGTGGTGGACGCGGTGGATGTGCCGTCGGTGATCGAGAGTATCGAGCCGCAGAGTCCGATCTACAAGGCGGCGGAGCAGTCGTTGGCGACCTATCGCGTGCTGGCGATGGAGCAGAGTGCGGCACCGCTGCCTGCGCTACCAGCGCTGCCGAGTGGGACCAAGCCTGTTGGAGTGGGGGGATGGTATGCGGCGGTGCCGCAGCTTTGGGCGCGGTTGCAGTTTGAGGGCGATGCGCCGGCCACGGTGGTGGGAGATGGCACGGCGAAGGCTACGGTGAGCTATGACGCGGGGGTGGCTGCGGCGGTGAAGCGGTATCAGACGCGGCATGGGCTGCAGCCGGATGGACGACTGGGACAGGCGACGATCGACAGCCTGAATGTGCCGATGAGTGTGCGCGTGCAGCAACTGGATGATGCGCTGGAACGATGGCGCTGGCTGCCGGACAACTATGTCCAGCCACGGGTGCTGGTGAATCTGCCGGAGTTCATGCTGAGAGCGTATGAGCCGGACCATACGCTGGCGTTCAAGATGGAGGTGGTCGATGGGCAGGCCAAGGGGAATCATGCGACGCCGATGTTTGTGCGGCTGATGCGGTATGTGGTGTTTCGGCCGTATTGGAATCTGCCGCCATCGATTATCAAGAAGGAGATTGTGCCGCATGTGATGCGCAAGGGGCTGGGGTATCTCGCGGCCAATGATTATCAGGTGTACAAGGCGGATGGCACGGTGGTGACGAACTTTACGGTGCATGACCTGGAGCATCTGCGCTACAACGTGCGGCAGATGCCGGGCGATAAGAATGCGCTGGGGCTGGTGAAGTTTCTGTTTCCGAACGAGTATGACGTGTATATGCACTCGACGCCGGAGCTGATGCTGTTTGGGTTGACGCGGCGGGATAAGTCGCATGGCTGCATACGGCTGCAGCATGCGGACCAGATGGCGCTGTGGGTGCTGCATGGCGACCAGAGCGATCCGGATGCGGAGAATGGCTGGGACGCGGACAAGGTGGACGTGGCGATGAATGGCGACCTGAATAATCGCACCGTGAACCTGAAGACGCCGCTGCCGGTGGTGGTTGGCTACTTTACCGCGATGCCGGATGAGGATGGCACGACCCACTTCTTCGATGATCTCTATGGGTATGACAAGGATCTGGAGGCGGCGCTGGCCAAGGGCAGGCCGTATGAGCGCGCGGAGATGAAGGTCAATCCGACGCTGGTGCCGGGTGAGACGGAGTAGTTGAATTTCCCATTTGTGTGTAGTGTGCCAGCGCGAGCAAACTGCAGGTCTCTCCACTACGCCAAACGATAAAGCCGATTGGCTCCGGTCGAGATGACAGTTTATGGGTGGGGCAGTGAGGTCATGGTTAGTAGGCGTCGCCGCCGGAGTTGCCGCCGTGCGCCATGTCGAGGTTTTCAAAGCGGGTGTAGTCGGCGAGGTAGGCTAGCTTGACTGTTCCGGTGGGGCCGTTGCGTTGCTTGGCGATGATGATCTCGGCCTGGCCTTTGACGTCTTCGTTTTCGCGATCGTAGTATTCCTCGCGGTGGATGAAGGCGACTACGTCGGCGTCCTGCTCGATGGAGCCGGACTCGCGGAGGTCAGAGAGCAGAGGCTTCTTGTCGCCGGTGCGCTGCTCAGAGCCGCGTGAGAGTTGCGAGAGAGCTACGACGGGGACGCCGAGCTCTTTGGCGAGAGCCTTGAGGCCGCGGGAGATGCTGCTGACTTCCTGGGTGCGGTTCTCGAATTTCTTTTGGGAGCTGCCGGAGGAGCCGGTCATGAGCTGGAGATAGTCGATGACGATGAGGTCGAGTTGACCGTTCTCCTGCTGACGCAGGCGGCGGGCTTTGGCGCGCATTTCGGCGAGGGTGATGCCGGGGGTGTCGTCGATGAACATCTTGGAGTTCATGAGGCGGTCGAGCGCGGCGATGAGCTTGCCCTTGTCTTCGCGAGGGATGAAGCCGGTCTGGAGCTTGCGGCTGCTGACGGTGGCTTCGCTGGCGAGCATGCGGCGGAGGAGGGATTCCTTGCTCATTTCGAGCGAGAAGATGGCAACGACTTTGGCGTCTTGTACGGCGCAGTTCTGGGCGATGTTGATGGCCCAGGCGGTCTTTCCCATGGAGGGGCGGGCGGCGATGATGATGAGCTCGGAGTTTTGCAGGCCGCTGGTCATCTTGTCGAACTCGATGTAGTGGGTGG
>JAJXYW010000115.1 GCA_021780415.1 Acidobacteriota bacterium
TCCCTGGCCGAGTACGCCCCGCCCGGGAGCCTGCTCTACGTCAAGGAGGGCACGCTCGTCGCCCAGCCCTTCAACGCGTCGTCCCTCAAGGTGACCGGCGAGCCGGTTCCCGTCGCGGAGAACATGGGCGCCGAGGCCAACGGCCTCGCGGACTTCTCGGTCTCCAATGACGGCGTCCTCGTCTACCGCGCCGGGGCCTCGACGAACGACCGCCTGCTCTGGATGGACCGCACGGGCAAGGAGCTGTCGGACGTCGGCGCTCCCTCGCAGTACGGCACGACGGCGCTCTCGACCGACGGCAAGCGCCTGGCCGTGGCCATTCAGGACCCGCGGACCGACAAGAGCAACATCTGGGTGCGGGATCTCGCGCGGGGCGTGACCTCGCGCCTGACCTTCGACGCCGGGAGCGACTCCAACCCCACCTGGTCGCCCGACGGGACCCGGATCGTGTTCGACTCGGACCGGCAGGGTGCCCAGAGCCTCTACGTGAAGGACGCCTCCGGGACGGGGCCGACCAAGGCGCTCTGGTCGTGCGGCGACGCGCTCATCCCCAACGACTGGTCGCGCGACGGGAGGTTCCTCGCCGTCGACCGCCTCACGAAGAATGAGTCGTGGGACATCTGGATGCTCCCCATGGGCGGCCAGGGCAAGCCCTTCCCGTTCGTCGCGGGGCCGTTCATCGAGATCCTGCCCGTCTTCTCGCCCGACGGCCGCTACGTCGCCTACATGTCCAACGAGACGGGGCGCTTCGAGATCTACGTCCAGCAGTTCCCGGGGCCGGGAGGCAAGTGGCAGGTCTCGGCCGACGGAGGCCTCCAGCCCGAATGGAGCGCGGACGGCAAGACGATCTACTTCGAGAGCCTCGACTCCAAGATCATGGCCGCCCCCGTGGAGGAGGGCGCCACCTTTTCCGCCGGCGTCCCGCAGGTCCTCTTCCCCGCGCCGATCCTGCCGGGGCAGCGCCGCAACTCCTTCCTCGTCACCTCCGACGGCAAGCAGTTCCTCATCCTGGCCCCGGTCGGCAAGGAGCGCGCCACCCCCATGGTCGTCATCCTGAACTGGCCCGCCGCGCTGAAGGACTGACATGACGCTTGCCGCCGGAACGAGGCTCGGCCCCTACGAGATCATCGCTCCCCTCGGCGCGGGCGGGATGGGCGAGGTCTACCGGGCGAGGGACACGCGCCTGGCGCGCCGACCGGCCGCCGGACTTTCAGCACGCCTGTCCAAAATAGACCGCCTTCCCGGCTCCGAACCACGGCTGGGTCTGGGCCGCGCCCTTGGCGCGGCGCTGGGGGCCTGGTCCGGGCGCGTCCACGCGAGCGTGGCCGCGCTCCGTCCGCAGTCCCTCAGCCGCCCTACGGGCGCCAGGCCCAGCCTCATCTAGTGCGAACCGTCCCCCCACCCTCCACGGGTGCGCCGGCGGCGACGGACCTCCTGCTTCGTCAGCCTTCGGCGTCCGCATCCTCAGCGTACAGGGAGTACGCTTGCGGTGCGGCCGCCTCGTCTTTCTCGCATGAGGCCCATCGGCGCCGGGACGCCGCTTTTCGCTTGCAGCGAAAAGCGAGGGGCACGGCGCCAGTCGAAGGGGTGCGGGGAAACGGGGAGGTTTCCCCGCTCGCAGGGCTGCTTTCGCAAGGGCAGGGAAGAGCAGCGAGCCTGGCGCACGCCAGGGGAGCGCCGAGGAGGGGCGGCTGAGCCCCTCCTCGGGGAGCGCGCCCTCGCGCGACGAAGCCGGAACGCGTCTTCCTCCGCTTCGCTCCGGAAGGCAAACCCATCAAGTGGGTGCCGAAACTGTTTTGGACAGCCATGTTCACCCCTTTACCCCTTCACCCCCTTGCCCGTGTAGGAGCGCTCTCCAGAGCGCGATGCCTCATTCAGCGAAGGCCGTGCTACGCGACAAGGCCATGTCGCATAACCAACCGCACTCCAGCCTCTGGACGCGCCCGTGGGTTGGTGCTACAAGGACTTCGTGGATAGCAGGGGTTCCCATGAAGAGGTGTTATACGACACCACCCTGTCGTACTTGCCGTCGCAAGACGCATAATACGCGTTAGGTTGACGGAGGTAGCCGTCAGATGAATGCCGAAGCTCCGTGGGTCGCCGGGCCTGCTGAGATCCTCGTCTACGCCACTCGGTTGATCGAGGAGGATAGCGATTCCGGCCGGCGTTTGGCCATGATCCTGGCGGACAACGCAGTTGAACTGACCGTCAGGACGTTCCTCGGTCTGCCGAAGCGGATCACCGGCGTCAAGGTTCCACGCAAGGAACTGCAGGAGTTGGCTGAGACCTTTCCTGGCCTGCTGGACTGTCTCGAACGTCACGCCAGCGACCAACTGCACGGCGTGGATCTCGGAGTCATCGAGTGGCATCACCAGCTGCGCAATCAGCTCTACCATCACGGAAACGGCCTGACTGTCGCGGCCGACACCGTACAGGTCTACGTCGAACTCGCGAAGCTGCTGTTCAAGAACCTTTTTGGGGTTGAATTGCCTGTGCCCGGCGACGTCTCCTCCCGAAAACTGGGTAGGTTCCTGGACCTCTGGATACGTCTCGAGCAGAACATGGACTCCATGGCTTCGCTGCACACGCTTCCGGCAACTCAGCCACGCCCGGTTCTGCGCTCGGCAGACGTTTTGCGAGATCTCCTCTCCCCGGAGGAGAGGCGAGCGCTTGGGAAACTCCGTACCGTTCGCAACGCTCTGGTTCACGGTCAACTCAGCGCCCAGGATGCTGTCACGCCGGATCGCCTCCGACTGCTCCAGGAACTGGTGGATCGCTTCGACGATGAGGCCGCAACCTAACATGCCGTTGCAGTCGACTGGCACTCGCCTGCATTCCGGCCCTGCGGGCCGGGCAGTCTCGCGCCAGCGGCTGAACGGCGACTAGGCCACTATGAGGTGTCAAATGTCCGTAATTCGGCTACTGGCTCCCTTGTGTAATCTAGAGAGTGACATAGTGTCTTCCAGGCTGGTAGATGACTTTACAATGCAGCGGCTCTCATTCCCCTACCTCAAGCGTCTGCTAAAAAGGCTGGATGACGAAGCGTTAGCCGTAGTCAGGGGCATTACAGGATATTGCGAAGAAGAAGGTGATCCCAAACACGTCTACGTAATTCAGGGTCAATATTTGACGAATGACATTTTACCCGATTCTCCCGACCTCGTAAGTGCCTGGATGCAGCGACTTAATGCATCGGAAAGCGCCCACAGCGGACTTGAGAGGGTGCTGAAGATGCTTCGCCTCTATTCAGAGGGGCATGTCTTTTCTCCTGCAACTTACTTCTATTCGAAGAAGGGTCGGTTAATCGAACCAGAAGGGGTAATAGCCACTTCTCATTGGCCTGCAGTGCTACCATTTCCGTTTAACCAAGCTGATATTCCCGCTTTTCAAGACTTCTTCGCCGTCAATGTGTTGCCCTTTAAGGAAGATTACATTAACCTTGCATTCGATTACTTTTCGCAGTCCTATGAGCATCATTCATCTGCAATGAACTACATAAATCTCATGATCGCTGCCGAAATTCTCTTTAACGACGGTCATGATGAATTGCGTTATCGCATTTCAAGGGGCCTGGCAACCCTGCTCGGCCACACCACCGAAGAATCTTGGGGAATATTCAAAGCTATGGGCACCCTTTACGATAAGCGTTCTAGTCTCGTTCATTCAGGAAAGAGCAATCAGATCACCGACGAAGATGTACTAACGCTTCGACAGTATCTTCGGCGGGCAATAAAATGCTTACTTAATCGTGGCCTTACGAAAGAATCGCTTCGCAGGTTCTTGGTAGCGTCGGGCTTTGGTTCACCGGCATAATAGAGTGGCCTAACAACGCGTTGCAGCGGACCGGGCCTCGCGGTCACAGGTTCGCTAGACGCTGTGCAAGGTTTGGCGCGATTATCCGGCCGCTGAACGCGAGCGTTGGACGTCTGAGGACGAGTCGCATGAGGAGGACGTGACGTGACCGACGTGGAGAGGCGGAATGTGGCGGTGGTGAGAAGGTACTTCGACGGCTGCAACTCCGGCGACTTGACCGTTCTGCTCAGCACGCTCACCGAGGACGTCATCCACTACTTCCTCGACTCGAAGTTCCCTCCGATTCGGGGCGCCGAGCACCTGGCCAACTATTGGCGCAAGTACAAGGCGGTTCTCGACCCGGTCTGGTCGATTGATC
Organism: Acidobacteriota bacterium; assembly: GCA_021780415.1. Next base: position 4,172 of record JAJXYW010000115.1, read on the forward strand.
GCATCGTCGCTCAGAGTGACGAGGTCGTCAGCGAATGGAGCTGTATCTGGACGCCGAGGCAGACGAAGGGGCGCATTCTCACGCGCGGCTCCGAGTGGTATGTGATGCGAGAGGCCCGCATCGCCGAGGTCCGCGCGTACTTCGTGGGGAACGACGCGGCGACCACGGAGCTCGTCGGCTTTCCCTATGGCGAGCGGGGCTACCCGATCCTCTGATCGCGAGTGGCCATGGTCAGATCCTGCAATGACACAATTCGTGCCTTCCCTCGCTCCTTTCTCCGTGCTCTCCGTGTCCTCCGTGGTGGATCAGAATGCAGGGTGCTGATCTTGGTGAAGCGGCAGAGGGCAGGATTGCGGGAATAGAGATACTGTTCATCATGGCCGGGGTTGCGCGGCCTGCTTGATCGAGGAGTCACGTGCATGACCTACTCTCGCATCCTCTTTTGTTCACTCGTGGCGCTGTTGGTGATATCGACGCGCGGCCTGGCCGAGGGAGCCCAACAGAAGGCGGCTCCGTTGGTCATCGGCGAGACGTTCACCATCGATTCGAAGATCCTGGGCGAGACGCGGCGCATCAACGTCTACTTGCCGCCCTGCTACGTTGACTCACGGTCGCTGCGCCTGCCCGTTCTCTACATGCCCGATGGAGGCATCGGCGAAGACTTCCTGCACGTGGCGGGGCTCGTGCAGGTGTTGGTCGGAAACGGGACGATGCGCCCGTTTATCCTCGTCGGCATCGAGAACACCGAGCGCCGCCGCGACCTGACCGGACCCACCGAGAACGAGGA
>JAJXYW010000172.1 GCA_021780415.1 Acidobacteriota bacterium
TTTGAGAATGGGTACTATGGGCGCGACTGGACGGGCGTGGGGATCTCGCCGAAGTTCGACTTCATCATCATCCATGAGAGCGGGCATGAGTGGTTTGGGAATGCGGTGACGGCGGCGGATCGGTCGGACATGTGGATCCATGAGGGGTGGACGACGTATTTGGAGTCGCTGTATGTGGAGTTCCAGTGGGGGAAGGCGGATGGGATCAAGTATCTGAATGGGCTGACGCCGAAGGTGCGTAATCGGCAGGCGATTATGACGGCGCGCGGGACGAACGCGGAGCCTACGGAGGACCAGTATTTCAAGGGCGCGTTGATGATCAATACGCTGCGCAGCGTGATCGATGATGATGCGAAGTGGTTTGTGGATATTCACGACTTCTATCAGCAGTTCAAGTATCAGAACATCATGACGGAGGATGTGATTGCGTGGTGGAACAAAAGGACGGGGATGGATTTGACGACGTTCTTCGATGAGTATCTGCGGCATGCGGCGATACCGGTGCTGGAGTTGAAGTTTGATCGGGCGAAGGGGACGGTGGCGTACAAGTGGTGCGCTGAGGAGGCAGGGTTTGCGATGCCGATCAAGATGGGCGAGCGCGATCATTTGACGCTGGTGACGCCGGTGACGACGGAGTGGAAGACGATGCCGTGGACCGGCGATCCGGATACGCTGGCGGTGCCGCATGATTTGTATTACGTGGGCGAGAAGACGGTGCCGTAGGAGCGAAGGATCGGGGCGAGGCTATTTGCCGGAGTCGATGTGCCAGGAGGTGTTGATCCAGACTCCGTGCTCGCGGTGGAAGATCTCGCTGGTGCGTCCGCTGAGGGTCTGAGGCTTGCCGTCGAACTCGAAGTTAACGGTGTAGAGCGAGAAGAGGATGGCGGTGTCGCCGAACTGTTGAATTTCGGTTTTTGGAAATTCGAGAGAGAGGAGGCGGCCGTGGTGGTTGGCAAAGTCCTGTGCGGAGGCGATGAACTGGTCGCGCGATTGCCAGTTGGGGTCGCCGGGATTGATGGCGATGACATTGGGCGGGACGAGTTCGCGGAGTGTTCTGGCATCATCGCTGTACCAGCAGCGCCAGACGGATTCGCGGGCTGCGAGTAGTTGCTGGCGGTCGGATGGGGAGATAGCGGAGGTGTTGGCTTGTGCGTGGATGAGGGGAGATGCACTGGGGGCGAGACAGAGAGCGAGGGCGATGAGGACGGCGCGCGCTGCATGAGCTGTGGGTGGTTTGTTCATCGTCGTGAGGATACTACACCTGCGAGGGGAGGCTGCGGGTGAGAAGCAGTGCGTGCGAAAGCATTGCGGAGGGGGAGCGTTTATGATCGGAACCATGCGTGTTCTGAGTCTCGGATTGCTGTTGCTGCTCGCGGGGTGCGGATATCACCAGGTGGGCGCGGCGTCGCATATTCCGGCGAGTGTGCGGACACTGGCGGTGCCGATCTTTGTGTCGAAGGTGGAGGGGTATAACACGGAGGTTGCGTTTACCCAGGCCGTGGTGCGGGAGATGAATACGCGCACGAGCTACAGGGTGGTGACGAGTGGTGATGGCAGCAATGCGGATGCGGTGCTGAAGGGAACGATTGTGACGGAGACGGTGGCGCCACTGACGTATGACTCGTCGAGCGGGCAGACGTCAAGCTATCTGGTGAGCGTGACGGCGAGTGTGCAACTGGTGGCGCATGATGGGGCGGTGCTGTATGCGAACGATGCGTTTGCGTGGAAGGAGCAGTACCAGTCGACGCAGGATTTGAGCGGGTTTGTGCAGGAAGATGGAGCGGCGGTGCGGCGGATGGGACATGACTTTGCGGAGGCGCTGGTGAGTGACATGATGGAGTCGTTTCGATGAGCGGACGGGATGCGTTGAAGAGCTTTGCGGGCGTGGAAAGATTTCTGGCTGAGGTGAGTGGGGACGGCCGGCGAGCGGGATATGTGCTGCTGGGCGATGATGCGTTTCTGATGGAGATGTGCCGCAAGGGCGTGGTGCGGGCGCTGGTGCCGGCGGAGATGAAAGATTTTTGTCTGCATGATTTGGATTTGGGACAGACGTCGATCTTTGAGGCGCTGGATTTGGCGCAGACGCCGTCGTTGATGGCTCCGTTCCAGGTGCTGTTTCTGCGCAATGTGAAGACGCTGTATGGGCGCGGGCAGAAGAAGGAAGAGTTCAAGGCGATTGATGAATATTTTCGGCGGCCGAATCCGCAGGCGCTGGTGGTGTTTTTGGTGGACTACATTGCGCTGCCGCAGGACCTGCGCAAGATGGATATGACGGATAAGGAGCGGGCGGAAAAGATTCGCGAGACGCTGGGCGATGTGTGCGGGGTGGTGGAGTTGCAGCGGGTGAGCGAGGAAGATGCGGTGCGCTGGGTGCGGCGTGAGGCGCAGGCGCGGGGCGTTGATTTCGGTGAAGACGCGGCAAGGGAGTTGGTGGATGCGCTGGGGTCGGGCGGGGGCGCGGAGATGATGCTGGTGGCGAGTGAGTTGGAAAAGCTGCTGCTGTATGCGGGCGGCGTGGGTAAGGCTGTGGTGGAGGTGGGGGATGTTGAGACGATGGTGTCGGCGGCGAAGCAGCGGAGTTTGTATGAGCTGACAGATGCGATCAGCTTGAAGGACGCGCCGCGGGCGCTGGGGCTGCTGGCGGGGCTGCTGAATGCGTCGGAGGGCGGGGAGGATGCGGCGATTGGGCATGTGTTTTCGCTGGCGAAGACGTTTCGGCAGATGCTGGTGCTGAACGAGAAACAGGTGAAGGACCAGAGGGCGATGTGGCAGGTATTGTGGCCGGGATTTCGCGTGGCTCCGTTTGCGGCGGATGCGTTGATTGCGCAGGCGCGGCGGTATCGGGACCGAGGGGAGTTGACGCGGGGGTTGAGGCTGATTGCGAAGGCGGATCTGGAGCTGCGGTCGGGGCCGGTGGATAAGAAACTGGTGCTGGAGCGGCTGGTGATGCGGCTGGCAGGGAAAGGGCAGGAGGTGGAGAGCGTTAGGCTCGGTATTTAGGAGGTCGTGCGCTTATTGAGGATTGGAGTTCATGGCTGGGTCGGAATGGGGGCTCCGGCGGGGAGTGTGGGATCGGAGATGGGGAGGATCGCGAAGCCTGAGGGGAGAGTTATGGCGTCGCTATGATCCAGGGTGACGTCGATGATGTGATGACCGGAGAAGTTGGTGGACAGGGGGAACTCGAGGATGGTGCGTCCTCGAAGTTGACTTATGAATGAAGGGAGGACTTTCGAGAGGACGTCCGGAGCGATTCGATAGCTGAGGCCTCCTGTGTGCTGGACGAAGGAAGACAGAGGTGAGGGATGCCAATCGTTGGTCGCCGTGAAAGAGAAGACGCTCACGTCGCAATTCGCGGCATCGTTCTTGAGATCGTCCCAGGAGCGAAGGCTGCCGCCGTCATATCCATCGGTCATGACGAGCAGGACGCGGCGACCGGGGAGATGGGAGAGTTGACCCATGATGGTGCTGATGGAATCACGCAGACGTTTGGAGTTGCCGCAGGCGGGGCGGCCCTTTTTGCCGTGAGGGAGAGGAGAGTTGATGGCCGCATCGAGGTCGTGCTGGAGAATCTCGGGAGAGGATGCCTGGTAGTTGTCGGTTTGGAAGATGGCGCAGTCGAGAGCATAGATAGAGACGTGATCCTGCGGCTTGAGCGAAGAGGTGACCCACGCTGAAAAATTTTTGCTAAGGGCCGGAATCAGACTGGATTGGGTACTGCTGAGATCGAGAAGGATGGCAAGGGTGATGGGATCGTCCCCCTCAGGGCGAATGTGGCTGGGATGGAAGCGCTTTCCGCCGTCGAGGGAGATGTTGATGTGCTGCGGGTCGAGGGGAGGCAAGGGGCGGTGGTCTCGGCTGAAGAATAGCGTCGGGACCTGAGCAATGCGAGAGTCGAGGCGAAGGACGTAGGCGGAGCTTGTCGGAGGTGGAGTAGGTGGCTCTTGCGCATGGAGTGGAGGCGCAGAGATCGCGGCAAGTAATAGCAAGGAAAGACAGAACAGGTTGTTGGGGAGGGAGGTGCGCTGGCATGTCGCCGGAGGCGGGATGGGCTTGAGACAACGCATGGTGGGAGTATCGCATAAGGGCGCGGGGTGGAGCGAGTACAATCCGAAAAGTCCGTAGATTGACTTCCGAAGACAGGAGCGAGTGCATGCGTGTGGCTGCAAGAGCATTGATGGGGTGGGGTGTGATGGTGGCGTTGGCTGTAGCGGGTGGAGCACAGACGAAGGTTGCGGCTCCGGCGACTGCACCGAGTTCCATCCAGCAGCGGATGGAAGAGATGAAGGCGTTCTTCAAGACGCACTATGCGAAGCATGAGTACCGGATTGCGATGCGGGATGGGGTGAAGCTTTATACGCAGGTGTATACGCCGATTGCGGGGGAGTTTGCGGACAAGGGGCCGTATCCGTTTTTGATGACGCGGACGCCGTATAGCTGCGGGAGCTATGACAACGATGTAGTGGCGCCGCGCGTTACGGGCAATATGGACATGCTGGAGAGTGGATACATTCTGGTGTGCCAGGATGTGCGGGGGCGGTGGGAGAGCGAGGGTAGTTGGGTGGAGATGACTCCGCCGAGGGATGGTAAGGGGATTGATGAATCGACCGACACGTATGACACGGTGGAGTGGCTGCTGAAGAATGTGAAGGGGAATAACGGCAAGGTGGGGATTGAGGGGATCAGCTATCCAGGGTTCTATACGGCGGCGAGCATTATCGATGGACATCCGGCGATCAAGGCGGCGAGTCCGCAGGCGCCGATGATGAATTTGTTCGATGGCGATGACAGCTATCACGGCGGGGCGTTCATGCTGGCGGCGAACCACTCGTTCTACGCGCCGTTCTTTGCGCCGCAGAAGAATCCGCTGAAGGTGGAGCCGAAGAATAATTTTGAATTTTTCACGAAGGATGCGTATGCGTACTACCTGAAGATGGGGACGCTGGCGAACCTGGATTCGCCGGCGGGTGGGACGAATCCGCTGTATCACGACCAGACGATCCATGACACGTATGACAGCTACTGGGTGGCGCGGAACATGGAGCAGCATATGTTCGGCGTGAAGGCGGCGGTGATGACGGTGGGGGGATGGTTCGACGCGGAAGATCTGGCGGGGCCGGTGAAGCTGTTCCATGCGGTTGCGAAGGAGAGCCCGGAGGCCGCGGCGGATACGCTGGTGGAAGGGCCGTGGGTGCATGGGGGATGGTCGCGGGGGACGGGCGCGTCGCTGGGGGATATTAATTTTGGATCGGACACGGCGGAGTTTTTCCGGAAGACGATGGAGGCTCCGTTCTTCGCGCATTATTTGAAGGACGCTGCGTGGACGCCGCTACCGAAGGCGTACACGTTTGAGACGGGGAGCGATGTGTGGAAGAAGTATGACGCGTGGCCTCCGAAGCAGGCGGAGACGAAGATGATTTATTTCGAACCGGATGGTGGGCTGGGATGGACGGCGCCTACGGCGAAGGATAGTGAGGACAGCTATGTGAGCGACCCTGCGCACCCGGTGCCGTATGTGGGGTATGTGACGGAGGCCGAACCGCCGCAGCGGTACATGGATGATGACCAGCGGTTCGCGGCGACACGGCCGGATGTGCTGGTGTATGAGACCGAACCTCTGACCGAGGATGTGACGGTGGTGGGGCCGATCAGGCCGAAGCTGAAGATTGCGTCGACGGGCACGGACTCGGACTTCGATGTGAAGCTGATTGATGTGTTTCCGGAGAATGCAGTGGATGCGGAGAACGAGGGGAAGCATGTGATGGGCGTGCCTCCGGTGATGATGGGAGGGTATGAGATGCTGGTGCGCGGCGAGCCGTTCCGGGCGAAGTTCCGGAACTCGCTGGCGAAGCCGGAGCCGCTGGTGCCGGACAAGATGACCGAGGTGGATTTCAGCATGCAGGATGTGAACCACACGTTTCTGAAGGGGCATCGGATCATGGTGCAGGTGCAGAGCTCGTGGTTTCCGCTGACGGATCGGAATCCGCAGGTGTTTATGGACATTGCGAAGGCCAGGCCGGAGGACTTCAAGAAAGCTACGGAGACGGTGTTTCATGAGGCCGGCGCGGCGAGTGGGCTTGAGTTGATGGTGATGCCGAAGTAGGAACGGGGGCTTGCTGCGCGAGCGAGAAGCAGATTCATCGCTGCGCTTGGAATGACAGGCAAAAGTGCACAGGCAAGGGCAATGGCAAGAGTGGAGGCCGCGGGGGATTGCGGCCTTTGCTTTTGGTAGAGGATGTTGGTGGTGGTGAGGAATTGGCGGCGCGGGAGCCGGGTGAGATTGTAGGCTGGTAGAGGCAGGTGGAAGCAAGGGAGACGATGACACAAACGATGATGAGGGAATTGGTGACGGTGGAGGCGTATGCGGCGCGGCGCGCGGGTGCGCATGTGGCAGAGGTGATTGGCGCGATTGCGGGAGCTGCGCGGCTGATTGAGCGGAAGATTCGGCTGGCCGGATTGAATGATGTTTATGGGGCTGTGGGTGCTGTGAATGTGCAGGGAGAGCAGCAGCAGAAGCTGGATGTGTTTGCGAATGAGTTGCTGACGCGGTTGCTGGGTGCGGTGCCGTGGGTGAGCGCGATTGTGAGCGAGGAGGATGAGGGGCCGGTGGTGTTTCCGCGCGCGGAGGGAGATGGGAAGCACGGGGCGAGGTTTGTGGTGGTGTTCGATCCGCTGGATGGGTCGTCGAACATTGATGTGAACGTGAATGTGGGGACGATCTTCAGCGTGGTGCGGCTGGAGGGTGAGGATGTGGTGGGGTCGGTGCTGCGGGCGGGGACGGAGCAGGTGGCGGCGGGGTATGTGCTGTATGGGCCGTCGGCGGTGATGGTCTTGACGTTAGGTGACGGTGTGGCGGCGTTTACGCTGGACGAGGAGGAACGGTTTGTGTTGACGGCGGATGGGATGAAGGTGCCGGAACAGGGGCCGTACTACTCCGCGAATGAGGCCAATGCAGGGAGTTGGCCGGCGGCGTATCGCGAGTATTTACAGATGCTGGGGCGAGGGGAATTGGGCGGGAGGGACTATAGCGCGCGGTACATTGGCAGCATGGTGGCGGACTTTCATCGCACGCTGCTGAAGGGGGGCGTGTTTTTGTATCCTCCGACGGAGAAGGCGCCGCGAGGCAAGCTGAGATTGCTGTATGAGGCTTATCCGATGGCGATGGTGATGGAGCAGGCGGGCGGTGCGGCGATCGATGGGACAATGCGGATTCTGGAGGTAAGGGCAGAGGGGATTCATGAGCGGACGCCGCTGGTGATTGGGAGCCGGCGCGAGGTGGAGGCGTTTTTGTCGGGTGTTGGGGAGGTGCGGTAGTGGCAGGAGCGGTGGCGGAGCGGCTGTACTACGACGGGGACGCGGAGGCGCTTGAGTTTCGGGCGGTGGTGACGGACGTGCGGCTGGACTCGACTGCGGTGGGCGAGGGTGGACAGAAAGAACAGGTGTGGCAGGTGGCGCTGGATCGGACGGGGTTCTATCCGGAGGGAGGGGGACAGCCCTGGGACACGGGGACGCTGGTGGCGACGGCGCGGAGTGGGGCGGTGCTGGAGGTCGTGGTGGAGCGGGTGGTGGAGGATGAGGCGGGCGAGGTGTGGCACTACGTGCGCAAGCCGCTGCCGCAGGGGACGGAGATTGTGGGGAAGGTGGATGCTGAACGGCGGATGGACCATACGCAGCAGCATACGGGGCAGCATTTGCTGTCCGCGATGTTTTTGAAGGAGATGGGTGCGCGGACGGTTTCGTTTCATCTGGGAGCGGAGGCGGCGACGATCGATTTGGCGGTGGAGAGGGTGAGTGAAGAGGAGTTGCGGCTGGTGGAGGCTGCGGCGAATCGGTTGATCTATGAGGACCGCGTGGTGCGGTCGATGTGGGCTTCGCGTGAAGAGGCTGAGGGGATGTTGGAGCGGGGCGAGTTGCGGAAGCTGCCGGAGCGGAGTGGGGCGATGAGGATTGTGGAGATGGAGGGGGTGGAGTTCAATGCTTGTGGCGGGACGCATGTGGGGTCTACGGGGGCGATTGGCGGGCTGCTGGTGCGGCGGGTGGAGAAGGTGCGGCAGGGGTGGAGGGTGGAGTTCTGCTGCGGGGTGCGGGCGGTGAGGGCGGCGGGCAGGGACTATGCCCGGCTGCGGGAGTTGGGGGGGATGCTGAGTGTGGGGGCGGCGGATCTGGCGGGGAGGGTTGCGGGGTTGATCGAGGATAAGAAGGCGGCGGCGAAGGAGTTGAAAGTGTTGCGGCGCCAATTGCCACAGGCGCCAGCCAGCTAAGCTGGAGTGGTGAGTGTGTATTGCGATGTCGCGCTGCCAGTGCCGTTGGACCTGGCCTTTACGTACGAGCTCGGAGAGCTTGAGGCGGAGGTGGGGGCGCGGGTGGTGGTGCCGTTCGGGGGGCAGCGGCTGGTGGGGGTGGTGGTCGGGCTGCATGATGTTTCGCCGGGTGATGAGGTGGAGGTGAAGCGCGTTCAGCAGGTGATGGATGATGTGGCGCTGCTGTCGGGCGATTTGATGGAGCTGGGGAAGTGGGTGGCGAGGTACTACTGCGCTCCGCTGGGCGAGGTGCTGCGGGGGATGATGCCGCTGACGGCAGAGGTAAGGCGGCAGTGGGTGTATCGGATTGCAGAACAGGGGCGGAGGGTGCTGTATGAGGCCGCACAGAAGGGGTCGTCGCGGAGGGCTGGCGGCCGATCCAGGCTGAGCGTGGAGGACCAGAATCGCGAGTATGCGGTGCTGAATTATCTGGAGAGTGGAGAGGCTGGGAAGCCGGCTACGATCCGTGCGGCGACGGGAGCGAATAAGGCGCTGCTGGATGCGATGGCGCGGAAGAAGTGGCTGGTGCGGGAGCCGCTGGCCGAGGTGAGGGATGCGCGGCGGGTGGAGATGATGGCGGTGCTGGAAGAGCAGGGTGTAGAGGATAGAGGGAAGAGTGTAGAGAGTGCTGACATGGCGGCGGGGAAGCGGCTGCCGCGGTTGAATGAGAATCAGCTGGCGGTGATGGCGGAGTTGGCGGGGTGTGGGGGGCGGGAGTTGGTGCGGGAGCTGCGCGGACGGATGGGGGCGCGGGGAGTTCCGGATTCGACGCTGGGGACGCTGGTGCGGCGGGGGCTGGTGCGGCTGGAGGAGACGGCGCAGGCGTTTCATGTGACCGGGTTGCAGCAGGAGGGAAAGAAGTTTGCGCATGAACATGTGTTGAATGAGGCGCAGACGGAGGCGCTGGGGACGATTGTGGCGGCGATGGACAAGGGAGGATTTCGGCCGCACCTGCTGTATGGCGTGACGGGATCGGGCAAGACGGCAGTGTATGTGGCGGCGATGCGGCGGGTGCTGGATGCGGGCGGAGCGGCGCTGCTGCTGGTGCCGGAGATTGGGTTGACGCCGGGGACGGCGGCGCAGATGGTGGCGGCGTTTGGGGGCGAGGTGGCGCTGCTGCACTCGCAGTTGACGCCGGATGAGCGGGCGGAGCAGTGGCATAGGATTCGGAGGGGCGAGGCGCGGGTGGTGATTGGGACGCGGTCGGCGGTGTTTGCGCCGCTGCCGAACCTGCGGCTGATTGTGGTGGATGAGGAGCACGATGGGAGCTATAAGCAGGAGGAGACGCCACGCTATCATGGGCGCGATGTGGCCGTGATGCGGGGGAAGTTGCTGGGGTGTACGGTGGTGCTGGGGTCGGCTACGCCGTCGTTGGAGAGCTGGCAGAATGCGGAGCGGGGGCGGTATGCGCGGGTGGAGATTCGGGAACGGGTGGAGGCGCGGCCGCTGCCGATGGTCGAGTCGATTGATATGCGGGTGGAGTTTCGCGAGACGGGGAAAGAACAACTGTTTTCGCGGCGGCTGATCGAGGAGACGCAGGCGACGATCGACCGCGGCGAGCAGGTGGTGATCCTGATTAACCGGCGCGGATACAGCTTTGTGGTGATGTGCAGAAGCTGCGGAGAGAAGATCCAGTGTGAGAATTGCGCGATCTCGCTGACGTATCACAAGGGCGGGGACGAGCAGAGTTTGAATGGGCAGGCGCGTGTGGGGCAGCGGCTGGAGTGCCATTATTGCGGGTTTCGGCGAGGGGTTCCGAAGGCCTGTGAGAAGTGCGGGAGCGAACATCTGTACTACATGGGCGCGGGGTCGCAGCAGGGGGAAGAACGGTTGCAGGAGCTGTTTCCGGGGGCGCGGATTGGGCGGATGGACCGCGACACGGTGCGCTCGCGGGGCGATATGGAGCGGCTGCTGGGGCAGTTGCAGACGGGCGAGATCAACCTGCTGGTGGGCACGCAGATGATCGCCAAGGGGCACGATATTCATGGGGTGACGCTGGTGGGGGTGGTGGGCGCGGACTTTGCGCTGGGGCTGCCGGACTTTCGCGCGGCAGAGCGGGTGTTTCAGCTACTGACGCAGGTGAGTGGACGCGCCGGGCGCGGGGAGCTGCCGGGGAAGGTGCTGGTGCAGACGTATCAGCCGGATCATTACGTGAACAAGTATGCGCGGGGGCACGATTACACGGGGTTCGCGGCGCGGGAGCTATATTTTCGACGTGCGATGCGGTATCCGCCGTTCAGTGTGCTGGCGAATGTGATTGTGCAGAGTGAAAAGCTGGAGGAGGTGCTGGACTGGTCGGCGCGGCTGGGGCGGTGGCTGCAGCAGCGAAAGATGGACGGCGTGCGGGTGCTGGGGCCGGCGGCGGCGCCGAACTCGCGGCTGAAGCGGATCTACCGGTACCACCTGGTGCTGAAGGCAGACCGCCGCGATGTGCTGGGAGCAGCACTGCGGGAGCTGCTGGGGGTGGTGGAGCGCGAGGAGATCCCGCGGCGGTCGGTGGTGGTGGACGTCGACCCGATACACCTGATGTAAGTGGTTAGTTGAGAGCCTGAAGGTCTTTGCCGGGCTTGAAGCGGACGGCCTTGCCGGGGGCAATGGTGACCTCGGTGCCGGTGCGGGGGTTGCGCCCGACGCCGGTTTTGCGGGGCTTGACGGTGAAGACGCCGAAGCCACGGAGCTCGATACGGTCACTGTCGCCGAGGGCCCCCTTCATGGCCTCGAAGATAGCGTCCACGGCGGACTCTGCCTTGGTCCGTGGAAGGCCTGTGCGCTCAACTACCCGCTGGATTAGGTCCTGCTTGATCAATGGAGGTCGCCTTCCTGTACTCAATCCCACGTGGGTGGGGAATCTTTGACTGTTTCCAGCCTACACTGGGATGGTAGAAAGGGGCTTTGGGGTTGTCAATTTTTCCTCAGGAAGAGACATGAAATCTGAAGGTTGGGTGTAGAGCCGACCATAGTTTGCGGTAGGCTGGATTGACGCTATATCCAAGCGAAAGGGATGTGCGCGGCGGAGATGAGCCGTGGCCATGGAAATGGGATGTCGATCAAGAGCGATAAGTGGATTCGGAAGCAGGCAGTTGAGAACAAGATGATTGAGCCGTTCAGCGAGAAGCAGGTCAGCAGTGGCGTGATCTCGTATGGGCTCTCGTCGTATGGCTATGACCTGCGGGTGTCGAATGAGTTCAAGATTTTTACGAATGTGAACAGTGCGATCATCGATCCGAAGAATTTTGATGAGCGGTCCTTTGTGTCGGTGGAAGCCGATAGCGTGATTGTTCCGCCGAATAGTTTTGCGCTGGCGCGGTCGGTGGAGTATTTCAGGATTCCGCGCGATGTGCTGACAATCTGCGTGGGCAAGAGTACGTATGCGCGCTGCGGGATTATTGTGAATGTGACGCCGTTTGAGCCGGAGTGGGAGGGGTTTGTGACGCTCGAGATTTCGAACACGACGCCGCTGCCGGCGCGTATTTATGCGAATGAAGGGTTGTGCCAGATTCTTTTCTTCCAGAGCGATGAGGTCTGCGAGGTAAGCTATGGAGACCGCAAGGGCAAGTATCAGAAGCAGCAGGGAATTGTGTTGCCGAAGTTGTAGAGCGTTGCCGGGTAAGTAGAGACGTAAGGTGAGTATTCCGACCATTGCTGGACAGGCTTAGAGAGACCGCCGCTGGCGTAATGAGAGTCGCAGTTCGTGACGAATGAGGTCAAGGCGCATATCGGTGTAGTGGCGGCGGACTCGCTGCGCTCGATGGGGTTGGTGGCGATTCTGGAGGAGACGGCCGGGGTGGAAGCCGCTGCGCTGAAACTGGAGGCGGTGTTCGCCGCCGAGGGGCTGGATCTGGTGCTGCTGGACATGCAGGAGTCGCTGGAGACGATTCTGCAGACGATTATGCGGCTGCGGCGAGAGCGGCCTGCGTTGAAGCCGGTGGTGATGGGAGAGCCGTTGACGCCGGATCAGATTCAGGCGGTGATTGGAGCAGGGGCCAAGGGATTTCTATTGCGGAGTGCTGGAGTGAGCGAGATCAGCATGGCGGTGGAAATTGTGCTGGATGGGTCGATCTGGGCTCCGCGGAAGGTGCTGGCGAGGTTGGTGGAGGCGGGAACAGCGGTGGCGGACGGGCCTGCGCCAACGGCAGTGAAGACCGAGTTCGTGGAGGAGATGGTGACCGGACGGGAGCGGGAGGTGCTGCACCTGCTGATGAGCGGGCGGTCGAACCGGGAGATTGCGGCAGCGATGGGGATTGAGCAGGCGACGGTGAAGGCCCATCTGGGCAGGATGCTGCGCAAGACCCGGGCAAAGAACCGGGTGGAGTTGACACTGCGAGCGATGGAAGAGCGGGTGGGGGATGGCGAGTAAGTTACCAGGATTTGAGCGAAAGTAGATTTTTTGTGGGGAAATCCAGGGATTACATCCTTGGTAATAATCTAAGGTCTACATTCATAGGTACTCTTGTAACCTCCGGACGTAATAGTGCATAGTGAGAACAGTACAAACCTGGGAGAATAGGGTTGCGAGAGGCAGCTGGAGACAGCGCACTTTCGCAACCCACTTTTTTTGCGGGGTGCAACCTAAGTTTGGTAGCGTCCATCAGAGTGTATGTAGACGAGTGCTAAGCGTCTGTTATCGCAAATCAGTTTTGTACGAAAGGTTCTACATGAAAAAGTTTATTGGAGTTCTCTGCGGCGTGGCGATGTGTGTGGGTGTCGTCTCAGCTCAGGCGCAGGGTAATAGCAAGCTGAATGATCGGTTGGCATCGGCGACGTCTGTGATCGATGAGGTCATGTCGGTACCGGACAAGTCGATTCCGCAGTCGATTTTGGCGGGCGCGCACTGCCTGGTGGTGGTTCCAGCGTACAAGAAGGCCGCGTTCATCTTTGGAGGGCAATATGGGCAGGGTGTAGCGACCTGCCGGACGCCGCGTGGATGGAGTGCTCCGGTGTTTGTGCAGCTTGCGGGTGGCAGCTTCGGCTGGCAGATCGGAGGCCAGTCGACGGATCTGATCCTGGTGGCGATGAATCAGGATGGGCTGCAAAACATGCTGAAGAATAAGTTCAAGCTGGGTGCTGACGCATCGGCGGCGGCTGGTCCGGTTGGACGGAACGCTGCGGCAGATACGGATTGGACGATGAAGGCGGAGTTCCTCACCTACTCACGCGCCCGCGGACTCTTTGCGGGAATCGATCTTAGCGGAACGGTGTTGTCGCAGAATGAGGATGACACGCGGGCCGAATATGGATCGAACGTTCCGTTCGGTCAGGTATTGCAAGGCAGCGTGCCGACCCCTGTGAATGCGCGCCGCTTTGTGCATACGGTGGCTCGCTACTTTGTGGTGGCAAAGGCAAACCAGAACTAAGCCGCTCCAGCGAGCGATAACAGCAACAAGAAACAGGCTACATAGGGAAAGGGGATGGCTTCGGCTGTCCCCTTTCTTTTTGTGTGGTGCTGGTGGCTGGGAAGGCGTGGTGAAGTTGCGTACACTGACAGTTGTTGGAGAATGCGACTCAGAACGTGGCAGTGCGGCAGGTTGGGCGGCAGATGACCCCGCGTGAGCGGCTGGAGAACCTGGCGCTGCGGATGGTGGTCGGCGGTGTGGGCCTGCTGCCGCGAGGTGCGGCGAGAGCTGTGGGCGCGGGGATCGGCGCGGTGGCGTGGAGGGTGCTGGGGCGGTTGCGAGGGGTGGGCCTGCGCAATCTGGAGATGGCGTTTCCGGAAAAAACTGCGGCGGAACGCGAGACCATTCTGCGCGGGGTCTTCCGGTCATTGGGATGGCAGATGGGCGAGTTCTGCAAGATGCGCGGGTATACGGCGGAGGGGGCGTCGAAGTTTATTCGCTATGACGGGCTGGAACATTACCTGGCGGCACGGGCGAAGGGCAAGGGAGTGCTCGTGCTGACGGGGCATTTGGGGGCGTGGGAGCTGTCGAGTTTTTATCATTCGCTGATGGGCTATCCGATGTCTTTGGTGATCCGGCGGCTGGATAATCCGGTGGTGGATGAGTTTGTGAATCGGATTCGCTGCCTGCATGGGAACCGGGTGATTCATAAAGATGATTTTGCGCGGGGGCTGCTGACGTCGATGCAACGGGGAGAGACGGTGGGGATTTTGATGGACACGAATATGACGCCGCCGCAGGGAGTGTTCGTGCCGTTTTTCGGGGTAGAGGCTTGTACGGCGTCGGGGCTGGCGCGGGTGGCGCTGCACTCGGGCGCGGCGGTGCTGCCGGGGTTTCTGGTATGGGAGGCGGCGGAACGGAAGTACGTGCTGCGGTTTGGCGAGGAACTGGAGTTGCGGCGCACGGGGGATGGGGCGCGCGATGTTGTGGAGAATACGGCGCTGTTTACGGCGACGATTGAGGCGTATGTGCGGCGGTATCCTGAGCAGTGGCTGTGGGTGCATCGGCGCTGGAAGACGCGGCCTGAGGGCGAGGAGAGGCTGTACGGATGAGTGCGAGGACGATGAGTGCGAAGAGACTGAGTGCGGCGGAGATTGCGGGGCTGTTGGGAGTGGCGACGCGCTCGACGGCGGTGGTGTCGCGGGTGTCGGGGGTGGAGGGTGCGGGGGCGGATGCGGTGGTGTTTGCTGAGGATGAGAAGACGCTGGCGGCGGCTGTCGCTAGTGGGGCGGGTTTGATTCTGGCTCGGGGCGGAAGCGCGGCGGCGGCGGACGAGCGGGTGCTGGTGGTGGATGCACCGCGTTATGCGTTTGCAGTGTGCGCGCGGGCACTGACGGAGGCGAGGACGCGCAGTGAGGTGCATGCGTCGGCGGTGATTGACCCGACGGCGAAGGTGGGAGAGCGGGTGAAGATTGGGGCGCGGGCGGTGGTCGAGGCGGAGGTGACGCTGGGCGATGATGTGGAGATTGCGGCCGGGGCGGTGATTCTGCGCGGGGTTGAGATTGGTGACCGGGTGGTGGTGCAGGCCGGGGCGGTGCTGGGGGCTACGGGCTTTGGCTACGTGCGCAACGCGAAGACCGGCGAGCATCTGCTGTTTCCGCAGCAGGGACGGCTGGTGATTGAGGATGATGTGGAGATTGGCGCGAATACGACGATCGACCGCGGGGCGCTGGGGGAGACGCGGATTGGGCGTGGGACGAAGATCGATGACCAGGTGCACATTGGGCACAACTGCCGCATTGGGAAGAACGTGCTGATGGCGTCGCAGGTGGGGATCTCGGGGTCGTGCGTGGTGGAGGATGGGGCAGTGCTGGCCGGGCAGGTGGGGCTGGGCGACCACGTGCATATTGGGCCGGGCGTGATCCTGGGTGGAGCTTCGGGGGTGTTTCCGGGCAAGCACCTGGAGGGACCGGGGCAGATGTTCATGGGCGTTCCGGCCGAGCCACTGAAGGATTATCTGAAGACGATGGCGCGGGTGCGGCGTCTGAAATGAAGCGTGAGTGGGTGAGGTGTATATGGCAATCGTTGTCGTGGGTGGACATACGCGGAATATCGGCAAGACCAGCGTAGTTGCCGGGCTGATTGCGGCGCTGCCGGAGAAGCGGTGGACGGCGATCAAGATTACGCAGTTTGGGCATGGGGTGTGCTCGGCGAATGGGGAGCCGTGCGATTGCGCGACGGCAGACCACGCGATGGCGATCAGCGAGGAACGCAACCGGGGGAGTGGGACGGATACATCACGGTACCTGGCGGCGGGGGCGGCGCGGTCGTTCTGGGTGCGGACGCGGCAGGGAGAGTTGGGCGAGGCGATGGGGAGGGTGCGGGAGTTGCTGGCGGGGTCGGAGAACGCGATCGTGGAGTCGAATAGTGTGCTGCGGTTCCTGCAGCCGGATGTGTCGCTGAGTGTGCTGGACCCTTCGATCGGCGACTTCAAGCCGTCGGCGCTGCGGTATCTGGATCGCGTGGATGCGCTGATTGTGCCGGAGGGGGCGGTGTTTGCAGAGGGATGGGGTGGGGTGTCGACGCGGATGATCGAGGGGAAGCGGAAGTTTTATTTTCGCGCGCCGGATTATTGCAGGGTGGAACTGGCGGGGTTTGTGGCGGG
Organism: Acidobacteriota bacterium; assembly: GCA_021780415.1. The sequence goes on from JAJXYW010000172.1 coordinate 16,296, forward strand.
GCGGCTGGGGACTGTGGTGGGACGCTAGATGCTTTGGACGGGGAGCGTCATGAGGTCGGTGACGCAGGCTACTTCGCGCTGGATGAAGGGTTCGGCGTAGCGGACGCCGGCGAGCAGGCCGTAGTGACGGGCAGTGGCGAAGGTGCGCTCACGGATGTCTTCCTCGGGGACGAAGAGGCCGGTGCCGACGGGCTGAGATCCGTACTGCGAGCGGTAGGCGAGCAGGGATTGCAGGCGGGTTTCGATGTGGGCGGTGATGTCGACGACGAAGGTGGGGCGGACGTCGGCGTAGAGGGAGGCGTAGAGGATCTTGTAGGGGCGGTGCGGGGAGCCAACTTCGGGGGGAAGGTCGAGGCGGGAGAGACCGGCGGCGAAGCAGGCCTCGTAGCCAAGGGTGGAGGCGGTGTAGTGGTCGGGGTGGCGGCCCTGCCAGTAGGGAAGGATCACGACGCGGGGGCGCAGGCGGCGGAGGATGGCTGCGATTTTGAGGCGGTTTTCCTGGGTGTTCTGGACGTTGCCGTCGGGGAGGTCGAGAGCTTCGCGATGGGTGACGCGGAGGATGTGGGCGGCGGCTTCGGCTTCGGCGGAGCGCTCGGCGGCGGTGCCACGGGTGCCTGACTCTCCACGGGTGAGGTCGAGGATACCGGTACGCCAGCCGAGAGCTTGCTGGACGAGCAGGGTGCCACCGCAGGTCTGCTCGACGTCATCTCGGTGAGCTGCGATGGCAAGAATGTCGAGATGACCGGCATGGGACGAATGTGACGCCTGCGGCGTGGTCATGGGAATTTAGTTGGCGCTATTGGTCTCGGCGTCCATGTAGGCGACGTCAAAGACGGTGCCTGGAACCGTCACGTTGATGTTGTCGATCTCAGTTCCCTGAGGTCCGCCGGTTGCGTTCTCGCCCTGCTGCGTTTGACCCAACGTGGGCGGATTCGGGGAGACTCCGGTGTAGAACGCGTGAACCTGGCCACCGTAGGCGGTGTAGACCTTGTAATAATTCTGCACCCAGCAGATGCCCGTGAGGCTGCCGTAGTAGTACTGGTTCTGGTTCGTGTTCGGGTAAGGGACCGGAACTGGCTTTACAGAAGATTTATTGGATTGGACTACGGCCGGAAGGACCGTGGCGGGTGGGGTTGCTGTGCCGGTGGTCGTCAGGGTGAGGCAGTTATAGTTGCCGGCCTGGTCGGTGTAGCCCTGGGAGGCAAGCTCTGCGGCGGCGGTTGCGAAACGGACACCGTTTGAGCAGTTTGAGGAGCCGATCCAAAGGGTGTTGCTATCGGCGAAGAGCATCTTGGTGTGGGTGCCGTCGGAGATGGAAATTGGGGCGCTGACAGCGTAGGTGGTGAGATTGACCGTGGTCAGGTTTCCGGCGAAGAGGCCTTTGTAGGCACCGCTGGTCTGAAGTTGCTGGCCGGCCAGATAGAGGTAGGATCCGTCAGAGATCGAGGTCGTGGCCCCACCGGGAATAGGAAGGGGATTGGGCACTCCGGCAGGCAGCGTCGTTGCCAGGGGCGAAGGAGCTCCGGAACTCAACGGATTGACGGAGGGGACGAGGTTGATGTTGAGCTGCGACATCTGAAGGAAGGTGACGCTGGAGGCAGTTCCGCCGTTCTCCGGGCCAGAGTTTAGGACGTAGGCCGTGCTGCCATCGAGAGAGAAGCCAACGTTGACGGGGCGATCATAAGTACCTGCGACGGGGACGACACAGTATTGAGGCAGCAGCAGGGGCTCGCAGTCGACATAGCCCGGAGGAAAGGCCGGATTGGCAACCTGGGGCAGCCGAACGATGCGATAGAGCGTGTTCGAGTTCTGAACCATGGCCAGGACGACGCTGAAGCCGGGGTCCATGATGACCTTGTTGACGCCGGGAAGATTAAGTTCATAGGTCGTGCCGCCGGTGGAAAACACGAGCAGTCCGGCTTGCTGGGCGGCACCGGCAAAGGCCACGCCGAGCGGCGAAGCTGCCGCGGATGGGGGCGCTGCAGCAAAGTTGGCCACCGCTCCACTGGCGGTTTCCTTGCTGTAGTTGACGTTGGTCAGATTGCCATCGGTGTAGGAGAGGACGTAGCCGGTGGTCTGCTCGGGGAAGTTGATGATGCTGATGGGCTGGGCTTCGGAGTAGCCGGAGATGCTGAAGATCTGCTGGGTGTTCTGGATGTTGCCGCGCAGATCGCGCAGGCCGTCCAGAATTTCCAGTCCGCCGGAACTGCCGTTGGCGGTGTAGGCCGCGAGGACGCGCTGGAGCATTTGGCTGGGAGGAACGGGGCGTCCAGAGTAGCCGTATTGGGGAGTCTTATAAAGCACGACAACGCCGCAACCCGAGAGAGCCAGTGTGGCCGCGGCCAAAAGGAGGCCCGACGCAATCAGGGCTGAGAAACTTCTTATCTTCAACGTGAACCACTCCAAACGTCAGCCGCCAGGTGCGCGGGGATTGCAATTTCTACGCCAAGTATAACAGGGCAAACCCGGCATTCCGGCATTGGGTGAGGGTGCAGGGGAAGCGGCGGAAGAACCGGGCGCGTTATACGATTGAAGATTAGGCAACTCGAACGACTTGACCGGACAGGAGATTGATGGCGGCTGCAATAGACAGGCTTTTCGCGGGCGGAACGGTGCTGTGCGACGGCGCCATGGGAACGATGCTCTACAGCTGCGGTGTGTTCATCAACCGCAGCTACGACGAATTGAACGTGACGCAGCCGGAGATGGTGCGCTCGGTGCATCAGCAGTATCTGCAGGCTGGCGCTGAAATCATTGAGACGAATACGTTTGGCGCGAACGGCTTCCGGCTGGAACGCTTTGGCTTGAAGGAGAAGGTGGGTGAGTTCAACCGAGCGGGCGCGGCGATTGCGCGACAGTGCGTGGAAGCTATCCGCGAGAAGCAGGGGACGCAGGCGTATGTTGCCGGGGCGGTGGGTTCGCTAGGGCTGAGGCTGGAGCCGCTGGGCAAGACGAGCCTGGAGGAGGCGCGGGCGTCGTTTGCGGAACAGATTGCGGCGCTGGCTGAGGGAGGGGTGGACCTGCTGATCCTGGAGACGATGATGTCGGTGGATGAGGCGGAGCAGGCGGTGCTGGCGGCGCGGGAGGTGGCTCCGCAGTTGAAGGTTGTGGTGCTGTTCACGGTGGACGAGGAGGCGAACTGCCTGGACGGCAGCAGCCCCGAGATTGCGGCACAGCGGATCACGGCGATTGGCGCGGATGCTGTCGGGTGCAACTGCAGCACTGGGCCGGCGACGGTGCTGAGTGCGGTGGAACGGATGCGCGCGGTGACAACGCTGCCGATTGTGGCGATGCCGAATGCGGGAATGCCGCGCAATGTGGAGGGGCGGAATATTTATATGACGTCGCCGGAGTATATGGGGAGTTTTGCGCGGAAGTTTGTGCGCGCAGGTGCGAGCTGGGTGGGCGGTTGCTGTGGAACGACGCCGGCGCACATCCGCGCGATGCGCAGTGCGTTGCGGGCCATGGAGGCACAGGATGCGGGCGAGACGGCAGTGGCACGAGTGAGCGTTTCGGGTGCGGGGGTGGGTGTGGGCGCGGTGACAGATGCTGCGCGCGCGGCTGGCCACGAGGCTGGGGTTGAGCCTCCGCCGCTGCAGGAGCGGTCGCACATCGGCGAGTGCATTGCGAAGGGCAAGTTTGTGACGATGGTGGAGATTGTTCCGCCCAAGGGCTTCGACTGCTCGAAGGAACTGGCCGGGGCGGCGCTGCTGGCGCGGTATGGCGTGGACGCGATCAATGTGCCGGATTCGCCGCGGGCCAGTGCGCGGATGAGCGCGCAGAGCCTGTGTGTGCAGATCCAGCA
>JAJXYW010000257.1:0-14519 GCA_021780415.1 Acidobacteriota bacterium
GTTGTTGGATCGAAATGCCATCGAACGCCTTCCCTCAGCTCAAGCTCTACTCTCGCACTGGCACCGGTGGTACCGGCAGCGACCGGTCACCCGCCGCACTCACCGCCCGCACACCAAACAGCATGTTGTCCTTACTCACATTCAATGTCAGATGCGTCGCCGCGCCTGCGCTCTGGCTGTGCGTCCAACGATTCTCATCCGTATCCCGCCACACCACCTCATACGTCGTCCCTGGCGGTGCAAACGCCGACGGCTCCCACACCAGCTCACTGTTATTATCCAGCGCGCTAGTCAAGATCCGCACCTTCTGCGGCTCGCTCGGCGCCGACGCCAGCGACGTCATCGTCAGCGCATTCAACTGCGCCACCCTCACCACATACTTAAAGTCCACAAACTTCAGCAGGTCGCCATACTCCACGCCGTTCTCCGCACGCAGCGTCTGGTGCTGATGATCGAAGTTCTCCCGCCACTCGCTGAACCGCACCGCCGCAAAGCCCTCCGCATTGAAGCTGATGTGATCGCCGCCGCGAAGATACCGGTCGCGCCGCAGCTCCATCACAGGATGAAACGCCCTGCCCATGGGCATCATCGGGCACATCATCCCATCCTGCATCTTCCCACCCTCCATCATCGGACACTTCATCCCCTTCATCTTCATCGCGCCCATCTTCATCGCACCCATCTTTGCCGACGGCCCGCCCATCCCCGTCGCGAAGAATGTCGGGGACAGCTCCACAATCTGCCGCGCCAACTCCCGCGACGGCGAATCATTCTCCGCACCCAGCCCCAGCATCATCCGCTGCTCTTCCGGCGTAGCGTTCGACGGCACGCTCTCGCTGAAGACCCGCACCACATCCTTCCGCTGCATCGTCGCGCCCGCACCCGGAGCGACCGGCGTCGTATCGCCCCCAACGATGTCATCATTCAGCACCGCCTCCAGCGGCCACCCCTCCGCCTTCGCCAGCTTGGCCAGGTGCGCCGACCCATACAGCCCCTGCTCCTCCCCCGCCACCGCCACAAACACCATCGTCCCCGTCAACCTCACCCCCGCCTTCGCCATCCCGCTCAGCGCCCTTGCCGACTCCAGCGATACCGCCACCCCGCTCCCATCATCATTCGCCCCCGGCGACGTCAGCTTGTCATTCATCACATCCGACGCCCGCGAATCATAATGTCCCGTCACCAGCACCCATGGCGCTTTGTCCCCGCCCGTCCCGCGCAGAATCGCATACACATTCACCAGCTTCGTCGGCCTCGGAATCCGCCCATACCCCACCGTCGTCGTAGGCTGCACAAACTCATCCCGCTTCACCTCCAGGCACCCGCCGCACGCCTTCGACATCGCCTCAAACTCGCTCGTAATCCAATCCGCCGCCGCCAGAATCCCCTGTCCCGGCGGCAACTCCGTGTCCATGCTCGAGAGCGTGCTCCGCGTCCCAAAGCTCACCAGCTTCGCCAGATCGGCCTGCACCTGCTCCGCCGAAATCCCCTCCAGCGCCTTCTTCACCACCGGATCCACCGGCAGCGGCCGCAACGCCGTCGAGGCTGCAGTCGAGGCCCCCGCTCCAGCCATCGGCCCCATCGCGCCCGCGCCCATCGGCATCTGCCCGCCCGCCAACACCGCCACACCCAGCAGCAATCCGCACACACCCAGCGTCCGTTTCATCCCTGCCTCCAGAACACGATCTGCACCGTACGCGCGTCACTCTGCATCTCAAAGTTGACGAGCCGCCACTGTACCGCTAGAACTAGAAAAGGTGATCGTGGTGCCAGCACCATGGTACTAGCTCCACCGCGCCACATATCAACTTTGGCTTCGTGCCCGCAACAGAGGAGAACGTATATGTCAGTCGTGTGCCCAGAATGTGACAATCCCTTGGACATCGATGTCGACGATGTCGAAGAAGGCGAGATCATTCAGTGCGATGAGTGCGGAACCGATCTTGAAGTCGTCTCCAGCGACCCCTTGGAATTAGCTCCCGTCGATGAAGAAGGCTACGATGATGAAGATGAGACGCCGCATGTTACCGAAGATGAGGATGAATAACCGCACCGCACTCTCGCTCCTGGCCGTATCGCTGGCATGCATCGCCCTGCCCGCGAGCGCCCCCGCGCAGATTCTCAACATCCAGAAGCCCCCCACGCACCACATCATTGAACGCGTCGCCGCAGGCAAGGTCGTAGACAAGGCCGGTACCGCCATCGGCGGAGCCATCGTCTACCTCAAGAACTCCCACACCAACGCCGTCCGCACCTACATCGCCGACGACGACGGCAACTTCCGCTTCGGCGAACTCGCCCAGGACACCGACTACGAGCTCTGGGCCGAGTCCAACGGCGTCCGCTCCCGCTCCCGCGAGATCAGCTCCTTCGACAACGAGACCAAGTTCTACTTCATCTTCAAGATCATCGGCGCCAAGCCCGTCTCCCTCGATGGCCCCGCCACACCCCAGCCCTGACCGCGTCTCCACCAGCAACCTAACGAGCCTCTGCTCTAGTCCTGGTCTTGAAGGGGCGGGACATTCGTCCCGCCGTAAGCACCGCCCAATGGATGCGGCTTTAGCCGCAGAGGGAATGCCGGGGACTCGTTCACATCCGCTCCCCAATCCTCCCCAGGCGAATACCAGGCGAATATAATTCGCCTATGAGCTCTCCCGCTCAACCCGACCTCTTCGGCTTCCTCTACGTCGACCTCAACAGCTTCTTCGCGTCCGTCGAGCAGGAGCTCCACCCCGAGTACCGCGGCAAGCCCACCGGCGTCGTCCCAACCATGGCCGACACCACCTCTCTCATCGCCGCCAGCTACGAAGCCAAGGCCCTCGGCATCAAGACCGGCACCCGCGTCAGCGACGCCAAACGCATCTGCCCCGGCATCATCCTCGTTAACGGCAACCACTCCACCTACGCCGAGTACTCCCACAAAATCGTCGCCGCCGTCGACCGCATCTGCCCCGTCGCCCACACCCCCTCCATCGACGAGATGGTCTGCCAGCTCCTCGGCCGCGAGCGTCTCCCGCCCAACGCCCGCCAGATCGCCCTCGCCATCAAGCAGGCAATCAAGGACGACGTCGGCAGCACCCTCCGCTGCTCCATCGGCATGGCCCCCAACCGCTATCTCGCCAAGATCGCCAGCGACATGCAGAAGCCCGACGGCCTCATCGGTCTTCTCCCCTCGCAGCTCCCCCGCTCCATCGCTCACCTCGAACTCCGCGACCTCCCCGGCATCGGCGCCCGCACCGAGGCCCGCCTCAACGCCAAGGGCATCCGCACCATGCCCCAACTCCTCGCCCTCGACCGCCCTGCCATGCACCGTCTCTTCGACTCCGTCTGGGGCGACCGCATGTACCACTGGCTCCGCGGCGAAGACTCCGGCGACGACGGCGCTCCCATCGCCGCCGACGTCCAGAAGTCCCTCGGCCACTCCCACGTCCTCGCACCCGAGCATCGCTCCCCTGAAGGCGCCTGGGCCGTCGCCCACAAGCTCCTCCACAAGGCCGCCATGCGCCTCCGCATGGAGCACTTCCACACCGCCTCCCTGGCCCTCACCATCAAATACTCCCTCACCCCCACCCAGGCCGCCGCCCTGTCCTCCACCCCAACCCCGTCCTCTCGACCAAACTCCGCGCACTCCCCCTCAACCTTGTCATCTCGACCGGAGTCGCTGCGCAGCGGAGACGCAGTGGAGAGACCTGCAGTCGCCCCCACCCCATCTCACGGTTCACCAACAATCAAGCAGCACACCAGCGGCCTCACCCAGACCGGCTGGGGCATGGAGGCCCGCTTCCGCCCCTGCCAGGACACGCTCTCCCTCCTCGAAGCCCTGCAAGGCTGCTGGAAGCAATCCCCCACCGGCCCCGACTATGCCCGGCCCTTCTTCGTGGGCATCACCCTCCGCAACCTCATCCCCGAAGCCGACCTCCAGAACACGCTCTTCGAAGAGCCCGGCAACCGCAACCAACTCTCGGCCACCATGGACAAGCTCAACTTAAAGTACGGTCACACCACCCTGCACTTCGCCGGCATGCTCCCCGCCCGCGACAGCGCCCCCACCCGCATCGCCTTCACCCAGATCCCCGTCCAGTACGGCCACGAATACATGTAAGCATCACGCACCCACCGTCACGTGCAAATGAAAATCTTCCAGGATGACATCTCAGCGGAGAGAGGAAGTTCACTCGATTCTGTAATGACGCCGGAAGGAACTGAATAAATTGTTCTTGACCAACTTGTCGATCGGTCTTCCTCGTCCGATCTAGTTCAAATCCGCTCACCGGAACATATAGCCTCGTGGACGTTATAGCTTAGCATCATAGATAGACTTACCCACTCAGGATTAGGAACACGCTTTGGTTTCGTTCACTTCGTATAACTGGGTCACGAGCTTCTTCCGCCTTGCGAGAGAAATACCCCTTGCATGGTTCTTGGCAGGATGCATTCTTGCATGGATCAACCTCTTCCTGATTTCGGCGAGAGCATCGAAGGACCGACATATTCTGCTGCGTCGCATCGCATTCGGCTCAGGGCTATTCGCCCTTTGCGCGTATGTGCTTCTGACAATTTATTCTCTACACTTCTTCACGATCTGGGGCGATGAGGCAAATATCCTCAGCATCGCTGCGGCGGGCATTCACGGACTGCCTCTCTACAATCCACCTCGCTCGCTCGACACAAGCTACTCGCTCATGTACGGCCCCCTTACCTTTCTCGTCTATCGCCTCCCTCTGATGCTAGGCGGCGTGACTCATTTTTGGATCGTTCGCAGCTTTGTGGTCATCGCGAATCTCTCCGTGTGCACCGCCATTTACCGGCTTCTACGTAAATTCATTTCTGCGTTCGCGGCAGTTGCGTTGATGGCATTTCCGATGAGCGTCCTCATACAACATCCCGAAAACTCCTTGGGACTGCGTTCGGATATCTGGATATTTCTTTTTTCGACCTTGGCAATTACCTGCAGCCTGCTTGAAACGGAGTCTGTAGCCGTCCTCCTCGTGGGGTTGATGGGCGGCTTGATCGTCGGCTTCAAAATTACAGCTGGATCGGCGATCTTGTTTCCACTTCTATTGCTTTATCGAAAATCTGGCCTGCGCTCCATCATTACTTCTTCCCTCGTTGCGATCGCTGTTGCTTTCTTACCGTTTGCTCTTCCAGAGATTTCTCTGCACAATTACATTTCGTGGCTCCTGTTCACGCGCGCGGAAGGCTTGGACCCGATTTCTGTCTCACAGAATCTAGCATTCGCTCTCTTTCTCATCGGTCCATCCGTACTGATGGAAATTTCTGCAAACCGATCTGGGTTGCGCTTCAGGAAACGGCTTCCAGAGTTTCTCGTTATCGTGTTTTGCCTTTTCATCGGGATATTGACCTCAAAATATGGCTCCGGTCCTCATTACCTGTGGCATATCGTTCCAGCCGCCACCCTATATCCAGCCCTCGTATTGCGGGATTCGGAGAATGCTCCCGTCGGAAATCAGATCTCCGCGCTCTATTACATCGCTGTCGCTTGCGCACTATTCGCTTGTGTCAATCTCCCGCGGGCGTGGCAAACCGCAAGACTATCTCTGATGCCTCCGGGTGTGCCTGTGGCAGAGGCGTCGATTAACCAGTATCTGGATTTTTACCGTCATCGTTCGTCGCTCCAGGTGGGCTACGGTTCAGGTGACGGCGACTACCGTTCCCAACTGCGTTACATCCCTATCTACCGCGGCCAGCCATACACCATCGAAGGCAACACTGGGCGCTTCGAGACTCGGCTTCTTCCCTTTCCAACCAACGTCCTCAAGCAAATGGAAAGCTGCAAGGATGATGTCTGGTTGATCCCTCACGCGCAGAAGCCTTTTGATGTATGGGTCCTTACCGACAGTCTGCGCACAACATTCCTCCAGAATTACAGCATCGATAGAAGTGATGGCGTCTATGACGCGTGGGTCTGCGATCACTCGATGCCTCACTGATCTCACCACGGCTATTCCCGGATCATACTTCCATCGCCATGCCCACGCCCTACACCGGACGTCTCGCTCCATCACCCACGGGCCTGCTCCATCTCGGCCACGCGCGCACCTTCTTCATCGCCCACCAGCGCGCCCGTGCCGCCCACGGCTTCCTCTATCTCCGCGACGAAAACCTCGATCCCCAGCGCTCCCGCCCCGAGTTCTCCGCCGCCATGCGCGAAGACCTTCACTGGCTCGGCCTCACCTGGGACGCCGAGCTCCGCCAATCCGACCGCCTCCCTCTCTACCGCGCCGCCCTCCACCAACTCCTCGCCGCCGGCCTCGCCTACCCCTGCACATGTTCCCGCCGCGACCTCCTCCACGCCACCCACGCACCCCACGAAGAGGAGGACGACGAGCCCCTCTACAACAACCACTGCCGACCCGCTGGCCCAGCAGCAAATCTCATCGACGCTCGCCGTCCGCGCAGGACCAACTACCGCTTCCGCACCCCTGACGACCGCAAGCCCATCACCTTCACCGACCTCCACGCCGGCCCCCAATCCTTCACCCCCGCCGTCGACTTCGGCGACTTCCTCGTCTGGCGCAAACCCCTCACCTCCGACCCCAACGACATCGGCCTCCCCAGCTACCAGCTCGCCTGCGTCGTCGACGACGCCCTCACGCACATCACCGAAGTCGTCCGCGGCCGCGACCTGCTCAAGTCCACCGCCCGCCAGATCCTCCTTCAGCGCGCCCTCGGCTACCCCACCCCCGCCTACTTACACTGCGACCTTCTCCGCGACCCCAACGGCGTCCGCCTCGCCAAGCGTCACGACGCCCTCGCCCTCCGCACCCTCCGCGCCCAGGGCCTCACCCCCGCCGACATCCGCGCCCTGTTCTAACGCATCTTCGCTCTCGCCTTCGCCTTTCTGGTTGTCATTCTGAGCGCAGCGAAGAACCTGCTTCTCGCGCCCCCCGGCGAGCGCCTTTCATCCTTCACTATCCTCTGCGCTCTACCCTCACTGCGCCGCGTAGTACGCCTTCACAACCTCCGCATACGACTTCGGCACAAAGTCCATCGCCGGCACGCCTCCCGCAAGATACTTCACAAAATAATCCCACTTCCGCTTCATCACATACGGCGTCGCGGCAGCGTATCCGTGGTGCACATTCGGGATCAGCAGCATGTCAAAATCCTTGTTCGCCTTGATCAGCGCATCGACCACCAGCAGCGTATTGTTCGGCGGAACATTGTCATCCATCGTTCCATGCGTCAGCATCAGATGTCCCTTCAGGTTCTTCGCATACTGCGCATTGGCCTGCGCAGCATAGTTATCCGCACCATCCGTCCCCATCACCTCCAGCCCAGCCCAGCGCTCGTCCCAGTCGTCCTCATACTCCCGCTGGTCGTGGTTGCCGCTCTCCGCCCAACCCACCTTGAAGAACTCCGGGAAGTGGAACATCGCCGACACGGTCGCATTCCCGCCCCCCGAGTGTCCCGTAATTCCCACCCTGTCCGCGTCCATCCACGCATACCGCGACGCTAGGTCCTTGATCCCCGCCACCTGGTCTGGAATCGTAGCGTCGTTCATCTCCGCCGGGCTTGAAGCATGCGCATCATGGAAGCTCTTCGACCGGTGCGGATTCCCCATCCCATCGATGCACACCACCGCGAATCCCAAATCCGCCATCGCCTGCAAGTCGCCATGCGAAGCCTCAAATCCCGGCGGCCCAAACACCGAGCACGACCCATCCTGCGGCCCCGGATACACATAATCCACCACCGGATACTTCTTCGTCGCATCGAAGTTCGTCGGCTTGAACAAAATCCCATACACCGCCGTCTTCCCATCGCGCGCCTTCATCTCCACCCGTTCCGGAGCCTTCCATCCCGCCGCCACCAACTGCGAAACATCTTGCTTCGCCAGCGTCACCAGCACCTTCCCCGCATCATCCCGCACCACCGCCGTCTGCGGTGTGTCCACGGTCGAGTACACATCCACAAACGTCTTTCCATCCTCCGACGCCGTCACCTCATGCGTCGCCACCTCCGGCGTCAGCCGCCGCTGGTGCTTCCCATCCAGATCCACGCGAAAGTAATTCACATAGTACGGATCTTCACCCTTCACCTTATTGGTCGCGGTGAAATACAGCACGCGATCCTTCTCATCCACATGCTTCATCTCCCACACCGGCCCATCGCCGCTCGTCACCTGGTTCTTCAACTCGCCCGTCGTCAGGTCATACAGATACGCCTGCGCCCAGTTGCTCCGCTCGCTCACCCACAGAAATTCATTCGAGTCCCACAGCACCTTCCAGTCCGCCTTCGTCTGCCAGCCGTAGTACGAATCCACATGTTCGTGATACGCATCGTGCACCTCACCCGACGTCGCATCGGCCACCTTCACCCACTCATCCTTGTGGTCCCGCGACGTCGCCACAAACGCCAGCCGCGCATCGTCCGGCGAAAACTCCACGTCATTCCATCGACCATCCCCATCGCAGCTCACGTCATCGCACTCCATGCTGCGATGCTCCAGCGGCTCCGTCTTCAGCCGCACCACCTTCGCCGTCGCCACATCGATCACCACCGGCTCAATCATCGTGACGTCCTTATCCCCCACCAGCGGATAACGCCACGCCTCCAGCTTCGGGTGCCGATTCGTCACCGGCACCAGGTACATCAGCCCCGTCTTCCGCTGGTCTTGTTGAAACGTAGCAATCTTCTTCCCATCCGCCGACCACGTCACAATCGCCCCATCCGAGTGCTGCCACCCGGCATTGTCCGTCGCGTACCCAAAGTCCTCGACGCCATCGGTCGTCAACTGCCGCTCCTCCCCCGTAGCCACCGTCCGCACCCACAAATTATTGTCGCGAATGAACGCAGCCAGCTTCTTATCCGGCGAAAGATTGGCCCCGCCCGCATGTCGCCGCACGATTGCAGCCTTCGTTCCCCCCGCCTTCTCCGCAGTCTTCTCTTCACTCGGTGGCTTCGGCTCCTCCGTGCACGAGGTCACCGCCGCATCGCAATGGAACACGCCCTCCGCCGTCGTCACCGCAAACCCGCCGTTGGCCTCTGCCTTGTACTGCGTAACCCCCAGCTTCGTCGCCTCCACCGGAGTCTTCTTCGCCGCATCGCCCATGGCAACATTCAACGCCGCCGCCAGCTTCGCGTTATCGAACGCCGGAGCCACACTCCACACCTTCGTCCCTGCTGTCTGCCCGGCGATCATGTACGCCGTCCCACCCACTCCCGGATCACGATAGAACACCCGCCCATCGGCCAGATACTCCACCCCTCGCACCGTATGGTGCACCAGCGGATTCACGTTGTACGACATCCACCGCTCCGCCTGCGCATAATCCTGCGCGGTATAAACCCTCTGCGCCACAGCAGGCAGCGCAGCAGCAGAGGCGAGCACCATCACACTTGCACAAATATTCCCAAAGACAATCGAAGACCGGCGATTCAGCATAAGCAGGGAGATCCCATCCGAAGAATTTTCGCAGCGACAGCGTGCCAACAGCCTAGCCCAAAACCCACTCCCCACGCGAATCACGCCACCCCGCCACCCTCTCCACACCGCTCACCCTCCACTGTACACAATTCATCCGCCGATTACGCCAACGCAATCGCTGCATGAAGCAGCCAGGATCATTGCCCTCCGAATCCAACACGACATTTCAGAAATCCTTCAGGATGGCTTAATCTCGGTCTTGTAGTGTAATGACCGAATGAGCCGTTCTCCATCCATACTCACGAGATCAATGGTGAAAGTCCTCTGCGCTTCGCTCCTTTTCAGCGGAGCCGCTCTTGTTGCACAGTCGCTTGCAGCTACCTCCGCACCCATCTCGACAGCCGCAGCTCAAATCTCGCTCGATCAGGCCGTCCATCTCGCCGAGTCCAACGAGCCAGCCTTCACCGCAGCACTCGCGCAGGGCCGTCTCGCCCGGCTGGACCGTTCCGTTGCCATCGCCAGCCTGCTTCCAACGGTCACCTATCACAATCAATATCTCTTCACCCAGGGCAACGGCTCCACGGACCGCATCGGCCAGACCACCACCTCGCCGGCTCCGCGCTTCATCGCCAATAACGCAGTGCATGAGTACGCCAGCGAAGGCATCGTCAACGAGACCATCGGCGTCCAGCAGTTCAGCGCCGTGGCCGCGGCCAACGCCCGCGCAGCGCAGGCTGCGGCAGAGGCCGAGATCGCACGCCGCGGCCTCTTCTCCGCAGTCGTCGCTCTCTACTATGGCGTCGCCGCCGCAGAGACCAAGCTCGCCGTCGTACAGCGCAGCAAGGATGACGCGGACCACTTCCTCAACATCACGCAGCAACGCGAGCAGGCCCGCGAGGCCGCCCACGCCGACGTCGTCAAGGCCGAACTACAGCAGCAGCAGCGCGCCCGCGACGTGCAGGACGCAACCCTCGCCGCCTCCACCGCCCGCCTCGATCTCGCCGTACTTCTCTTCCCCGATCCGCGCACTCCCTTCCAAACCCAACCCGCCGCTCCGCCCGTCCTTCCCGACCGCAGCGTGATTGACGCCGACGCCAGCAAAAATAATCCCGAGATGATGCGCGCACTGGCTGCGCTGCACGCCAGTGAAGCCGACGTCACCACTGCGCGCGCAGCCTACCTGCCCGACCTCGGACTGAACGTCACCTACGGCATCGACGCGCCGCAGTTTGCCATCAACGGCCCCAACTCCACGCGTAACCTCGGCTACTCCGCCATGGCCACGCTCGACATCCCCATCTGGGACTGGCTCTCTACCGACCACAAGGTCAAGCAGAGCGAGATTCGCCGCAACCTCGCCCGCGTCGCACTCTCCGCCACTCAGCGGCGGTTGATCGCGAACCTCTCCGAACTCTACGATGGCGCCGTCACAGCACGCGACCAGTTGTCCTCGCTCGACGCCAGCGTCACCACCGCGCAGGAGAGTCTTCGCCTCACCGAACTGCGCTACACCGGCGGCGAAGGCTCCGTGCTCGAAGTCGTCGACGCTCAGAATTCTTTACTCGCCGCAGAGGTCGCTCGCGCCGACAGCGTCGTACGCTATCAACTCGCGCTGGCCAATCTTCAGACACTCACCGGAAGGTTTTGATCGATGATGCTTCGACCCACCAACAGTGATCTTGTGAACCAGCGCACGCCCTCGTGCGGCGTCTGGAAGTACGCCACCGCAACACTCGTCTGCTGCCTCGCACTCGCCGGCTGCAAGCAGGAAGAGACAACGCCCCAGGTCCTCGTTACCGTCCAGGCGGCAAAGCCTGAGATCGCCTCCATCTCCGAGCACATCGAAGGCGACGCCATTCTCTCTCCGCTCGCCGAGGCCGCGCTCTCTCCCAAGATCAGTGCGCCGGTCAAGAAGTTCTACGTGCAGCGAGGATCGCATGTCCGCGCCGGACAACTGCTCGTCACGCTCGAAGACCGCGATCTGCAAGGCACCGCGCTCGACAATCAGGGCAGCTACACTGCGGCGCAGGCGACCTACCAGGAAGCCACCAGCGTTCAGTTGCCGGAGGCCACGCAGACCGCGCAACTCGATCTCGCCCAGGCCCGGGCAAACCTCAGCCTCAACGAGAGCATCGTCAAAGGCCGCACGCAGCTCTTTCAGGAGGGCGCAATCCCCGGCCGCGACCTCGACACCGCCAAGGCTGCGCTGGTGCAGGCGCAGGCTGCATACGACACCGCCTCCAAGCATCTCCAGGCGCTCGAAAGCATCGGCCGCGCAGCCAGCGGCAAGGTCGCGCAGGGCCAGTTGACCTCGGCCAAAGGCAAGTATCTCAACGCCGAAGCGCTCGCCAGCTACGCCTCCCTGCGCAGCCCCATCGACGGAGTCGTCACCGACCGCCCGCTCTTCGCCGGCGAGATGGCCCCCGCCGGAACCCCGCTCGTCACCGTCATGGACACCTCCTCGCTCATCGCCAAGCTGCATCTCTCGCAGTCCATGGTCCAGCGCATGAAGGTCGGCGACAAGGCGCAGGTCACCGTGCATGGCCTGGACGCACCCGTTGAAGGCGCCGTCTCCCTCATCAGCCCCGCCCTCGACCCCGGTTCGACCACCGTCGAGATCTGGGTCAAACTCACCAACCCTGACGGCAAGCTCAAAGCAGGAGCGCCCGCCCACGTCGCCATCGTCGGCCGCACCGTGCCCGACGCCTTGCAGGTCCCCGCCTCGGCCCTCCTCGCCACCGATGATGGCAGCTTCGGCGTCATGGTTGTGGACAGCCAAAGCACCGCGCACCTCAAGCCCGTCACCACCGGCATCCGCCTGCCCTACACCGTGCAGATCCTCAGCGGCATCGGCCCCGGCGACCTCGTCATCGACACCGGAGGCTACGGCCTGCAGGACGGCACCAAGGTCAAGCTCGGCGCACCCGGCGACGACAAGGGCACCGACAGCACTGCCGGCAGCACCAAGGGGGACAAGGACTGATGGCCGCTCCCCACTCCGCATCCCCCGTCGCTGCGCGTCCTTTCTGGCTCACGCGCGCCACCAAAACCATCTTCTTCTTCCTCGCCGTCCTCACCATCGCCGGAGTCTACGCAGCCTTTCAGGTGCCCATCTCCGTCTTTCCCGATACCAACTTCCCCCGCATCGTCATCGGCATCGACAACGGCGTCATGCCCGTCGAGCAGATGCAGGTCACCATCACCAAGCCCATCGAGGACGCCGTCAACAGCGTTCCCGGCCTGCTCACCGTGCGCAGCAACACCAGCCGCGGCTCGGCCGAAGTCAGTCTCTTCTTCGACTGGAACGTGGACATGTACCGCACCCTCCAGCTCACCGACGCGGCCCTCGCCAAGGTCTCGCAGGAGCTTCCCCCCACCGTCAAGCTCACCTCCAACCGCCTCACCTTCGCCACTTTTCCCATCCTCGGCTACGCCCTCACCGCAGACAATCGTGGACCGCAAACCATCTCCCAGTCGCGTCTCTGGGAGATCGCCACGTATGACCTCAAGCCGC
Organism: Acidobacteriota bacterium; assembly: GCA_021780415.1. The sequence continues at coordinate 12,906 of JAJXYW010000257.1, forward strand.
CTCTGAACCGCGTCTTCGGCGTCAGCACCGTCACCGTCCAGGGCGGCCAGGTCCCCGAGTACCACATCGTCCCCAACCTCGCTCGCCTGCAAACCACCGGCGTCACCCTCCTCGACCTCGTCAACGGCGTCCAGGCCTCCAACATCATCGACTCCCCCGGCCTCTACGAAGCCAATCACGAGCTCATCCTCGGCCTCATCGGAGCCCAGGCGCACAGCATCGCCGAGCTCTCCAACCTCGTCATCAAGACCACCCCGGCCGGCGCGCCCGTCCGCGTCGCCGACGTCGCCGACGTCCATACCGGCCCCATGCCCGTCTACACCATGGTCACCGCCAACGGCCGCCCCTCCGTCCTCATCAACATCGCCCGCCAGCCATCCTCCAACACCGTTCAGGTCGCCGACGCCATCGCCATCAAGGTCGCCCAGCTCCAGCAAACCCTCCCTCCCGGCGTCCACCTCACTCCCTTCTACGACCAGTCCGAACTCGTCCGCGAGTCCATCGCCAGCGTCCGCGACGCCATCCTCATCGGCCTCATCCTCGCCTGCATCATCCTCTTCCTCTTCCTCCGCGACTGGTCCAGCTCCCTCGTCGCCGGTCTCGTCATCCCTGTCACCGTAGCCGTCACCATCCTCTTCCTCTGGATCATCGGCCAGTCCTTCAACCTCATGACCCTCGGCGGTCTCGCCGCAGCCATCGGCCTCGTCATCGACGACGCCATCGTTGTCGTCGAAAACATCGTCGTCCACCGCGACTCCGGCCAGTCCCGCACCGACGCCGTCCGCAGCGCACTCAGCGAGATCACCACCCCTCTCGTCTTCTCCACCCTCACCCCCGTCGTCGTCTTCCTCCCGCTCATCTCCGTCACCGGAGTCACCGGCAGCTTCTTCCGCGCGCTGGCCGTCACCATGACCGCCGCTCTGCTCACCTCGCTCGCTCTCGCCCTCACCTTCACTCCCTCGCTCAGTCTCTCCCTGCTCCGTAGCAGGAAGCACGTTGCCGCAACCGACACCGACGCAGCCGAGCCGCAGCCTTCCCCCGTATCCGAGCACGAGGACGGCCCCATCATGCGCCGCGTCCTCCACACGCACGAGCGCGCGCTCACCTTCGCTCTCAACCGGCCCCTCATCCTCGGCATCGGCTGCGTCATCCTCATCATCGGAGGCTACTTCGCATACTCCGGCCTCGGCTCAGACCTCCTCCCCGCCATGGACGAAGGTGCGTTCATCCTCGATTACCTCACTCCCGCCGGCACCTCGCTGGCCGAGACCAACCGCATCCTTGAGCACGTAGAGCGCATCCTTCAGAAGACTCCCGAAGTCGAAATCACCTCCCGCCGCACCGGCCTCCAACTCGGCCTCGCCGCCGTCACCGAGGCCAACACCGGAGACTTCAGCGTCCGCCTCAAACAGAAGCGCTCCCGCTCCATCGACGAAGTCATCGCCGACGTCCGCCAGCAGATCGCCTCCTCCGAGCCCGCCCTCGACATCGAGTTCACCCAGGTGCTTCAGGACATGATCGGCGACCTCTCCAACTCGCCCGAGCCCATCCAGATCAAGCTCTTCAACAACGACCCCGCCCTTCTCAACCAGCTCGGCCCCCGCGTTCAGGCCG
>JAJXYW010000257.1:14529-20015 GCA_021780415.1 Acidobacteriota bacterium
CATCCAGAAGATCCCCGGCGTCGTCGACACCCAGAACGGCGTCGAGAACACCATCTCCGGCCCCGCCACCGACTTCAACGTCGACCCCGTCGTCGCAGCCCGTCTCGGCTTCACTCCCACCGAGGTCGCCGAAGACGCCACCGCCATCCTCGACGGCCTTCCCACCAACGACCCCATCATCCTCAACGGCCGCCCCTACACCATCCGCGTCCGCCTGCCCGACGCCAACCGCGCCTCCTTTGACGCCATCCAGAACACCGTATTCAACTCCGGCACCGGCCACATCGCCTCGCTCGGCTCACTCGCGCAGATCACCCAGCTCCCGCCCCAGAATGAAGTCCACACCGAAAACCTTCAGCGCCTCATCGTCGTAAGCGGCCGCCTTGAAGGCTCCGACCTCGGCGGCACCATGGTCAAAGTCAAGCAAGTCGTCGACAGCCTCCACCTTCCCCCCTCCGTCCGCGTCGAGTACGGTGGAACCTACCAGGAGCAGCAGAAGTCCTTCGCCGACCTCGCCCGCGTCCTCATCCTCGCCCTCGCCCTTGTCTTTGGCGTCCTGCTCGCTGAGTTCCGCAACTTCTCCGCGCCCATCGCCATCCTCACCAGCTCTGTTCTCTCCATCACCGGCGTCGTCATCGCTCTGCTCATCACCAACACCAACTTCAACGTCGCCAGCTTCATGGGCCTCATCATGGTCATCGGCATCGTCGCAAAAAATGGCATTCTGCTGCTCGACGCCGACGAGAAATTCCGCACCCAGGCCGAAGCCAGGCGCGCCGCCGACTTCGCCGCTACCGGCGTCCATCCCGCCTATGACCCGGCCCACGACCCCGCCAAAGAGGCCATGCTCCACGCCGCCCAGCGCCGTCTCCGCCCCATCGTCATGACCGCCATCGCCGCTGTCTGCGGCATGTTGCCTCTGGCCTTCGCCCTCGGTGCCGGCTCGCAGATGCTCCAACCCCTCGCCATCGCCGTCATCGGCGGCCTCATGATCTCCATGGTCCTCAGCCTCATCGTCACGCCGGTCATCTACTACCTGCTCACCCGCAAAAGCCATCGCTATGCCGAGGTCCCCACCGAGGAGCCCGCCCTCTAACCGCTACGTTTCGCTCCAGCATTCCTTCCCATGTACCATCCCGAGATGAGCCCTGACGCACAGCGCCCTCTCCCCCACGCCGAGCCCCTCAACCCTTCCGCACTCCTCAACGCCACCCGTCGCAGCTTCCTCACCATCGCCTCCGCCGCGGGCCTCGGCAGCACGCTCTTTCCCGGAGCCCTTCTCGCGCTCGCCACCAACTCTGCCGCCACGCAATCATCCACGCCAGCCTTTGCACCCATCACGCCCGAGATGATTGAGCAAGCAGCGGCCATCGCCGGTCTCACCTTCACCGATGAGCAGCGCAAGCTCATGATCGAAGGCCTCACCGGCGTCCGCGAAGACATCGTCACAATCCGCAAGCTCAACCTTCCCAACTCCGTCGCGCCTGCCCTGATCTTCGATCCCGTCCCCGGCGGAACCGTCCTCGATACCGCACGCCAGCCCATCAAACTCGGCCCCGCGCCCGCCATCGCCAGCATCTCCGCCTCCAACGAGGAGCAACTCGCCTTTGCCTCCGTCCGCCAGCTCAGCGAGCTTCTCCGCACGCGCAAAGTCACCTCAATGGAGCTAACCAGGCTCTACATCGCACGCCTCAGGCGTTTCGATCCCACGCTGCACTTCGTCATCACGCTCACCGAGGAGCGCGCACTCAAGCAAGCCGCCGCAGCCGACGCCGAACTCTCCGCCGGCAACCATCGCGGCCCACTCCACGGCATTCCCTGGGGCGGAAAGGACCTCCTCGCCGTCGCCGGCTATCCCACCACCTGGGGTGCGGCCGGCTTTGAAGATCAGCGCTTCGACTACGACGCCGAAGTCGTCAGGCGCCTCGACTCCGCCGGCGCCGTCCTCATCGCCAAACTCACCATGGGAGCGCTCGCACAGGGCGATCTCTGGGGCTACCCCACCGGCGCAGGCAAGCCCGGAGCCCGCACCCGCAACCCCTGGAACCCGAAACAGGGCAGCAGCGGCAGCTCTGCGGGCAGCGCCTCGGCAGTCTCAGCGGGCTGCGTCGGCTTCGCCATCGGCACCGAAACCCTCGGCTCCATCTCATCTCCGAGCACGCGTTGCGGCGTCACCGGCCTGCGCCCCTCCTTCGGCCTCGTCCCGCGCACCGGCGCGATGGCTCTCAGTTGGTCCATGGACAAGATCGGCGCCATCACGCGCTCAGTCGAAGACTGCGCCATCGTGCTCCACGCCATCTACGGTCCCGACGGCCACGACCTCAGCGTGCAACCCGCGGCCTTCAATCCTGACTTCACACTCGACATCCGCAAACTTCGCGTCGGCTACATCAAGTCCGCCTTCGACGCTCCAACCTTCACGCCGCCCAAGCCGCCCAGCAGCGCCCTCACCGGCAAAGAGCTCGGCGCCTACAACCAGCGCATCGCGCAACGCAAAGCCCGCTTCGCCGAGCAGGCCTACGACGCGAAGTTCAACACCGCTGCTCTCGAAACCCTGCGCAGCATGGGCGTCTCGCTCACTCCGGTCACTCTCCCCGACTTTCCCTTCGGCTCCATCGTCCCCATGCTCGAAGCCGAAGCCGCCGCAGCCTTCGACGACCTCACCCGCTCCGGCCGCGACGCCCTGCTCAGCGGCCAGGAGCCCTACGATTGGCCCAACGCCTTCCGCACCGCGCGCCTCTACTCCGCCGTCGACTACATCAACGCCGCCCGCGCCCGCACCCTCGCCTTGCACAAGATGACCGAAGCCTTCGCTCCCTTCGACGCCATCGTCACCCCCAGCTTCGGTCCCCAACTCACCGCCACCAACCTCTGCGGCCAGCCCGCCGTCATCGTCCCCAACGGCCTCCGCGGCCCCGATGCCCCACCCTTCGCCCCCACCCCCGACGACGAATGGCCCGACTACGGCGGCCCCAACACCCCCGTCTCCCTCACCTTCCTGGCGCCACTCTACCAGGACGCCAAAGCCTGCGCCCTGGCCCACGCCTACCAGCAAAAAACCGGCTTCCAGCTCCTTCACCCCAGGCTCGGCTAACGTCCGGCCGAGTTCGCCCACATCGCGAGGCGCTACCCCTTCGCCAGCTCGGCCTTCACCATCTCACTTACCAGCTTCCCATCGGCGCGCTCGCCGCTCGCGGCAATCTTCGCCTGCGCAACCTTCATCACCAAGCCCATCTCCTTCGGTCCGGGCCTGGTCCCGCCATTGTCCTTGGTCACCTGTTCCACCGCGGCAGCCACCATCGCGCGCAGGTCATCCTCGCTCGCCGACTTCGGCATATACCCCTCAATCAGCCCAATCTCCACCTGCTCCTTCGCCGCCAGCTCCAGCCGCCCGCCCTTGGTAAACTGCTCCACACTCTCCCGCCTCTGCTTCAGCAGCGTCGTCAGGATCGACTGCTCCTCCGCATCCGTCAGCGGCTCGCGCTTGTCGATCTCCTTATTCCTCAGCGCCGACTTCACCATCCGCAGCGTGGTCAGCGTCTCCTGCTCGCGCGCCTTCATCGCCGCAATAATGTCCTTGCCCAGCTTCTCCCCAATCGCACCCATCGTTCTCACCTCTTCTTTCCCAGTTTACGCGGTCAGCGGCCACCACCGCCGGTACGCGCTCACCGAACCCGTTAGAATGTATCTATGATCCGTAAAACGCGACTCTTCACGCCGGGCCCCACCCCTCTCCTTCCCGCCGCCCAGTTCGCCATGGCCGCGGCCGATATCCACCACCGCACCGCCGAGTTCCGCGCCCTCTACACCCGCGTTCTCGCCCAACTCAAGGAGTTCGTCGGCACCACCAACGACGTCATCCTTCTCTCCAGCTCCGGCACCGGCGCCATGGAGGCCTCCGTCTCCAACCTCACCTCGCCCGGCGATCGCGTCCTGGTCCTCACCGCCGGCAAATTCGGCGAGCGCTGGTCCGGCATCTGCAAGGCCTTCGGCTGTCACGTCGACGTCGTCAGCGCGCCCTACGGCCAGACCTTCTCACTCGATGAAGTCAAGGCCTCGCTGCACCTCGAAACCCGCGCCGTCTTCATGCAGGCCACCGAGACCTCCACCGGCGTCCGCCACTGCGTCCCCGCCGTCGCCAAACTCCTCAAGGACACCCACTCCGAAGCCCTGCTCGTCGTCGACGCCATCACCGGCCTCGGCACCACGCACCTCGACATGGATGCCTGGGGCGTCGACGTCCTCGTCGGCGGCTCGCAAAAGGCCGTCATGATTCCCCCCGGCCTCAGCTACCTCGCCGTCAGCCCCCGCGCCTGGGACCGCATGGAGGCCACCTACAACCCGCGCTACTACTTCGACCTCCGCAAGGAGCGCAAGAACGCGAAGCTCGGCGAGTCCGCCTACACCCCAGCGGTAGCCCTCATCGCGGCTCTGGGCGCAGCGTTCGACTGGATCGCCGCGCAAGGTGATGGCTCCTTGGTCGAAGGCCGCAAGCGCCTCGTCGAGAACGCCGAGACCGTCGCCGCCATGACCCGTGCCGCCGTGCAGGCGCTCGGCCTCAAGCTCTTCGCGCCCGACGCTTCAGGGGCCGCAGCCACTGCCGTCCTCGCACCCGATGGCGTAGACTCCGGCCTCTTCGTCAAGGAGCTTAAATCCCGCTTCGCCGCCATCATCACCAACGGCCAGGGAGAGATGAAGGGTCAGATCTTCCGCATCGCCCACCTCGGCTTCTTCGACTACATGGACACCATTGCCCTCATCGGCGCCCTCGAACAGGTCGTCGTCAAATCCATCCCCCAACTCGGCGCCAAGTTCGGCGACGGCCTCATCGCCGCCCAAAAACTCTACGCCGAACGCAGCGCCACCGCAGCCGCCGACAACAAGTGCCTCTGCGGCCGTGAAGCAGCGCACTGCTCCCTGCAACACGCCAGCGCCAAGTAGCTCGTCAGTCCGAAGCGTCGCGCAGCCTCATCGCGCGATGCTTCGGACTGAGGGCCAACGGCCCGGTATAGACCCGGTACACCCCCCGAAGCCGTCGCGCACATCGCCCTCCGCTCCACATCTCATCCAAGTTCTCCACGGCCCCCCTCCTCGTACACTGGAACCACATGGCCTCCCTCAGCACCATCGCTTCCATGTCCGACGGCCTCCCGTCCTCCATCCAGACCGAGGTCACGGTCCTCGGCGCCATGCTCCTCGACGCCGTCGCCATCACCGACGCCACCGCCAAGCTCCGTCCCGAAGACTTCGCCCTCGACTCCCACCAGCGCATCTACCGCGTCATGGTCGACCTCATGGCCCTCGGCCACGCCGTCGATCTCATCACCGTCATGGACGCGCTCACCAGGCGCCGCGAACTCGACGCCATCGGCGGCGCAGCCTACCTCGCCTTCCTCACCGAAGGCATCCCCCGCAACCCCAACATCGAGTCCTACGTCCGCATCGTCAAGGACAAATCCCTCCTCCGCCAGCTCCTCAGCATCTTC
>JAJXYW010000106.1 GCA_021780415.1 Acidobacteriota bacterium
GCCAGATTCAGCAGAATCTTCTTTGACCCCGCAGTCACCAGGCTCCGCACCTCTTCGCGCAGCGTCAAGCCGCCCTCGCCCAGGGTAATCTTCCCACTCAAATCCACGATCGTAACTCCACTGACTTCCCGGGTGGTGAACTTCATGCTCATGGTTTGATCTCCTTCAAAATTCTGCGTTGGGACATCCGGACAGTGCGGTCAGGATGCAACTTGAGAAAGTGTACTTCATCCGGGATGAGTCTCATTAGCAATTTCTCCAGCCCAAGCGAGGCAGAATCTATCACGAGCGCCCATCGGTACGAGGCCATGCCGGCTCGGGGCCCATCGTTTCATTCGAGGCTCACCCTTTGAGATTTTCCTTGCCGTATGGGGCCAGACTGCTACTCTACTCTGGCAGGCTGGCAAAGATGCGTTCTCAACGCCCAAAGGAGATCCCAGGCGGCGAGGGAGGATGGCGTTGATCGATAAAGCGACTAGCAGCAACGATAAGCCGACCAGCGGCGACGATAACACGCAGAACAGCAGCATCGAGCTGCGCCTCCCCTCGCGGCTGGGCTACGAGAAGGTGGCCATGCACACGGCGGCCAGCGTAGCGCAATTGATGGGCTTCAGCGACGAACGCATCGATGATCTCAAGACCGCCGTCGCAGAGGCCTGCATCAACGCCATCGAGCACGGCAATAAGCTCGACGACTCGCTCAGCGTCGGCGTCATTCTGTCCATGGACGCCAACTCGCTCGAGGTCAAGGTCACCGACACCGGCGAGGGCCCGCAGAGCAAGACCGAAGCTCCCGACATCGACAAGAAGATGCTCGGCGAAGAGGACGCGCGCGGCATGGGAATGTTCCTCATCCAGGCCCTGGTGGACGAGGCTGAGTGGGTCAGTTCCCCGCCCACAGGCAGCTATGCCCGCATGGTCATTCACCTCCACCTCGCCAACAGTTAGAATCGATAGGTCCAGAAGTCTGACCTATCGAGCATTGGAGATAGAGCGCATGTCGGAACTTGTTACCCGTGTCACCATCGAAGAAATCCCGTCCGCCAGCGGAGGCCCCATTACCGTGCTGCGGTTCTCGGGCGATATCACCAGCGCATCGCAGCCAGCCATCCTGGGCACCTACGAAGGACTTCCCGACCACGTCAAGCACATCCTGCTGGATTTTTCGAAGGTCGAGTATCTCAACTCCAGCGGTATCGCCCTGGTCATCCAGATGCTGATCGCCGCCAGCAAGCACGGCCAGACCATCCGGACCTTCGGTCTTAGCCCGCACTTCCAGAAGGTCTTTACGATGGTGGGCATCACGAAGTACACGAGTCTCCACCCCGATCAGGCTTCCGCCTGCGTGGCTTTCGGGTAGCAGATATCCCCGTGACGCTCTGCGGTGGTGGAAATCGGCGGAGCATCATCGCCTTGAGACGCATGGATAGCCGGTGATACACTCAGTGGTGGATCGGAGTATTGGCGCTGCGAAGCGTAGACTGCGGTTCTGTTTCGCACCATCCAACGATTTCGCCGCATGCGCGGCCCTAAGGCTAATGTTCCAACAATGTTCATTCTTCTTGTGATTCTGCACATTATCGTCTGTCTCTTTCTCGTCGGTGTCGTTCTGATTCAACAGGGCAAGTCGGCAGATCTTGCTGGCGCCTTCGGCGGACAGGGTTCGCAGACTGCCTTCGGGCCACGCGGTGCAGCCAATCTGCTGACCCGCCTTACAACCTGGTCGGCGATTATTTTCATGCTCACATCGATCGCGCTCACCGTTGTCATGTCGCGCAGCACGCACAACGGGTCGGTGCTCTCTGACGTGCCCAGCCAGACGACCCCCGCGAAGAAGTAGCCCACATCCTCTTCATCCGCGAAGCGCAGGCTGTTGGCCTGCGCTTCTGCTTTTGCAGGGAGCAATGAATGAATCTTGAGGGCAAGGAGTTCCGATGATTCGCGACACATTTCCTGTCGGCATGCTGGGTTGCAACTGCACGATCCTCGGTGATGAAGTATCCCGCGAAGCCATTGTGGTGGATCCCGGGTATGACATTCCCCGCATTCTGGCGCTGCTCGCGAAGCATAAACTGACCGTCAGGAAGATCGTGGTCACGCATGCGCATATTGACCATATTGCCAGCGCACAGAGCCTCAAGAAGATCACTGAGGCTCCTATCATTTATAACCAGGCCGACCTTCCGCTGGTCGCGATGATGGATGTTCAGGCCGGGTGGCTCGGCCTGCCGGTGCCCACCGTTCTTCCACCCGATCACTCCCCTGCGGATGGCGAGACTGTCAGTGTGGCCGGGATCACTGGGAAGGTGTTCTATACGCCGGGGCATACGGAGGGCAGCCTCTGTATGTACGTTCCGGACGAGCATCTGCTGCTGGCCGGAGATACGTTGTTTGCAGGCGGCGTCGGACGGACCGATCTGCCCGGTGGAAACTCCAGAAAGCTCCTTGTGAGTATCAGGGAGCGACTGCTGTCGTTGCCGGATTCTACGCTTGTCGTTCCGGGGCACGGTCCGACGACGACCATTGGCACCGAGCGCGTCCACAATCCGTTTCTGGTCTGAGCGCGGGATCAACGCCTCTCAGTCGATGGGAAGACGCTTCAGGCCTGCGGCCCAGATCTCTCGCGGAGTCAGCAGACTGACAACGACTCTGCCGTCATCGAGGCCGTAGAACTCGCCGGATTGAACGAGAACTCTGCGGTCCAGCGCTGCTTGCACGAACTCCTTGCCATCGACCGTGCGCGGGACGCGAAGCACGGCGGTCCAGCCACCCTGCATCGCGAAGCGCTGTGCTGAGGTTCCGCGTAGACGCTCGTCGAGCAACGCCAGGTTTTCCGTCATCCGCTGCCGGATCTGCTGCTGCATCGAGTGTCGAGCAGCAAGCCAATAGGGTAATGCGTGTTGTACGGGAGCGTTCATCGAGAGGAAGGTATCGGCGATGATCTCGATGCGCTGCATGGCCTCGCTCACCAGAGGACGAGGGCCACACGCGGCGATCCACGAGGCCTTCATCTGCGGCAGGCCGCAGACTTTGCTGATGCCGCTGAGCACGAAGGTGAGGCAGGACGACTCGCCGGCTGCGAAGCTGCGTTGCGTGAGACCGAGCGGATAGTCGAGGAAGACCTCGTCCACGATCAGGGCAAGATGATGCTCGGCACAGATAGATTCAAGCGCGGTGCGCTCAAGCTGCGAGGCGAAGTTGCCCGTGGGATTGTTTGGATGCACGACAATCACGGCTCGCGTTTTGGCTGTGATGGCGGCCTTGAGCAGGTGCAAATCGATTGCCCAGCCGAGACCTGAGGATGGGTCTGCGTTCGGATCGGTGTTCGGATCGTAGACGAGCGGATACTCGCGTAACTGGACATCGTCGAGTTGTGCGATGAAGTCGAAGAGCGGGTAACTGGGCCGCGCGACAAGGATCTCGTCGCCTGCGTTACAGAGCAGGCGGAAGAGAAAACTGTAGGCCTCGCTGGTGCTGGTGGTGAGACAGAGACTGTCAATCGAGATCGCTGCACCTGCGTCGCGATAGTACGCAGCCACGGCTTCTCGAGCGGTCTTCATACCGAGCGGATCGGGCTCGTAGTGAAGCGCGGCAACGTTGGACAGAGGAGCGAGGAGCTTCGCGTCGTCGTAGGCAAACCCGCATTGGGTTGGATTCGATACGGTCAGATCGAACAACTCATAGCCGGATGCGCGCGCCTCGAGCACGGCAGTGGTGAGATCGTTCTCGGCAAGGTTCCAGTGGGTGCGTTGGGAAAAGTTCATCAGGATTGTGTCAGCCTTCTCATGGTACTTCGATGTGATATGGATCTGAGTCAGCCAGATACAATTAGGAGCAATGGCGAATGAATCTGGAAGCAAGATTAGCGCGGTGCTCTTCGACTATGGAATGGTGCTGAGCGACGTGCCGGAAGCGGCCGATTGGCGGCTGTTGGAACGAGTTTTGGATGTCGAGGAGGAAGCGTTTCAGGCTGCGTATTGGAAGTATCGCGACGCGTACGATCGTGGTGCGCTGAGTGCCCAAACATACTGGGAGATTGTCGCTCGCGATCTTAATAAACCTATCGACGCTGCGATACTTCGGGCGCTGATTGATGCAGATACCGTTGTATGGACACAGCCGAATCCGGTGATGATGGAATGGGCTGCGAGCCTGAATCGCTCTGGCATGAAGACCGGAATTTTATCGAATATTGGGGATGCAATGGAGTCCGGGGTGCTCGGTCGGTTCCCTGCACTAGCTGAATTTACACACCATACTTTTTCGCATCGGCTTGGCATTGCGAAGCCGGATGCGGCGATCTATCGGCATGCGGTGGAGGGGCTGGGGGTGCCGGTGGAGGAAATTCTGTTCGTGGATGATCGGGAGGAGAACATCCGGGCTGCGCGGGTGGCGGGGATGGTCGCGGTGCAGTACATCGGGCACGCGGCGTTTGTGGAGGAGATGCAGGGGATGGGGCTGGGGTGGTTGCTGGTGGTCTAGGGGGTGGGTACGGGGGTGAGGGCGATCGGGACGCGCTCGACGATCTCGATGCCGAAGCCCTGGAGGGCGGGAACGTGCCGGGGGTGGTTGGTGAGCAGGCGGATCTTGCGGATGCCGAGGTCGGAGATGATCTGGCCGCCGAGGCCTACCTGGCGGAGGATGCGCTGGTCGGGGGCACCAAGGGGTTCGGGTTCGGAGCCGCGGGCGGTGCGGTGGATGCAGAGCTTCGCAGGGTGCTCGGCGCGGTCGATGGTGAAGCCGCGCTGGGTGTGATGGAGATAGATGAGGGCTCCGACACCGGCGCGAGCGATCTCACGGAGGCTGGCGTCAACGGTGGCGCGGCAGTCGCAGGCGGTGGAGCCGAAGACGTTGCCTGCGAGACAGTGGGTATGGACACGGACAAGGACGGGCGTGTCGGATTTGTCCGCGGCGGCGAGGTCGCCGAAGGTGAGGGCGATGTGGGACTCGTCTCCAGCGCCAAGGTCGTGCTCAACGGTCTGGATGTCGCTCTCGTAGGAGAACATGCGGAAGTCGCCATACGCGGTGGGAAGGAGGCCTTCGGCGATGCGGTGAGTGTAGCGCTCGTTGGCCATACGGTAGCGGATGAGGTCGGCTACGGTGACCATCTTGAGGCCGTGAGTCTGGCAGAAGACAGTGAGATCGGGAACGCGGGCCATGGTGCCGTCTTCGTTCATGATCTCGCAGATGACGCCAGCGGGAATAAGGCCGGCCATGCGGGCCAGGTCAACGGAGGCCTCGGTCTGTCCGGCGCGGACCAGGACTCCGCCTTTGCGGGCGCGGAGGGGAAAGACGTGGCCGGGACGGGCGAGGTCGTGAGGACTGGAGTTGGGGCTGATCGCCACCTGGATGGTGTGGGCGCGGTCGGCTGCCGATATCCCTGTAGTGACGCCTTCGCGGGCTTCGATGGTCTCGGTGAAGGCGGTGCCGAAGCGCGAGGTGTTGTCCTGGGTCATGGGACCGAGGCGCATGTAGTCGGCTCGCTCCTCGGTGAGGGTGAGGCAGATGAGGCCGCGGCCGAAGCGGGCCATGAAGTTGATGGCTTCGGGGGTGCAGAACTCGGCGGCGATGGTGAGATCGCCTTCGTTTTCGCGGTCCTCGTCGTCGATGAGAACGATCATGCGGCCGGCGCGGAGTTCGTCGAGGGCCTCGGGGATGTCGATAAATCCAGCGTTGCGGTCGGGCATATAGATGGGGTGCCCCCTCCCCCCCCGGTACTTATTGACTCAAAGTATTGAAAGGGTTTGGGTTAGCGGGTGACTTGTGGCCTGGCGTACTGTAACTGGTTGAAAACGAATGAGTTGCCCCGCAAGGTATTCTATTTAGATGGGTTACGGGTAGAGTATTCATTTTATTCGGATTAGGTGGCATTTTGGAGGCTTTTGGCCCCATGTTGCCTCTGACCCGCTAGCCTCTGTATCCCCTACTTCTATTGTAGCTACTCGCGCAGGGTAACTATGCCAGATTTGGAGAAGAATTATCTGACGCGGAATCAGCGGTTTAGGCTGAATTCCGGACAGCAGTGGGATTGACAGATTTAGAGGGTGGACTCGATCTCAAAGCCCCAGGCCTCGAGGAGAGCTTCGGGGATGTACTTGGAGTTCTTGTTGCGGCGGGCCCACTCGCGAAGGCGGGTGGAGCGGATGTACTGGTCGGGGGTGAGCTTGTATTCCTTGACGACCATCTCGAAGGAGGTGATGGTGGGGACGACGGGGCCAATGGGCTCCGGCTTGCCCCAGTTGGGATTGCCGCGGCGTTTTGCCATGGATTTATTTCCTCGCTATTCAGGCGGCTGCGTGCCGCAACACTTCATTTTATCATTTTTGAAGCTGGAGATGGGGTTGCGGATTGGGGTCGGCAAATGATCTCCCCCTTTGCAGAGGAAGTGCCTGGTGAAGGAGGCATTCTCAGGAAGGAAGCCCACTGATTTGGATGGCGATGAGAGCGGAGGCTGAGGACTTGGGGTGGGCACAGCCTAGCGCTGGTAGGAGAAGATGCCGCAGAGGGTGGCGGAGTTGGCGAGGGCGTCGGGGGTGAGGGTGGGGATGTGAGAGCCGGAGAAGAAGGCTAGCTGGAGGGTGTTGCCGGTGGCGTAGGCGGCGACCCACTGGGTGTCGTCGGAGCCGCAGAGGGTGTTCTTGTGGAGGAACTTCTTGTCGGCGGGGATGCTGAGGCGGTAGAGGTTGGCGGTGCCGCCGGCGCTGCTCTCAGCTGGGAAGGTGGCGTTGAGTTCGTCCGGGGTGAGGGTGCGGATCTGCGCGATCCAGAAGGGGGTGAAGTTAATCCAGAGCTTCTCGCGGGAGAAGGCGATGTCACTGGTGATGGTCTTGGCGGTGGAGCTGGCGGCGCGCCAGTCGCCTAGTTCCTGGGCTGCGCTGGGCATGGTGCCGATGAGGGCGAAGGCCATGAGGGCGCAAAGGAGAGAGAGTCGCTTCATGACTTTAGGATGACACCTGCGCAGAGGTTTGAGCAAACGTGGGCGGGGCGAGGACGGGCGCGCTTCGCGCTAGAGGCGGGTTTCCCGGTGCGCTCAGAATGGCCGATAGAGAGGCAGAGGCAGGAACAAAGACAGAAGCAGATTCCTGCGGAATGACAACTAAAAAAGCAAGTGCAACAGCAAATACTGAGATCCTTCGCTTCGCTCTGGATGACGGCGAGAAAGCATTGGATGACGGCGAAGAACTGGCAAGGGCTGGAATGGGCGCGCTTCGCGCGGAGTTAGAGGGTTGGGGGTGGTGACGGGGTGTCGGAGAGGGGTTTAGGGGCGGCTTCGGGTTTGGGAGGGGTGAGGCCGGGGATGGTGGGGGCCTGGGCGATGCTGCCGGCGGCCGCGTCGGTGATGTCGATGTGGTAGCGGTCGAGAGTGGTGGAGAGGAGTTGCATGAGCGCGGCGCGGTCCTTGGCGTAGGCGGCGGTGGCGGAGATGAGGGAGTTCTCGGCAATGGCGAGGTTCCTTCCCTGCTGGAGGACGAGGGCGGTGGTGGAGGCGCCAAGCTTGTATTTTTTCTGCTCGGAGATGAAGCTTTGCTGGGCGTAGTCGCGCTGGGCCTGAGCGGCGGCGACCTGGGCGCGGTCGTTGGTGAGGGCGTAACGGCCGTTGATGACCTGGATGCGGATCTGGGTGTAGAGCTGCTGAAGGCGCATCTGGGACTGGCGAAGCTCCATCTGGGAGCGGGCTTCGTCGGCCTGGGCGGTGCGGTTACGCAGGGGGATGGAGATGTTGACGCCGACACCGTAGTCGGGGAATGAGTTATTCACGGTGCTCTTGAAGACGCTACCAAAGCCGGCTGTGGTGGGGCAGGCGGAGGCTGGATAACCGGCCTGCTGGGCCTGCAGGACGCACTCTGGGCTGACAAGTCCGCCGGCAGCTGCGGCACCGTAGAAGCCGTACGCATCGACAGTGGGAAGAAGACCGTTCTTCTCGGCCTTGATGGTGATGCGGTTGTTCTTCATGTTGAGAACAGCCTGCTCGATCTGCGGGTTGTTGCGGTCGGCCTCGGTGACGAGGTCTTCGATAGGCATGTCCTCTTCGGGGAGGCGATCGAGTGCGACGCGATCAGTGGGGATGACGGGGGCGTTGGAGAGTTCAGGATCGTTGAGGTTGCGGGCGATGGCCTGCTTCATGATGAGCTGCTGGTACTCGAGGTTGGTCTGCGAGGCGATGAGGGCCTGCTTGTCGCTGGCAACCGAGGCGTCGGAGTTGACGACATCGAGGGGAGCGAGGGTGCCAATGGCGAGCTGCTTGCGGTTGTCCTCGGTGAGTTGGGTGGACTGGGCGAGGGCGCGCTCTTTGGCCTGCTCATCCTCATAGGCAGAGACCAGGCCCCAATAGATATTTTCGACCTGATTGACGGTGTAGAGGAGCTGCTGGCGAAAGGCGGAGTCGGTGATGCGACGGTCGTTTTTGGCCTGGAGGATGAATCGGCCGTTGATGCCGGGGCCGAAGCCCTGGAGCAGATGCTGGGTGAAGGTGGCGCGGAAGTTGGAGGCCAGGGCGGGGTCGAAGGATGAGTACGGGTTGTCGGTAGTCAGGCGGCTGTTATCGAAGATGACGGCGAGCTGGGTGCCGGTGAGGAAGCCCTGGTTGTAGCCGAAGTTGTAGGTTGCGGTCTTGGTGTAGATGACGGGCAGGCCGGCGCTGAAGAAGAGGTTGGTCTGCTGGACGGAGGCGGACTCGTAGCTGAGCTGGCTGGTGATCGTGGGGTCGAGAACCTCTGGGACGGCGCCGCCGCCGTTGGTGCTGAGAACCAGGCCGGATGCACCTGCGCCACCTCCGCCGGTGCCGCTGGAGGTGCCGCCGGGACCGCCGCCGCCGGTGACTGTGGAGCTGGTGCCGCCGAGGGTGTTGGCGACGATTCCGGTGGAGACGCCGCGCAGGGTGGAGCCGGCTTTGGCGCGCAGGAGGTCGGCGTCGGCGATGTCGAGATTGATGCGGGCGATGGCGATGTCGTAGTTATTTTCGAGCGCGAGGGTGACGGCGTCGGAGAGGCTGAGATAGATCTTGCCGCCGGTGAGGAGCTCGTCGAGATGAGGGGTGTTGCTGAGACGCGGGGCGGGATAGCTGGTGGGGGTGTACCAGCGGAAGGGATCGGGGAGACCGAAGTGGCCGTTGCTGTAATCGCGGGCGGTGGGGCGAAGGAAGAGAGGCTCGGTAAGGATGGGCGTAGGGGCCTGGGGGAGACCGCTGGCGTCGAGAGTTACGGTGGCCTGGGGAGTTGCGGGAGCGGTGGCGCCAACCTGCTGGGCGATAAGACGGGCCTGCTGCGCGGTGCCCTGGGGGGCGGTGCTCAGTAACGTAAGGGCTACACAGACGCTCGCCTGCCAATGCCTCAAATTCACGATTCACTTCTCCAGCGTGCAGCTTGAATGAGTTTGTAGATGCTGTCTAGATGCTGTCCGCACGTTTAGATACGGTTTGGTGAACGGATTGGTTCCAGACAAAGGGGTAAGAACGTTTCAAGTATATCGGGCGAGGGGTGAGAGGCTCTCTACAATGGTAGCGATGAGGGTGCGGATGATGTTGCTGAGGACGGCGTTGACGATGGCGTTTATGACGGGCGCGGGACGATGAGTTTCTGGAAGATTACGCTGAGCTACGATGGAACCGCGTTCCACGGATGGCAGGTGCAGCCGGGGCGGGCGACCGTGCAGGGGGTGCTGGCGGCGGCGCTGGAAAAGATGACGGGGGAACGCGTGCTGCCACAGGGATCGGGCCGTACGGACGCAGGAGTGCATGCGCTGGGACAGGTGGCGAGCTTTGCGCTGGTGACGGAGATTCCGGCGGAGAATTTGATGCGTGCGCTGAATCGATCGCTGCCGGATAGTATTCGGGTGCTGCGGGTGGAGGCGGTGGGCGAGGGGTTTCATGCTCGGCACAGTGCGGTGCGGAAGAGCTATGAGTACAGAATCTTTGAGCGGAGAGTGGATGGGTCGGATGTGGAGAGGATCTGTTCTCCGTTTGTGGCTCGGTATGCGTGGGACTGCCGCTGGGCGGTGGATGCGGAGGTGATGGCCTGGGCGGCGTCGATGCTGTGCGGGACGCACGACTTTACTTCGTTTGCGGCGGTCGATCCGGAGATGGGACAGCGCGAGGGGATGGTGGCGGGGCCGAATCCGGTGAAGACGGTGGATGCGTCGACGGTGATGCGGGAGGAGGGGTTGCTGCGGTATCGCGTGACGGGGAGCGGTTTTTTGCACCACATGGTGCGGAATATTGTGGGGACGCTGGTGGAGATGGGGCGCGGGAGAATGCGGGCCGAGGATATGGAGAAGATTCTGGCGGCGAGAGACAGGTCGGCGGCTGGACCTACGGCTCCGGCGCAGGGGCTGTTTCTGGTGGAGGTGGAGTACGCCGAGGGCGCTGAGATTGGTGTGGTTGCGCCGAGTGCGCGGGAGCTGGCATGAGTTCGAGTGCGCATCGACGGATTGTGGGGCTGGCGAGCGACCGGGCGGTACACAGGGCGTTTGGCTGGCTGCATCTGCACGAGCCTCAGATGCGACGGTGGCAGATGGAGTTTCTGGGGATTGCTGCGCCGCCATTTGGCGAGGCCGAGCGGGCGAAGTGGTTCTGCGAACGGTTTCACGAGATAGGGTTAGTCGGGGCGCGGGTGGATGCGGAGGGGAATGCGGTTGGGGAGTTGAGGGTGGAGAGTGCGGGGGCGGAGGAGCCGGTGGTGTTGCTGTCGGCACACCTGGATACGGTATTCCCTGCCGGGACAGAGTGCTCGCCGCGGGAGGATGGAGCGAAGATTCTGGGGCCGGGGGCATGCGATAACGGAGCTGGACTGGCGGCGCTGCTGGGGTTGGCGGCGGCGCTGCGGCATGCGGAGATTGCGCCGGCCTGCACGATCTTGTTTGCGGCAAATGTGGGCGAAGAGGGTGAGGGGGATCTGCGGGGGATGCGGCATTTGTTTCGGACGGAGCCGTATGCGGGGAGGATTCGGGCGGCGATTGCGCTGGAAGGCGGTGGAGAGGCGATGGTGGTGGATCGAGCGCTGGGAAGCCGGAGGCTGCGGGTTACGATTGCGGGGCCGGGCGGGCACTCGTGGGCCGATGCGGGACGGGCCAACCCGATTCTGGCGCTGGCGGCGGCGCTGGTGGAGTTGGGGAAGTTGAGGCTGCCGTCGCGGCCGAGGACAACGCTGAACTGTGGGGTGATTGGTGGGGGAACGTCGGTGAATTCGATTCCGGAGTCGGCTACAGCGGACCTGGATTTGCGGTCGGTGTCGGGGATGGAACTGGACAGGATGGAGTTGGCGGTACTGGAGACGCTGGAGCGGGTGGTGGAGGCGGAGAATCGGCGGCGCGGAGAGGCGGAGTTGAGGCTACAGGTGCGGCGGATTGGCGAGCGCGCAGCGGGTGCGCTGGCGGCGAGTTCGGCACTGTATTCGAGCGTGCGGGCGGTGGATAGGCATTTGGGGATTGCGACGGAGGCAAGGATTGGGTCGACGGATGCGAACCTGCCGCTGTCGATGGGAGTGGAGGCGCTGGCGATTGGCGCTGGAGGAACGGGCTGGGGGATTCATACGCTACAGGAAGGGTACGATCCGACCGGGCGGGAGCTGGCGCTGCGACGGGTGCTGCTGCTGTTGCTGGATGCTTGCGCGCTGGCTGCGGAGAAGGAGTTGGTGCTGCTGGGATAAATGCTGGGATAAACTTTGGGGCGTGAGAGTTCTTCTTCGCAAGTGCGTGCTGAGTGTGTGGGTGGTCGGGATGGGGCTGACGCTGGAAGCGCAGACTGCAGCGGTGAAGACTGCTGCCGTGAAGGCTCCGGATACGATTTTTTATGATGGGAACATTCTTACGGGAACGCGGCTGAAGGCTGGGGATCATGATCCGGTGCCAGGGCGCGTTACAGCAGTGGCTGTTCGGGAGGGTACGGTGGTGGCCGTGGGCAGTGACAGGGAGATGCTGTCCCTGAAAGATGCGCATACGGCGATGATCGACCTGAAGGGCGCGTTCGCGATGCCGGGGTTCAATGATGCGCATACGCATATTGCCAGCGCCGGTCAGCAACGATTGACGCTGGACCTGGACAATGTGGCGTCGCTGGCTGTGATGTTGGCGAAGGTGAAGGCGTATGCTGCGACGCTGAGACCGGGAGAGTGGATTCTGGGTGGAGGGTGGGACCATACGAAGTGGGCGGAAGCGAAGCTGCCAACACGACAGGAACTGGATGCGGTGAGTGCGGGACATCCGGCGCTGTTGGGGCGGACGGACGGACATATCGCGATTGCGAATACGGCGGCGCTTGCGGCGGCCGGGATTACGGACGAGACGATGAATCCTCAGGGTGGGGAGATTGACCGCGACGCCGAGGGACATGCGACGGGGATCGTGCGCGAGGGGCCGGCGCTGGCGCTGGTGGAACAGCATATTCCTCCGCCGAGCACTGCGGCACGGCGGAAGGCACTGGAGATTTCGATCCATGATGCGCTGTCGCATGGGGTGACGTCGGTGCAGGATTATTCGAGCTGGGACGACTGGCTGGTGATGGGCGAGATGGAGTATGAGGGCAAACTGCCGCTGCGGATTGCGGAATGGATCGACTTCAATCTGCCTGTTGCGGTGCTGGACGAGCGGCGTGCAAGCCATCGAGCGGATGATCCGCTGCTGCACCTGACGATGCTGAAGGGGTTCATGGATGGGTCGCTGGGGTCGCGAACGGCGGCGATGAATGGAGCGTATGCCGATGACCCGAACAACGATGGGATTCCGCGCTATGGCCAGCAGAATCTGAACGAGATGGCCGCGGCACGGGCGGCGGATGGATTCCAGTTGGGGTTTCATGCGATTGGGGACCTGGCGAATGATATGGCGCTGAATGCGCTGGCTGCGGCGGAACAGGTGGGGCGGCCGGCGGATGCGCCCCCGCCGCCGAGTGATCCGGACGCGAGCATTGTGACGACGGCTCCGCCGGTGGTGAGGCCGCGAGATTTTCGGTTTCGGATAGAGCATGCGCAGGTGGTTTCGCCGGGAGCGTTTGAACGGTTTGCGGAGCTGGGGGTGATTGCGAGTATGCAGCCGTCGCACCTGCTGACCGATATGGCGTGGGCGGAGGCGCGGCTGGGGCCGGAGCGGTCGAAGCGGGCGTATGCGTGGAAGTCGTTTCTGAATCATGGGGTGACGCTGGCGTTCGGAACGGATTATCCGGTGGAGTCGATCTCGCCGTTCAGGGGGTTGTATGCGGCGATTACGCGGCAGAATGTTGAGGGTACGCGGACGTTCGAGCCGCAGGAGAAGCTGACGATCAATGAGGCGATCTATGCGTATACGCAGGCGTCGGCGTTTGCGGAGTTTCGGGAGAAGATGAAGGGGCGGCTGGAGCCGGGGTATCTGGCGGATATGGTGGTGCTGGATCGGGACATAACGAAAGCAGCGCCGCAGGAGGTGCTGCATACGGTGGTGCGGCGGACGGTGGTGGGGGGAAAGACGGTGTACCTCGCGGCCAGTGGGCACGGAGCTTCATGACTGCGTTTCGATCGCGGAAGCTGATGGCGCATCTGCTGCTGCTGGGCGTGGTGCTGGTTTGGGGAACGACGTTTTCGCTGGTGAAGTCGGCGTTGGCGGAGACTACGCCGCTGATGTTTAACCTGCTGCGCATGGTGCTGGCATTTTGGGTGCTGGCCGCGGTGAACTGGCCGAGCCTGCGGGGGTTGACGCTGACGGATCTGAAGCTGGGGGCTGCGGCGGGGTTGTTTCTGGGGCTGGGGTATCAGTTGCAGACGTCAGGGCTGAACCATACGACGGCGTCGAAGGCTGCATTTATTACCGGGTTGGTGGTGGTGATTGTGCCGCTGCTGAGTGTGATTCCGGGCGTTGCATTACCGGGCTCGTTGAAGCCGTCTGTAGACACGTACGCGGGGGCGGGACTGGCGTTTGCGGGGCTGGTGCTGCTGACGACTCCGCCGGGAGCTGGGCTGGCGTTGTTTGCGGGGATTGGGGTGGGAGAGTGGCTTTGCCTGGGGTGCGCGGTGGCGTTTGCGGCTCATTTGCTGATGTTGGCGCGAGCGGCTCCAATCGTTTCAGCGAGAAGATTAGGGACGCTCCAAATTGGGTTTGCGGCGATGGTGATGCTGGTGACGCTGCCGCTGGGCGGGCGAGCGTATTTTCATGGAACGGGGATGGTGTGGGTGGCGCTGGGGGTGACGGCGGTGCTGGCTACGGCAGCGGCATTTACGATTCAGAGTTGGGCGCAGCAACACCTGCCGGCGTCGCATACTGCGCTGATCTTTACGCTGGAACCGGTCTTTGCGTGGTTGACTTCCCTGCTGTTTTTCGGCGAGCAACTTGGGCGAAGGGCGATGCTGGGAGCAGGATTCATCCTGGGGGGCATCTTACTTGCTGAGCTGCGGCCAACCTCACGGGGCAGGAGTCAACTCCTACCAATTGCCGGAGCATGATCGCTGAGGTGCATACTTTATATAACCGCGATAGGTGGAACGAGTTGCCGGAAGGGTAGTAAGGATGTTGCGACCTTTCGCCGCGGGTCGCGTCTATCAGGTTGGCGAATGAAATGCGCAAGCCGCGAGATGGAGTTTCTTGCGGATCGATGTCAGCAGCAGGAATTAGAACGAAATCAGAACGAGGACAAATACGACCATGGAATCATCAAACCGATTGGGACAAGGCTTCTGGAACAATATCCGCCAAGGGCGCCTGACCACTACTTTTACGATCCTTGCAGTAATCTCCGCTAGCGTTCTGGCAGGGTCGATGCTGACCGGCCACGTGAGCGCCAAACAGAAGGTGGATAGCAGTGATGCGCGGCAGTTGGTGATTCCGAATCCGGTGACGCTGTCCAATGGCTTCTCGGCCATCGCGAAGCAGGTGGGACCGGCGGTGGTGAACATCAACACTGAGACGCTGCCGAAGCAGACACCTGCGGGGCATGGCCGGAGCGTTGTACCGCTGGGACCCCGTGGCGGCGACCAGGGCGATCAGGACGGCCAGGGCGATCAGGGAATGCAGGACTTCTTCAACCACTTCTTTGGTGGACCGGGTGGCGGCGGCGGACAGGACGCTGGCCCGAGTCGTGCTCTCGGGTCTGGCTTTATTGTCGATTCACGCGGGTACATTATTACGAACGACCATGTGGTCGACAAGGCCGACAAGATTTTTGTGAAGCTTTCGACGGACCCAGATGATTCGACTGATCCCGGGCGTCCGGCGACGGTGGTTGGCGTGGATAAGGACACGGATATCGCGGTGATCAAGATCAACGTGGATCATCCGCTGCCTACAGTGACACTGGGGAATTCGGATAGCGTGCAG
Organism: Acidobacteriota bacterium; assembly: GCA_021780415.1. The sequence goes on from JAJXYW010000106.1 coordinate 15,274, forward strand.
GTGGGCGACTGGGTGCTGGCGATCGGCGAGCCGTTCGGGCTGTCGGAGACGGTGTCGGCGGGCATCATCTCGGCGAAGAACCGCTCGATCGATGAGGGCGGCGATGCGAACGGTGTAGCCAAGAACGAGTTTCAGAAGTTCATCCAGACCGATGCAGCAATCAATCCGGGCAACTCGGGTGGACCGCTGGTGGATATGGCCGGCCAGGTGATTGGCATGAATACGGCGATCTATACGCAGTCGGCGGGGTCGGAAGGCATTGGATTCGCGATGCCGTCGAACACGATTGTGAATGTGTACAACCAACTGATCGGACCGGAACACAAGGTGGTTCGTGGATCGATTGGCGTGCAGTTCCAGGCCAACATGTCTTCGGCGGTGGCCCATGTGTATGGGTTCCCGAACGGCGGCGTGATTGTCAGTGAAGTGGTTCCGGGCGGACCGGCGGCCAAGGCAGGCGTACAGCCGCAGGACGTGATCGTCTCCGTGAATGGAACCCCAATCAAGAATGGTGATGCACTGATTGGGATCGTCTCTGCGAAACAACCGGGATCTACTGTGAGCCTGGGAATTCTCCGCGGCGGTAAACATCTGACGCTGGATGTTGGCATTGCGGACCGGTCGAAGCTGTACGACAACATGAACAATAGCGGCGATCAGTCGAATGAATCCGGGTCAGGGGATGTTGGGCAGAACAAGTTCGGCATCACGGTGCAGCCGCTCAGCCAGGCACAGCAAAGCCGTCTCCATGTATCGGGCGGCGTTGTGGTGACGGGCGTGAAGCCGGGATCGTTCGGCGACACGATCGGCCTGTCTCAGGGAGCGGTGATCGTGGAGATCAATCGCGAGCCGGTGACCGATGAGGCGAGCTATCGCGCTGCCGCCACCAAGCTGAAGTCTGGCGAAGAGGTGGTGTTCGTGGTGCGCAATCCGCAGAACCCGAGCGGCGGTAATACGTACCTGGGCGGAACACTGCCGTAGGGCTACGGTGCCGTAATGGAGGGCGCAGAGGATGTGTCTGCGCCCTCTTTGCTTTCGTGCTCGACCGTGCGCCGACGAAGGCTTTCGCATATAAAGTGACAACCCGTGCCCTTGCGCTGGGATGGTGCTTTGATTAGGCTAAAGGGTGCGTCTTGCGGCGGGCATCGTCTGGACACATCTGCTCGAACAGAGCGAGAGAGGGGACAACCGTACATGCGCGTTTCGTTCTGGAAGGTAATTTCGGCTGGCCTGCTGATGGTGGCGGTGCCTGCTTTTGCGCTGACTCATCCGAAGACCAGCTCTCCAAAGAAGAAGAGTGCGCACACCAGCGCGAAGCATGTTTCGGCAACGCATAAGGGGCTGTGGCACATGGGACGCCACCACCATGCGACCACGCCAGCGGTGATGCCTTCCGAGCGCGCCACGGAGATTCAAACGGCACTCATCAAACAGGGTTACCTGAACGGCGAGCCCAGCGGTGCATGGGATGCACAGACGGTTGCCGCCATGCAGAAGCTGCAGGGAGACAACGGCTGGCAGACCAAGATTACGCCGGATTCGCGCGCGCTGATCAAACTGGGACTGGGGCCAAAGGATGCGACCGCTGATGGTGGCGCTGTTGTGGGCACTACTCCTACTGGCGTGGCCTCCGCTGGCGGGGTGGAGCCGACGAGAGACGTTGCACAAGTGCCGCGGCAGTAGCCCATCGACTATCCTTGAGACATGAGATTGCTTTGGCCGCGTGGTTGGATGGCGGTGACGTTGATGATTCTCGCAGGGCCTGTCAGGGCTCATGCGATTGAGATCAAGGTTTCCGCACAGGCGCTGGAACGCACTCTGAACACACAACTCTTCAACGCAGCAGATGGGCGCTACTACTTTCGCGGCAGCGCCACTTCACCGTGCTATGCGTATGCACAGGAGCCGAAGGTCAGCTTCAAGGATGAGCGCATCGTGATCCATGTGAAGACCCATGCGAGGCTGGGGACCAAGTTGCGTGGAAGCTGCCTGGGAGTGGGGCTGAACACGGAGGCCGATGTTTCGGTCGTTCCCGATGCGCAGGGAGAGTCGATTGGATTTCGTGATCCGAATCTTGACCATCTGAGCGAGTCCAGAGAGTTGAACTTTCTGCTGGTTCCCTTCCTGAGCAAAAAGCTACCGCAGCAGATGAGGATTAATGCGGCAGATTTGATCCGTCAGCTACTGGCAAAGTCGGCGGAAGCGACGGGTTATGACGTGAAGCTCGGTAACCTGAAGGTCCACTCGATGCAGGTGAGCGGAGACGCGCTGGTGGTGGACTTCGATGGGGACTTGTCGGTGCAGTGAGTTGTTATCTCTCAACGGAGCGCAGCCTGAGGAGTGACAACTTCGGCCTAACGCCAGCTTACGGCCAGGTGCCAGCGGTGGCCGCGCTCGGCGGCCTTGCGCAGGACGGTCTGGTACTCGTGCAGCTCGCTGAGTACCTCGGGGCCTTCACTGCCAAACTGGTGAGGATCAGCTTCGAGCGCTGCGATGAGAGCTTCGAGGGTACGAAGACCTTCCTCGGGGCGGTACCACTGAGGAGGCGGAAGGCGCTTGAGCAGGTCGGGATTGCCGCCGCCCTCCTGAATGAGGAGTGCCATGGAGTTTTCGTCAGCGGAGAAAAATTCGAGCAGAGGTTTGACGCCGCAGTGGAGCGCGAGCTTTTCAATAGCACTCTCATAGCGCGCTATGACGCGGCCGTTTACGTAGATGTTGTAGCCGGGGTCCTCGCCCTCGACCACGATATACATCGAGGCTCCCATGGGAAAGAGTGTAACGCTGGTGGGGTTGTGAATTGAAGTCCCGCGGCGGATGAACCCGAGTGGGTTCGTGACCGTTAGCCGGGAATCGTGGGAATAGGGGATGCGCCGGTGGAGGCGTCGCCCTGCGGGAGCAGCAGGTAGACGCTGGCCACAAGCAGTAGGCTGAGGCCAATGACCCAGTGAGCAGTTAACTGCGGACGCACAAGAAGAATGCCTTCAAGGATGATCAGCAGAGGAACCCAGGTGAACTGCGAAGACCAGCGCGTCGACCCAAGCTGCGCGAGGGTGATGACTCCGAGCAGCGCCAGTACGCCATCGCAGGCGATGGCCAGCAGCGAGACGGAGGGCCGGATTCCAGCGGCGAAGGATGTCTCGGCTAAAGCAACCGCGAAGAGTGCAGCTGCGCCGAGGAGAGCTGCGACGACGCGAAAGGGCGAGCGGGATTGATTCACGCAGAAGAGTACGGCGCCAACGCCTGTCAGCGCGGGGGCAAGCACCAGGACAAGATCGGTGCGCGCGTCTCCTAGAGTGGGCTGTGCGAGGACGAGCAGCAGGCCGGCCACTGCGGCAAGACCCGGCCAGATGCGGCCTGCGATTCCTTCGGAAGTCTCAGTGCCAAGTGCGGGGGCGGCGATGGCAATGATGACCGGGGTGAGCGCGAGCGCGATGGTGAGGCTGCCGGAGTCCAGATCCTGGCCGTGGAACAGGAGGGCTACCGCGGGGCCTCCGAAGAACATGGCACCGGATAGCACCCAGCGCAGGCGTGCAGGGTTGGAAGAGGGTTGAGGCGGAGTGGCAGTGTCGGGGCGACGAATGAGGAAGGCAAAAGAGATGAGCGCGGCCCAGGCGCAGCCAACGGCCTCCGAGGCGAGGGTTGAGTCGGCGTCCGGACGCACCGCTGCGAGGCCCCAGCGGCTGGCTCCGGCGAGAAGGAGCAGGACAAATGGCCACCAGCGATGAAGTCGCGATTGGCTAAGCACGGTCAATAAGGCGATTCCCTTCCTCGATCACAGAGCTAGACGTGCGGCTAGGAGCCTGAGATTCGCTAGACAGCGAAGCCGCGCATGGAGCGCGGCTTCGCTTATGGATGGATCAGAGTGTTAGCTGTTGCTGCCACCCTGAGGAGCCGTTCCGGTGGTGGCTGGACGACGGCCACGACGGCGACGGCCACGACGCTGACCTGCAGGACGGGCTCCAGCAGCACCGGGCGTCGCGCCTTCCTGCGGCTCGCCTGTCGTTGCTTCGGTCCCATCTACACCCTCGTCTTCGCCTTCGAAATCATCGTCCTCGTCGAAGTCTTCTCCACTGTCGAGAACGATGGTGGTTTCGTGCTTGGGTTGGGCGCGCTCGGCTGGCGCGGGACGCTCGGTGCGTTCGGGACGAGGGCCGCGATCACGATCACGACCGCCGCGCTCGCCACGATCGGAACGCTCACCCCGGTCTGAACGCTCGCTGCGTTCGCCGCCGCCTGATTGCTCGGCGACCGGCGGAAGGCCCAACTTCTCGCGCTGCTCGCGAAGTACGGCCTTGCGGGAGAGCTTGATGCGGTTGCCCTCGATGGAGAGCACCTTGACCAGAATCTGATCGCCCTCGCGAAGCTCGTCCTTGACTTCCTTGACGCGATGCTCTGCGATCTCGGAGACGTGGAGGAGGCCGTCGGTGCCGGGGAAGATCTCGACAAATGCGCCGAACTCGGCGAGCCGAACGACCTTGCCGAGGTAGGTTTTGCCTACTTCGGGGACGGCCGTGATGTCTGAAATCATCTGGATGGCCTTGGCAAGACCCTCGGCGTCGGATGAGGCCACGTTGACGCGGCCGGTGTCGTCGACATCGATCTTGACGCCCGTCGCATCGACGATGCCACGGATGATCTTGCCGCCGGGTCCGATGAGATCGCGGATCTTGTCGGTGGGTATCTGGATGGTGTGGATGCGGGGAGCGAAGGCGCTCTTCTCTTCGGCGGCCTT
>JAJXYW010000190.1 GCA_021780415.1 Acidobacteriota bacterium
GGCTGTTCTCGAGCCCGATGTGCATCCACGTCTTGCCCGCGTCGGTGGACTTGTACATCCCGATGCCGTAGGAGTGCTGGCCGCGGATATCCGGCTCGCCCGTGCCCACATACACCACGCTGGGATCCGAGGGAGCAACCGCAATCGCGCCGATCGAGCCAATGGGAATGCCCTGATCCGCGATCGGCGTCCACGTGCGGCCGGAGTTCTCAGTCTTCCACACGCCACCGCCCACCGAGCCGGTGTAGTACGTATCCGGTTGGCTGGCGATACCCGCAACGGCAAACGAGCGCCCGCCGCGCATCGGGCCGACGTCTCGCCACTGCAACCCGGCAAGCGCCGCAGCGGGAACATCTCCTGCCTGCGTTTGTGTCTGGCCCTTTGCCACTACACATGGAATCGCGGCAGCGCAAAGGGAGACCATCAGTACAGACCGAAGAAACATGGACGTCATAGGCAGGGTCCTCGAAATATGGTGAGAGTCAGTATAAGTTGGAGAGGTTCGTTGTTGAGACGACTGGCAGCGCGAAAAGGTCGCAGGTTGTGCGTCCGCAACATCGTCCAGATGCTTGTTCGGCGATCTTTTCCGTTTGAGTCAACGCACCACGCATAGTGTTCAGGAGTCATCGTGACTATCTCCAATCGTATTGCCGCAGTCTCCGCCGTCCTCGTGCTTGCGAGCGCAGGCGTCTGCATCGCCCAAGCATCGGCCCAGCCTGCCGCACCCTCATCGCAACTCTTCTCCGCCATGCGCTGGCGCGAGATTGGTCCCATGCGCGCCGGCCGAACGCGCGCGCTTGCCGGAGTTCCAACCGAACCCTCCACCTTCTACATCGGAGCCGTCGGCGGCGGCGTCTTCAAGACCACCGACGCTGGCGAGACCTGGCACAGCCTCTGGGACGCCGAGCCCACCGGCTCCATCGGCGCCATCGCCGTCGCACCCTCTGACCCCAACATCATGTACGTCGGCAGCGGTGAGGGCCTCGCGCGTCCCGACCTCTCCACCGGCGACGGCGTGTACAAATCCACCGACGCAGGCAAGACCTGGACGCATCTCGGCCTGCGCGACACGCAGCAGATCGGCCAGCTCGCCGTCGATCCCACCAACGCGAACATCATCTTCGTCGCGGCTGAGGGCCATCCCTACGGCCCCAACAACGAGCGCGGCCTCTACAAGTCCACCGATGGCGGCGCGACCTTCAAGCGCGTGCTCTTCATCGACGACAAGACCGGCGCGTCCGAAGTACGCATCGATCCGCAGCACCCCAACATCGTCTTCGCCGGCATGTGGCAGCGTCAGGAAGGCCCGTGGGAGAACGGTTCCTGGCAGGGCACCGGCGGCGGGCTTTTCCGCTCCACCGACGGCGGCGCCACATGGAAGCAGCTCACCGGCGGCGGCCTTCCCAACGGCATCACGCAGGTCAACCTCACCATCTCGCCCACCGACTCCAACCGCATCTACGCCGAAATCTCCACCGGTTACCCCGTCGGCCTCTATCGCTCCGACGACGGCGGCAGCACCTGGGTCCACGCCCCCGACCACGACACCCGCCCCGAGGAACGCATCGGCGGCGGCGATCTCCCCGTTCCCGTCGTCGATCCCAAAGACCCCAACACGCTCTACGTCGCCAGCATCGTCACCTGGAAGTCCACCGACGCCGGCAGAACATGGACCGGCTTCCGCGGCTCACCCGGCGGCGACGACTACCAGAACGTCTACATCAATCCGAACGACACCCGCATCGTCGCCCTCACCAGCGATCAGGGCGCCATCGTCACCGTGAACGGCGGCAAGAGCTGGAGCCAGTGGTACAACCAGCCGACCGCGCAGATGTATCACGTCACCACCGACAACGCATTCCCCTACCGCGTCTGTGGCGGCCAGCAGGATAGCGGCTCCGCCTGCGTCGCCAGCCGCAGCAACGACGGCCGCATCACCTTCCACGACTGGCATCCCGTCGGCATCGAGGAGTACGGCTACGCCGCGCCCGACCCGCTCGACCCCGACATCGTCTACGGCGGCAAGGTCACCCGCTACGACCGCCGCACCGGCCAGGTGCAGGACGTCGAACCCAGCCCGCTGCGCAGCTATCGCGTGCTGCGCACTGAGCCGCTGCAGTTCTCTCCCATCGACTTGCATGATCTCTACTTCGCCACCAACACGCTCTGGCTCACGCGCGACGGCGGCAAAAACTGGAAGCAGATCTCGCCCGACCTCACCCGCGAGAGCTATGCTCTGCCTTCCACGCTCGACGCCTACAAGGACTCGCCCACCGCCAAGCCGACTCGCCGCGGCGTCATCTACGCTCTCGGCCTCTCGCCGCTCAACATCGAACGCATCTGGGCCGGCACCGACGACGGCCTCATCTGGACCACCCTCGACGGCGGATCTCACTGGGCTAACGTCACACCCGCCGCACTCAAACCCTTCTGGAAGGTCTTCAACATGGACGCCGGGCACTTTGATGCGCTCACGGCCTACGCTGCCATCAACACGCTGCGGCTCGACGACATGCGCCCGCACCTCTTCCGCACCCACGACGGCGGCAAGACCTGGACCGAGATCAACAACGGCATTCCCAACGGTGCCGCGACCAGCACCATCCGCGAAGACCCGAAGCAAAAGGGTCTGCTCTATGCCGGCTCCGAGACTCAGGTCTACGTCTCGTTCGACGACGGCGACCACTGGCAGTCGCTGCGTCTGAACATGCCCGCAACCTCCATCCGCGACCTCACCATCAAGGGCGACGATCTCATCGCCGGCACGCACGGCCGCGGCTTCATGGTCCTCGACAACGTAACCCCTCTGCGCCAGATCGCGGCGACCACTGAAGCCAAGCTCGCCAGCGACAACGCCTTCCTCTACGCGCCGCAGACCACCATCCGCGTGCGTAACGACATGAACCCGCCCACCCCCTGGCCGCCCGACATGGCCACCGGCCAGAATCCGCCCGACGGCGCCATCATCGACTACTACCTCGGCCCCAACATCTCCGGCCCCGTCACGCTACAGATTCTCGACAGCCACGGCGCGCTCATCACCGAGTTCAAGAGCACAGACCCCGTGCCGCCGCTCGATCCGCGCTACCCCGATCCGACCCTGTGGGCGCGCCCTCCGCGCATCCTCTCCGCCGAGCCCGGACAGCATCGCTTCCTCTGGGACATGCACTACCCGCAGGTGCCCGGCATGTCCACCGGCCCCGACGACGACGCTGCCATCCCGCATGACACGCCCGCTGTCTCCTCATCGCCCTGGGTGATGCCCGGAGCCTACACCGTGCGCCTGCTCGCCGGTGGAAAGACGCTGAGCCAGCCTCTCTCCATCGTCATGGACCCGCGCGTCAAGACCTCGCGCTTCGACCTCGCGCAGCAGTTCGAGACCTCGAAGTCCATGTACGACGAGATGCTTCAGGCCACCCGCGCGCTCCACGAGATCACCGTGCTGCGCGGTCAGCTCGACGCTCCCAACGCGAAGGTCTCGCACTCCGCCGCCTCCGAACTCGAAGCCAAATTGGACAAGATCGCCGGTGCTGAGAACGGCGAAGAGGGTGGACGCCGCGGTCCCGCCGGGCCTGCAACGCTGGACTCCGTGCGCACGCAACTCGCGCGGCTCGAGCACTCCATCCAGAACGCCGACGCCGCTCCAACTCCAGCCCAGATCACTGCCGCGCACGACATTGGCCAACCTCTCCCAGCGCTGCTGGACGAGTGGAAAGCCATCAAGGCCACCAATCTCAACGCCATCAACGAGCAACTTCGGAAGCAGAATCTCCCCCTGCTCTCCATCGACACGCGCATCATCGACCATGACGTCGAGGACCAGATCGAGTACGGCGACGACGACTAATTCATCCCCACCAACAAAACAGCGGTGCCGGAGATTCCTCTCCGGCACCGCTGTTTGCATTCCGATCGCGACGAATCAGATCTGCGCCGCATCAATATCTATCTCAATCCGCACCTCATCGGCCAGCACGGCATCGCCGCTCTTCAACGTGCCGTTGAACGTAAGCCCAAAGTCCTTGCGATCGATCGTCGTAGTCGCCGTGAACCCGCGATGGACGCTCTTGCCATCCATGCCTGGCTGTGCCTTGCCGAGATCCTCGAGCTTCAGCACCACCGGCTTCGTAACGCCATGCAGCGTCAGGTTGCCAGCCACCTCGTAGTGGTCGCCGTCCTTGCGCACGCTGGTGCTCTTGAAGGTCATCGTAGGAAACTGCGCTGCATCGAAGAACCTCGGGCTCTTCAAATCATTGTCCCGGGGAGTTACGCCCGTATCCACCGTCGATACCGGGATGGTTGCCTCCACGCTCGATTTCGTCACATCCGCCGGATCAAAGTTGATGGTGCCCGAGAGTCCATGGAACGTTCCATGCACCGTGCTGATCGCCATATGCTTGATCGCGAAGTCAGCCTCCGAGTGCATCGGATCGATCTTCCACTGGGTGGTCTGCGCGCTCATCGCGCCTGCACTCATCGCCAACACTGCTCCAGCCAACCACCCTGTCACACGTATACGCTTCATAAACGTTCTCCCTTATCCAATCCAAATTCTGATGTTATTTGCAGTCCTGCCGATTAGATGTCTATACGATGCGGCCGACCCATCAAAATTCTCGGGCTCCCCTCGCGCGTACGATGACAGCCCCGTCATGGTACGCCAGCGAGCGTGCGCCTCGCGCTTCGAATCGAGGCTCCCCCGAATGCGACCGCGTCTGGAAGTTGCGGAAAATACAGGCGGTCAAGGTCAAGCTGTAATCTAATCGCATTGCAACGTCGTCTCTACTGGAAGGCAGTCTGAATCCGGTCGTCCCAGGCTCTCTATCCTTATTCCTTCGGACTCGTCTCAAACACAGCACCTTCCCAACCGGGATTCAGCGCCTCTATGAAACTTATTTCGACGAATCTTCTGCTCAAGCCAGTG
>JAJXYW010000011.1 GCA_021780415.1 Acidobacteriota bacterium
GTATGGAGAAGTGGAAAGCAAACAACGCTTCCCACTTCCCCACACCCCCGACGACCGCTACTTGAAATCAAAAGAAGCTGCGCTAAACTAACATGCTAACTGGTACAAAACATCGGGCAATCCACTCAGACATCGCATTAGCTATGCGTTCCAGCACGGCGGAAACCCTAGCAGGCGTGCCGCCCATGCGAGTCTCGCCCAGACGCTGAAGATCTTTCGCGCTCGGCCAGTGAGTTGTACCGTTCAGCGTCAGCGCCATGGTGTCTTTGGGAAGATAGATCGACGTTGTCACCAAGTCATAAACAGGAGCAAGCCTTGCCTCTCCTTGAACATCGTCGTAGATAATGCCGAAGTTCTTCAGGTGCGCATCTCCATTCCGCAAGGCGCAGTTGAGAGCGATGAGCGTAAAGAGACGCTCCATATCTTCGACGAGATGCGGTGAGTTCGCAAATTGTGTGAACCGCTTCACAATGGACGTTTCATAACTGCCGCGATACTTCTCATCGGTTCGTCTGGCGTTCAGCACGCAGAAATCCTCGAAACCTCTATAGGTGCCATCGGGACGTAGATCAAAGCGGTCGATGACGAGCGCATTCGCATCTTCAGAAAGACGAGATGAAGGCACCTCAAGGCCACACGCTTTGGCAACTTCGAGACAGAAGTATTCATTCGCCGCGAGCTGCGGAAATTCGTTCTGCTCCCAGAACTTCACAATGTGCGTTGCGCCCCGGTAGCTTTCAGAAAAGCGTTTGCCGGAGCCGTCAAGCGCAGAGAATGCGGCTTCGTCTCTCACCAGAATCTTAGGCTGCACTCCACTGATACCAGAGAAGGTCGCGAACTTCTCGATGAGATAACGAAAGAGATCGCCACCCCGACGATGCTCCAGAATCTCATCGACCGACTGGAAAGGAACATCTTCCTGAAGCTGCTCACGCTGTCCGGTATATCGAATGCGCCCAACTTGCGAACGACCCACGACACCCAATAGATCGAACTCGTCAAAGCTTCCTGTAGCTTTGGCGAAGGCCAAGCGTAGACGCTCACGAAGCACGCCTTCGGGAAGATTCATTTCGAAGATTGGCGGCAATCCAAAACGAATGTCCCAGGACGGAAGGCGTACCGGCATCGTTACAGAGACAGCACGCTGAGGCGGAGCTTCTGGAGCATAGGCAAAGCTGCTTCCACGCTCTCCCGAACGATCAAGCATTCCAGCTTCCTGCGAATCGGTCCAGGCCTTAATCATGGCTTTCCTCGCTCATCAGCTCTTCCAGAGTCGGCCTGCTAGAGCTGGCCAGCTGAATCTTCATCTCTAGTCCCAGCGCGGAAAGAATATTGCTGATCTTGGTGTATCCCAACTCTCCCATGCGGCCATTTTCGAGAGCATCCAAGGTCGAGCGACCAACGTGTGCTTTCTTCGCGAGCGCGGCCTGGCTTAGTCCCAACGCTTTACGCTTGTGGGCTATCTGCTCTGCGATGGCGGATATAGGCAGCACTATTGCCTAATATACAAGTCAATAATGGGTAAATCAATCTTTATTCCTAATATACAAGACTAACGTGGCATCGACTTCTGGCACACGCTCGTGTGCAGAGGCGGCACCGGATCAAAGCGGGCCGGAGCGGCCCTGATCCGGTGCCAAAGAAACCCGGATGCTTCCATCCGGGCAGAGCAACTTACATCGCCTCCGCCAGCGAATGAGACTCAACTCTACGAGGCTCTTTCTTGGCTGAGTCCTTCTTCGGACGAGGTTTCATCACATTGATCGCAGAAGCATCGAGCTGAGTCTTCAGGTGGGCCGCGTAGTATTTCTCGATCATCTCCACACTAGTCCGGCAGTTCTTTGCGATCTGGTAGATGTCAGCCCCTTCGAGAAGCCGCAAACAGATGTACGTGTGACGAAGGCTATAGGCAGTGCGCGGTCTGCCATCGCGGTCAACCCGAAGCTTCTCTTCCTCAAGAATCGCGTTGAACAGATCGCGCGACCACTTTGGAAACAGCAACTCGGTTGTTCCCGGCTGCTGCCACTCTCCGCTCTCTAACGAATCCTTGCGACTGCCCGCACGCCCCGGACCGCCATCAGGACGCAGACGAGCCTTCAGGCGCTGGAACGGTCGCACAGCTCCGACCGTGCTCTTGCAGAAGCCAATGCCTCTCTTACCTCGGACTTCGATCTCTAATATTGTTTGGCCGCTGCCTTCGTCTTCAACGATCTTCACATCGCGGAACTGGAGACGCATCGCTTCATCGGGGCGAAGCCCTGTATTCGCGGAGAACAGAACATAGTCGTGAAGCTGTTCCGCTTCCCAGCGAAAGCGCGGCTGCTTCGGGTGCTGCGCCCGCTTGCTAGTCGCTTCGTAAAGCTGCTTGTACTCTTCCGGCGAAAACCATGCTCTGTGAGAAATCTTGGCCGACGCCCGATAGGGCGCGGACATATCAGGGAGATGTTCAATCCATCCGTGACGCAACGCCGTCTTGAATATCTGGCGTAACGTCACGATCTCTTGGTGCATGGTGTTATGCGCGGGCGGCTTGCCGCGTAGCGCCTTCGACTCCTCGAGGCGATGGATGCGGTACTCGTTAATCGTGCCCGCAGTGATCTCAGGGAGGACCATGCTGCCAAAGAAAGGAACGAGATGGCCATTCGTACGCGCGTGCTGGCCGCGCGCGTAGGTTGCGTTCCGTTGTCCCTGCGTCATGATGTCGAACTCGCGCAGATACAACTTGGCCGCGTCCCGGAATGGCTTGCCGCTCTTTAGCTCGCCGTCGCGCAGCTTGCCCCGCAACTGCAAATACCAGTCTTCCGCGAATTCCTTCGCTTTCGAGAGGCTGTCTTCTTTGGTCGTTGTGCGCCGGTTCTTGCCTGCCAAATAGGTCGCGCATTGCCAGCTAGAGCTGTTCGGACGTTTGTAGACGTGAACCTTACCACCGAGGATGGTGTGATGTTCGGACATGCAGTAGCACCTCCCGACATCCAAAACACTACAAAAGTGTGGAAGAGTTGTGTAACGGAAACCGCGCTTCGAGAATCGCTATAAGATGCTTATTGTGAATGATTTGAGTAGACTTCAGACGCTGTCTTGGACGATTTTGAGTCCGCTGCGTCTGCCAGTTCCGCCATCCCGGCGCAATTACCCAAGTCTTTCATAATAATCAACTTAGTTAGGTCGCGCCGCGCTTTCCTCAGCCACGCCCAAAACCTTGGTGCTAGTTCTGGAGTCAGTCGCTCCGATCAGCGCCTATCTAGTATCACACAGCCGCTGGACCGCTTCCAACTGGTGCTGTGGAGCCAGATGTGCGTACCTCAATGTAACTTGATGGTTTTGTGCCCCATCAGTTTCTGCACCGTCCGGATGTCAAGGGGATCTACCAGACCGACGCCGTCGACGAGGTCATCATGTAGTGGGAGGTAGTGCTGGCCACGCTACGCTCGCTCGACCTGAATTCCTGCGCTCTTCGAGCTCTTCCTTCCAAGTGCTTCGTGTGGTCCTGCGGCAGCGAGTTTATCAACAAAACCGTCGTCCAACTGCTGGAAAAGCTGCTGATCGAGTAGACTAACAGCCGTCCCCGCAAGATCGGCGACAACGGCCTGGTGGAGACGAGAAACACAGCCATCGTAAGCAAACACATCGGCTTCTTCATCGCTCGGAAAACTGTGGGTAATTGAAAGTTAGATCTGCCGGATACACCTCAACCAACCTGCCCTCGCGACCCCACTGCCGGAAACGGCGATGGAAAGTCGGATACGGCGGATACTTGTCCGGTATTTCGGGCCACTGCGCACTGCTGCCACGGACGGCCACGGTTGTCCTAACGTCGCAGAGGGCGCAGGATCGGCTTCCCCAATTCCCACTGCTCGTCCGTCACTTCCCAGCGTCCTGCCATCCCAGTCCGCAGAGACGCCTTGAGCAACTTCAGTTGCGCTGAATCCAGCGCTGGATGTGTATGAGATAGGTTCTACGGAGTAGTGGCGGATTGGGCGTCTAGGGCGGCCTGGCGGGCCAGCTTTTCGTGGTGCTTGCGGACGTAGTGTGCGGCTACGTTGGGATAGAACTCGCGGATGGCGGAGAAGCCGACGTCACGCATGACGGAGTAGCCGAACTTTTCAGCAAGGACGCCGAAACCGGAGGAACCGTCGGGGTAGTAGTACTGGGAGATGACCTGGGTGAGGACTTTGCCGCCGAGGTTGGCGATGTTGGGAGTGTCGTGGCCGCGGTAATCGCGGGCGACGGCCTGGCGGCTGATGACGTAGAGGGAGCGGATGAAGATGGAGTGGCCGTCGCCGAGGGGGTAGTAGCGGGTGTCCTCGTGGAGCAGGCTGGGGAGGAGCCAGGCGGAGAGGTACGTGCCGTCGGTCTTATCTATGAAGCCGCGCCAGGTGTAGGCGTAAAAGCCGTCCATGCCTTTGCCGAGGGATGGGTGCTCGTTGATGCCTTCGGCGAAGAGAGAGGTGAGGCTGAGGAAGAAGAAGGAAGAGTAGTCGAATGACTGATGGGTGGCGGTGTTGAAGTTATTCTTCCAGCCGGGAGGAACGGGTTTTGCACCGACGGAGACGGAACGGAAGTTGGGGATGAAACCGAGAATGCGGGTTGGCTCCTGGTGGCTGAGCGGGATGGGGTTGCCGTCGCTGTCGAGAGGGACGGTTGAGGGGTGGCGCGGGGGTCTGGTTTGAGGCTGGGATTGGTTTGGAGATGGGGTGGGCGTGGATTGTTGCTGGGTGGGATCGAAGCTGAAGCCGGAGGGGTCGGGATAGTCTGAGGCGGAAGATGACGACTCCGCTACGGGGGGTGGCGGGATTGCGATGGCGATCAGGACAGTTGCGGTCTGCGGCGCATCAGGAAGGCTGGGCGACTGGGCGCGGACGACGCCAGCGGCCAAGCATAGACAGACTGAGAGCAACGCGACACGATGATGCAAAAAAACCGTCCTGTGAAATTGGGGGATAAAGACATCGCCGAGACCGATGGAGACTCAGGAGATCACTTCGTTAGAGGGCCGTACGCCGAAAAAGTTGCGGACGTTGCAGCGATTACCGTACCGGCGCAGATACGCAGCAGCCTGCAAAAGCTGCTTACGTATATTTTACAGTGCGCTGTGCGCGGTTACCGGCCTAGCTCTTCGAGATATTTTTCGACCTCGAGAGCGGCCATGCAACCGGTGCCGGCGGCGGTGATGGCCTGACGGTAGCGGCGGTCCTGAACGTCTCCGCAGGCGTAGACGCCGTGAATGCGTTCGCCGAGGATGGAGACGAAGACGTTGGCTTCGGTCTTGATGTAGCCGTCGCCGTCGAGGTCGAGCTGGCCTTCGAACATCCTGGCGTTGGGGACGTGACCGATGCCGAGGAACATGAAGGAGATGGGGAGGACGGAGCGCTCGCCGGTCTTCTTGTTGAGGAGCTTGAGGCCTTTGAGATCCTTCTCTTCGACGCCGAGGCACTCTTCGACCACGGTGTTGTGGAGAAACTCGATTTGCGGGTGGGCGATGGCGCGCTCCAACATGATGCGGGAGGCGCGGAAGTTTTCGCTGCGGTTGATGATGGTGACCTTGGAGGCGAAGCGGGTGAGGAAGAGAGCTTCCTCCATGGCGGAGTCGCCGCCGCCGATGACGGCGATCTCCTTGCCGGAGGCGAAAAAGCCGTCGCAGGTGGCGCAGGAGCTGACGCCGTGGCCGATGAGTGCCTGCTCGGAGGGAAGGCCGAGCCAGCGCGCGCTCGCTCCGCTTGCGATGATGAGGGAGCGGGTGTGGACGATGGTCTTGCCGAGGTGAAGCTCGAAGGGCGACTTGCAGAGGTTGACGGTGGAGAGATGGGCCATGCGGAGCTCGGCTCCGAAGCGGATGGCCTGCTTCTTCATGTTCTCGATGAGCTCGGGACCCTGGACGCCCTCGGGCCAGCCGGGAAAGTTTTCGACCAGCGTGGTGATGGAGAGCTGGCCGCCGGGCTCGTGGCCTTCGAGGACGAGAGGCTTGAGGTTGGAGCGCGCTGCGTAAATGGCGGCGGTGAGACCTGCGCAGCCAGAGCCAAGAATCACGGTGTCGCGTACTTCGATCGATTCGGACATATCAGTTTGATTGTATCGGGTTGGAAAGGGTGCAAGGGCAGAGATTAGGATGGAGGAATGGCTGACTTGGTGTTGGTGTATGGAATGAGGTTGTTGCCGGCGGATGAGATTGAGGCGGTGCAGGCAGCGCCGATCAAGCTGAAGAATGGGCATGATGCCCAGGTGACGATGCACATCGTGGAGGGTAGCCGCGAGCAGATTGAGGCGCAACTGCGGCATAGCATCGATGCGTTCTTCGATTTTTATCCAGAGATTTAAGCTGAATCGCGGTAGCCGGGCTCATGGGATGACCCCTTTGTGACGAAATACGTTGCAGAGGGAGACTATGAAGCGTGTTGGCGGGTGGGTGTGGGGTGCGTTAGCGAGTGGATTGCCTGCGGTGATGATGGCCACGCTGGTGGCCGTGGGTGGTGTCGCACATGGGCAGCAGGCGGAGGCGCCTGTTGCGCCGGGGGGAAGCGAACTGGCGGCCAGCGTGCCTCCGGCCAGCCTGGGAGGCGTGCTGCGGGGGATGGCGGCGCGGGCAGGGGTGGTGTTTGTGGGGCAGGTGGAAAAGATTGAGCCCAAAGATGGGATGGTGGAGATCACCTTTACGGTGCAGCAGCCGGTGCTGGGCGTGGTGGGCGGAACGTATGTGATGCGGGAGTGGGCGGGGCGTTGGACGGGTGGGCAGCAGCGATATTGGGTGGGGCAGCGGGCGATGTTCTTTTTGCATGCTCCGAGAGTTTCGGCGAACGGCGAGATGGGATTAAGCTCGCCGGTGGACGGGATGGCGGGCGTGGTGCCGGTGGTGCCGGTGGGAGCCAATGCCGAGGCGGTGCTGGATGCGCGCTGGCTGGCGACGCGGGTGCGGCGGGCGCTGGGGGCGCCGATGGCGGACGCGGCGATGGGCGGGGTGGCGCTGTCCGATGCGGTGCGGGTGGCGGCAAACTGGCGGACGACGTCGGTGGCGGAGCCGAGGAGTGTGGCGCTGCCGGTGGGCGTGGTGCAGCAGGCGATGCGGGCGGAGAATTCGCGGCAGGAGCAAGGGAGCGTGCCCGGCTTGTTGCAGGCGCAGGAGCAGCGTGATGCGCAACGTTAGGCGTGGGAGCGCGGCCTGGAATGGGATGCTGAATGTGATGGTGGCGCTGGCGACGGGGTTGGTTTTGGTGTTGGTGACGACGACGGCGTGGGCGGGAGGGCCGCGGTTTATTACCGGGACCAGCGGGTATACGACGGCGGGCGTGCCGATGGCCTGGTATACGAGCACTCCGATGTACTTTACGGACCCGGGGGATTTGAGTTCGAACGTGAGCCACGCGCAGGCGGATGCGATGGTGGCGGCGGCAGCGGCGGTGTGGAATATTCCGACGGCGAATTTGACGCTGGCGCAGGGTGGTGAGTTGGCGGAGCATGTGATTGCGGACGGGAGCAGTCCGAATGCGTACCTTGGTGGGAGCGGTGTGGTGTGGCCGGCGGATGTGGAGGCGACAAACTATGCGGCGGTGCAGATTCCGGTGATCTATGACAGCGATGGGAGCGTGATCGATCTGCTGCTGGGCAGTGGGGCGAGCGATCCGAGCGGATGCCGGCAGAATGGCGTGGTGGAGAGCGTGGACCAGTTCGGATCGAATGCGACGATCGAACATGCGGTGATTGTGCTGAATGGGTTGTGTGTGGGGTCAGACCCGGACCAGATGTTGCAGATGCAGTACCAGTTGACGAGGGTGTTTGGGCGCGTGCTGGGGCTGGCGTGGTCGCAGTTGGACGACGATGTGTTTACCAATGGGAACGTCACTGCTGCGGAGATGTCGGTGTGGCCGCTGATGCATCCGATCGATGTGAACTGCGCGACGTACACCTATCAGTGCATGCAGAATCCGTTTACGCTGCGGCCGGATGATATCAGTGCGCTGGCTGGGCTGTACCCGGTGGCGGCGACGGGCGGAGGGAAGACGCAGAGCAGCCTGAATGCGGTGTCGGTGTCGGGGATAGTCACCTTTTCTTCCCAGCAGGGGATGGAGTTGGTCGATGTGCAGGCGTACATCCTATCGGGGGCATCGGGCTACTATGACTATCCGGCGTTTTCGGCCACGACGGGCTACCCGTTTCAACAGAATGGGGGAAATCCGGTGGGCGGGGCGGAGCCAGCCAGTGAGAATGCAGGAACGAATGCGGCGGGGGATGAGGGTGCATGGCATATCTCGTACCTGCCAGCTGGGGCGCAGGGGGACAATCTGTATTTCCGCACGGAGCCGATCAATCCGCTGTACTGGGGAGAATATGCGGTGGGGCCGTATCAGCGGCCGGTGATAACGATGTCGGGGGGAGTGTATGCGTACAACGCATACAACGTCATGCCGGGGACGACGGCCTCGGCATGGATCAGCGAGCAGACGGGGGCTCAAAGCTGCAGCACGGGCAGTGATGGGACGGAGACGAACCCTGCGGCGTTCAGTGCGACTGGATGGTGGAATGGGCGGCTGTGTGGGGTCGGGCATACGTCGTGGTGGGAGCAGGCGGTGAATGCGAATACGAGCTGGACGATTGAAGCAACGGCGCTGGATGAGACGGGAGCGGCGACGGTGCACAAGGCGCAGCCGGTGATCGGGGTATGGAATGCTATGGATGCAACAGGGACGCTGCCGACGGTGGCGAGCCAGGCGGCGGCGATGAATGCGCTGTCGCTGGGGATGACGCAACTGCGGGTGCCGGCGGCTGCGAGTGCTGCGACGCTGCGGATTGCGATTGCGGAGCAGTTTGGAGCGGGACGTCCGGACTTCGGGTACACGGGGAGGATTCTTTACGCGAGTGGGGTGTGGCCGACGACGATGCAAACGGCCGGCGGGCAGATCACGATTTCGGGAATGGGATTTGCGGCGGGCAATCAGGTGACGGTGAATGGGGTGGCGGCGACGGTGTTGAGTTGGTCGCAGACGCAGATTGTGGCGATGGCGCCGTCGATGGCAGCGGCGGGGGCGACGGTGGGGACGGGGGTGGATGTGGTGGTGACTGACCCGAGGACAGGCGGATCGACGGATATGCAGGGGGCGTTGACGTATTCGACGTCGACGGCGGACCAGGTGATGCTGGTGTCGGCGCCAGCGTCGTTGGAGACGGGGTATACGGCGACGACTCCGTTTGCGGTGCGGGTGTATGGGGCGGATGGCGTGACGCCTGCGGCGGGCGCAAGTGTGAGCTTTGTGGTAGCGGGAAATGGCGGCGGTGCGGCGGTGGCGACGGGCTGCCAGAGCGGGCCGGGGTGCGTGGTGAAGACCGATACGACGGGGCTGGCGCAGACTCCGCTGATGGGCGTGGCTGCGGGAAGCGTGACGGTGAGTGGGACGGAGATGAGTGGCGGAGGGTCGGCGCGGGCGGTGATTGCGGACGTGAATCCGGTGCAGACGGTGACGGTGGCAGCGGCGGCGCAGTACCTGGCGGCGGGGGCGGCGGGGAATTGGAGCTTGTCGTTGAGTGCGGTGCAGGATGGAGTGGCGGCGGTGGGGATTCCTGTGACGTGGTCTACGCCGGCAGCGGGGTTTACGCTGGCTCCGGCGACGGGCGCGACGGCGGCTAATGGGACGGAGGGTGTGGTGGCGCAGGTGGGCACGATTGCCAGCGGATCGACGAATGTGGTGACGGGGTGCGCGTGGACGGCGGTGTGTGCGAGTTGGACGGTGTATGGTGTGGCGCCGTCGCAGTGGGTGGTGGCGGTGGCCAGTGGCGGCGGACAGAGCATGGTACAGGGTGTGTTGCCGACGGTGGTGAAGCTGCTGGTGAGCGATGGCGCGGGGCATCCGCTGCCGGGGGCTGCGGTGAATATCTATCAGACGGCGTATGCGTGGGAGGGGGCCTGCGCGCTGCGTGGATCCTGTGCGGCGGCGCCGGTGCTGACGACGGCGCGAAGTTCGGCGGTGTCGGATGGAAATGGGATGGTGCAGGTGACGCCGGTGGAGGCTCCGGGAGTGGCGCAGGTGGTGAGGATTGCGGCGGCGACTGGGACGTCGGGGTTTGCTACGGCTTCGGTGGTGGTGGGGCCGTAGAGGGAAGGAAGGCGCTTCCAGCTTTTGGCTTCCAGCAAAGGCAAATACTGAGATCCTTCGCTTCGCTTTGGATAACGGTGAGGAGACGCGGTCTGCCGGAAGGGCAATTCCCCAGGCTGCCGGTTCTATCGAGGAAAGATGTTGAAGGGACTGGTGGCCTGGGGTGGGAGGTTGCGGGGTTAGAACCGATTGCCATCAGGTGTAGTCGCCGGTTCAAGAAGCAGATTCTTCCGCTTCGGAATGCCATCCATGAAGATGATGGCGACTACACCTGAGAGCAATCGGCTCTAGGCGGGCTCGACGGGGAGCAGGACGTCGGAGCCGGCTGGGCGGCGGATGCTGGCTATGCCGTAGGAGGCGATGTAGACGTAGCAGAGGGCCGGGATGATGAAAGCGTGGTGCAGCCCGATGAGGTCGGCCAGCTTGCCGGTGGCTTCAGGGATGAGGGCTCCGCCGACGATGGCCGCGATCATCAGGCTGGAGCCCTTGCTGGTGAGCGGGCCGAGATCCTGGATGCCGAGGGCAAAGATGGAGGGAAACATGATGGAGTTGAAAAGGCCGACGAAGAGGAGAGCGAACATGGCGAGATGGCCGTGCGTGAGGATGGCCAAGACGGCGAGCAGGCAGGCGATGATGGCGTTGAAGCCGAGGAGTTTGCCGGTCTTGACGCGTTGCAGGATGGCCGAGCCAAGGAAGCGGCCGATCATAGTGCCACCCCAGTAGACCATGAGGAAGTTGGCGGCGGTGGCCTGGGGGAGAGCGGCGATCTGGGGCAGGCCCATGTAGTTGACCAGCAGACTGCCGATGGAGACTTCAGCACCGACGTAGGCGAAGATGCCGAGAGCACCGGTGAGGAGCCAGGGGTGGCGCCAGATGCTGTCGGGCTTGGTGAGGGCTTCGGCGAAGGCGCCGGGGCGGAAGTCCTGGGTGCGCTCCGCGACGGAGGTGCGTGGCTGGAGATGGATGCTGGCAAGGGCGAGGGCGAGAAGAACGAGGACCAGCGCCATGCCGAGGTAGGGAAGGATGACGGTGTGGGCCTGGAGTTCGCGGTAGGCCTGGAGGTCGACGGTGCTGAGGGCGTGCATGCGCTGGGGCGTGAGGGCCTTGGCTCCGCCAAGAATGACGAGGCCGCCGAGGAAGGGAGCGATGAAGGTGCCGAAGGAGTTGAATGCCTGGGCGAGGTTGAGGCGGCTGGAGGCGGTGGCCGCGGGACCGATGACCGTGACGTAGGGGTTGACTGCGACCTGCACGACGGTCATGCCTGCTGCAAGGACGATGAGCGCGCCGAGAAAGATGGTGAAGACGGCGAGTTTGGCGGCAGGGATGAAGCCGGCGGCTCCGGCGGCCATGATGAGCAGGCCAATGACCATGCTCTTTTTGTAGCCGAACCTGGCGACGAGGACTCCGCTGGGGTAGCTGAAGACGAAGTAGGAGGTGAAGAAGGCGAACTGCACCAGCATGGCTTCCGCGTAGTTGAGCTCGAAGATGCTCTTGAGATGCGGGATGACGATGTCGTTGAGGCAGGTGAGAAAGCCGACCATGAAGAAGAGACCGGTGGCGACGCTCATGGCGCGCTTGTCGGTCTTCATCTGAGTGTCGTCGTCGTAGCCTGGAGCACTGATGTTGCGGATGGGAACGGCCAAGAAAAACTCCTTCGTTCAGTAGAGTGCGCGGTGATGTCCAATTTAAGAGTAATTGCTTTGAAGCGGTTTGGCGGTGTTGTGGCCGCAGGGAAGCCGAAAACAAGGCTCCAGAATTCCGTTGGCGGCTGAGACGCGCTGGTTCCTGCTGATTTTACGGCGGGGCTGGCGCCCGCCCCTTGAAAGCGGTTTCCTGGAGGACGAGAGTCCCTATTGCAGGGTGATGGTTTGGGGTTGGGTGGTGTCGGGGACGGTGGCGGCCCAGCCGAGGGGGGTGCGATCGAGGGCGGTGATGTGGCCGTTGGTTGTGGCCTTTGAGGTGTGGGGGGTGAAGCCTACGGCTTCGATGCGGTATTGGGTCCACCAGGGGCGGAAGGTGCCTTCGCGTTGCGGGATGTGGACGGTGAGTGCGCCGTCGGGGGCGACGGTGCAGGTGATGTGGAGGCGGAGGTAGTCGCCGTGACGGAAGTTGAAGGTGAGGCCGTCGTCGGCGTAGAGATCGCCGGAGCAGTCGTTGGAGGAGGTGCTGGCGGTGGCATCGGCGGCGGGTAGGTAGACGCGGAGGGTGAGGGGGCCGGCGGGCTTCTCTTCGGTGGACTGGACGAGAGGCTGCATGGGGAGGATGGCGCCGGCGCGGACGTAAAGAGGGAGGTCGGCGAGGGCGGGATGGACCATGAGCGGCGGAAGCGTGGGGGTGGCGTTGGCGGTGGGATTCTTGATCTCGAGGTCGCGGGTGGTGAGGGTCTGACGGCGGTCGAGCTTCGCGCCGGTCCAGTAGTCGTACCAGATGCCGGGAGGGAGGTGGACTTCGTAGGGGGCGATGTCGTCGGGGAGGGGCGATTCGGCGACGAGGAGGGAGGGGCCGAAGAAGAATTCGCCGGGGGCGTCGTCGTCGAGGGGGTGGTTGTCGGCCGTGGCGTGAGGGGCTTCTAGGAAGAGCGGACGGAGGATGGGGATGCCGGTGCGGGAGGTCTGCTCGGCGGTGGTGTAGAGGTAGGGCAGGAGGCGGTAACGCTCGTTGATGTAGCGGCGGCGGATGTCTTCCTGGGCGGGGCCGTCGACCCAGGGCTCGTGGGGACGGGTGCCTTTGGCGGCGTGGTCGCGGTCGATGGGCTGGAAGGCGGCGAGCATGAGCCACTTGGTGAGGAGGCCGGGGGAGGGGCTGCCGCCGAAGCCGCCGACGTCAGCACCGGAGAGGGAGAAGCCGCTGAGGCCGAGGTTGAGAAGCTGCGGGGTGGTCATGCGGAGGTGGTTCCAGGTGGAGAGGTTGTCGCCCGTCCATGTGGCTGCGTAGCGCTGACCTCCGGCGTAGCTGGCGCGGGTGAGGACGAAGGGGCGGAGATTGGGCTGGAGAGTGAGGAGGCCCTCCTGGGTGGCGCGGGAGTTCTCCATGCCATAGACGTTGTGGATCTCGCTGTGGAGGGCGGTGCGGGGGGCGAAGCCTTCGTCGGCGGGCTCGTCGATGCGGTGGACGACGTCGTTGGGCATGGTTTTGGAGGGGTAGGTGAAGACGGCGGGCTCGTTCATGTCGTCCCAGAAACCGGAGACGCCGTCGGCTACGAAGTCCTTGTAGAGGGAGCCGAACCAGGTGCGGGTTTGCTGGCGGGTGAAGTCGGGAAAGAGGGAGGGGCCGGGCCAGACGGGGCCGATGTAGTTCTGGCCGTGGAGCTTGACGAACTGGTCGCCGGCGATGCCGGTGTCGTAGGGGGTGTAGTGCTGGTTGGGGGCGTCGGCGATGTGGAGGTCGGCGATGACGATGGTGTGGAGGTGCTCGGCGGCGAGGGTGTGGACCATGCCGGGGAAGTCGGGGAAGGTGGCGGGATCGACGGTGAAGGGACGGTACTTGTACTGGTAGTCGATGTCGAGCCAGATGCCATCGGCGGGGATTTTGTCGGCGCGGAGACGGGCGGCGATATCTTCAACCTGCGCGCTCGGGGTGTAGCTGTAGCGCGACTGCTGGTAGCCGAAGGCCCAGAGCGGCGGCAGCGGGGTGGGGCCGGTGAGCCAGGCGTAGGTTTCGACGACGTGCTTCGGGTCGGGGCCGTAGAGGATGTAGTAGTCGAGCGGGCCGGCGGGGGCGGAGAAGGTGTAGCGGTCGGGGCGCTGGCGGCCGAAGTCGAAGAAGGTGCGGTAGGTGTTGTCGAAGAGGACGCCGAGGGTGCGGCCGTCGTGCATTTCGAGGAAGAACGGAATGGACTTGTAGATGGGGTCGGTGGACTCCTGCCAGCCGAAGCTGTCGGTGTTCCAGAGGGTGAAGGCCTCGCCGGTGCGGTCGAGGGGACCGGGCTTGTCGCCGAGTCCGAAGAAGTGGTCGACGGGGGATTTTGCTTTGGTGACGGTAAAGCCGTCGGGTGACCAGGCTACGGGGAGGGCGTCGGATTGGAGGATGTGGCCGGCGAGGTCGGAGACGGTTAGGCGGAGGTCGGGAGTGACGGAGACGCGGAGGCTGGTGGTGGAGAAGCCGGTGGGTTCGGGAGTGACGGGGATGCGGGCCGTGCGGGCTGCGGGGAGGACGGCCCAGGAGGCGTCTTCGGGAGTTTGCGTGGGGTGCGTGGTGGGGTAAAGGCGGACGCGGAGGACGTCGGGGCGGAGGGCGTCGACGCGGAGGGTGAGGGTGGTGTCGGAGAGCAGGAGCCCAGTGGGGGTGTGTGCGGAGGAGGAGACGGCCTGGGGCGGCGGGGCTGGGGTCTGGGCGGCTAGAGCGGCGGGGAGGGCGCAGACGAGCAGGGCCGTGAGGCCGAGGATGCTGAGACGCGGAGCGGAGATAGCCGGAGTGGGGGCGAGCATAGGAGTAAGAGGCCAGATTTCATGGTCACATCGCAATGCAGGGAGAGCCCAAAGTCGCTCATTTGAATTTCAACAGCTAACTCATTTTTTATAAGCAGTTTGCGCGGATGGATCAAACAAAAATGAGATGGAGGCTAGTGGAGGTCGAGGGAATAGAAGTTGCCGGTGAAGATGCGGGCGCGGATGAGGGGACGATTGTCGAGGCTGAGGCCTCCGAAGACGTAGTCGACGGCGTCGTGCTGGCGGGAGTCGGCGAGGCGGACGATCTCGTCGACGTGGCCGTCGGGGATGGAGATGCGGTCGATGGGTTGGGAGGGGTCGAGGGAGGCGTGAAGGAAGAGATAACGGCTGTCGGGAGACCAGACGGGATCTGCGCCAGAGGTGACGGGAAGAGTGGCCCAGGTGTGGGATGCGACGGTGTAGAGGCGGACCTGGCGCTGGTCGACGGAGAGAGCGGCGATGTAGCGGCCGTCTGGGGACCAGCGGGGACTGAAGAGGCCGGTGGAACCGGGAACTTCCTGGAGGGCGCCGGTGGCGACGTCGACGAGGTGGAGGGTGCGGGTGGGATTGTCCTTACCCATGGTGTCATTGGTGTTACCGAAGATGATGGATTTGCCATCTGGAGACCAGGAGGGGTCGGCTGCGTTGTGCCCCTCGCGGAGGAGGGGGCGGAAGCCACCGCCGTTGGCGCCAGTGATGTAGATTTGCCAGGCTTTTCCGGGTTCGCGGGCCATAAGGGCGATGCGGGAATCGTCTGGAGACCAGCGGGCGAGGAAGGTGCTGATGTTGTCGGGGGTGACCTGGAGCTTTTGGGTGCCGTCGGAACGGGCGCGCCAGAGCTGGCCCTGGGTGTCGGTCCAGACGACCCAGTGGGCGTCGCGGGAGTATTCGGCGCGGACGGCGTCGGATAGGAAGCCCTTGACGGGGATGAGTTCGCCGGTGGGAGAGACGGATTCAAGCTCGGAGCGGGCGTCGGCTCCCATGAAGAAGATGCGGCTGCCGGAGTGGGCGGCGATGGGGGATTCGAAGCGAAGGGGGCCGTCCGTGAGGCGGATGGGGTTGGAGGTGGAGGTTCCGGAGAGCTTCCAGAGGTCGTCGTTGCCGCCTTTGGAGGACTGGAAGACGAAGGAGCGACCGTCGGCGGTCCAGACGCCGCAGCACTCGCTGGCGGGCTGGTTGAAGCCGTCGAGGATGCGGCGGGGGGTGCGATCGGAGGGGGTGATCTGCCAGAGGGAGAGGGTATGGGCGAGGGGATCGAGGATGGTGAAGCGGAGGAGCTTGCCGTTGGGCTCCCAGCGAAGCCAGAAGGCGCGGCCAGGGAGCGAGGCGTAGTGGGTCGGCTGCTGGCTGGAGAGATGGGTGAGGTAGAGATCGTTGCCGTTGGCGTAGAGGACGCTTTGCCCGTCGGGCATCCAGGTGGCGTCGTGGGCAAGGACATCGCCGACGCGGAGGGCGGAGCCGCCGATGGTGGGGACGACCCAGAGAGGCTGCTCGGACTCGGGGGAGAGATGGTCGCGGAGGAGGAGGCGGGAGCCGTCGGGAGAGATGTCGCCGAGAGCGGGGCTGGCGACTTCAGAGGGAATATTGATGGGCTCGACGAGGCCGCCGGAGATGGTGATGGCGGAGAGGATGGAGCGGCCGCCGTCGATGGCTGCGGCGTAGAGGTGGACGCCGTCGGTGGCGGCGGCAGCGAGGTTCTCCATGCTGTCGATGCCGGGAGCGAGGTGGCCGTTGTGGGTGATCTGGGTAATGTGGGGAGGGACGGTGGAGGCGTGGGTGGCTTCGAGGTAATAACCGGCAGCGAAAAATGCTGCTGCGACGATGAGGAGGGAGGCCCAGAGGATTGGGTTGGGGCGGGCCTGGTGCGTCGGAGGGGATGTGGCGGTGAGGCTGGCGGCGGCGGGGGGTGCGTCGGCGGATGCGGTTGGGCCACCAGGAGGGGTGGTGGTGGTGGTCATAGGGATAGGGAGGCGGGTGGTGGGTGTTCTGTCAGCGGGGGCGTCGCTGAGGGCGGTGGGCGGAGGCTCGACGACGCCTACGGGAGCGATGAAGCGGTAGCCGCGGCGGGAAAGGGTCTCGATGAAGCGGGGGTTTTCCGCGGAGTCGCCGAGGGCCTCGCGGATTTTGTTGATGGCGGTGCCGAGGGAGTGGTCGAAGTCGACGACGGTGTCTTTGCCCCAGAGTCGAGACTGGAGTTCTTCACGGGTGACGACCTGTCCGGGCTTCTCGAGCAGGGTCGTCAGGACTTTGAATGGTTGGCCCTGGAGCTTAATTCTGAAGCCAGCTTTCCAGAGCTCTCCGGCCTGCAGGTCGATCTCGTAGAGTCCAAAGCTGAGCCTCGTATTGGTAATCTGACTTGTCATTTCATCGCAAAAGCCTCGCGCTCTAGACTGTACCACTACTTGACGCAGATGATGAGTGGCATTCAAGCCACTGATTTACTGGCACTTGTTGGGAGATAAAAAAAAGAGCCACAAAGGGACTGAAGAAGATTGCGTTGAGGTGCGCAGTTTCCGCAACGTAGCGAGCGAACCTTCCCTAGGACTTTGCTTTATCGGCATGTAACCGATGACAGGGACCGGGAAGGATATTTGGAGGCAATATTAATATGCAACCTATTATTACAACCATCCGTATGGGACACCGGATTGCACGGGTTCTGATGGTGGTTTGTTTACTGGCGGTGTCGTGGAATGTGCTGCGGGCGCAGAGCGATACCGGGCGCGTTCTAGGCACGGTTGCCGACGCAACGGGCGCCATGATTCCGGGGGCCACGATTACCCTGACTGACACCGATACGGGCGCAGTGGAAACCAGGATGTCTGGCGCCGATGGAGTGTTCAGCTTTCCGGCGCTGCTTCGCGGTCGTTACAGCATAGCGGTTTCGGCCAATGGCTTCTCTAAAGAGCAGCAGGCATTCGATTTGCAGATTCAGCAGGTGCAGACGATCGAGTTTAAGCTGAAAACAGGTGCGGCGACCACAACCGTTGAAGTGACGGGTGCGGCACCGATTGTCGACCTTGCGACTTCATCGACCGGTGAGGTGATCCAGGGGCGCCAGGTGGTTGACCTGCCGCTGAGCCAGCGCAACTTTCTGGAGTTGGCGACGCTGACGCCGGGCGTGACTCATGGAGCCTATGGCTCGGATGCGTCGGGCATCAATCAGAATGTGGAGACGATGCGCTATGCCGATAGTGGCGGTGGCGCGTTGACGGTGAACGGGTTGCGCGCACAGTCCAACAACTTCCTGCTGGACGGCGCGGACAACAACGAGTCGCTGGTGAATACGATCGTGATCTTTCCTTCGCCGGATGCGGTTCAGGAGTTCCGCATCACCACGGCGGTAGCGCCGGCGGAGTTTGGCCGCGCTGGCGGAGCCATTGTCAACGCATCGATCAAGTCTGGTACGAACCAGATTCACGGAACACTGTTCGGCTACTTCCGCGACCAGATCTTCGACGCGAACCCGCTGTACTTCGCGCCTCCGGGGACGGCACTGCCTCCGTTCCAACGGAAGCAGTTTGGCTTTGCCGCGGGTGGACCGCTGTGGAAGAACAAACTTTTCATCTTTGGCGATTATCAGGCGTTACGGCAGAAGCAGCCGCAGGATTCAGGGTTCCAGACGGTTCCGACGGCGTTGATGCGGCAGGGCAACTTTACGGAGTTGCTGGGGCAGAAGACGACAACGTTACCATTTCCTGGGCTGACCGGATGCAGCAGTGTGACGACGGCCAACGGGCACGTATACAGCACGACGGCTGCGAATGCGCAGCAGATCTTCAATGCGAGCGCCGACAACGGCGCGATCTTTGATCCGGTGACGTGCACTCAGTTTACCTCCGGCGGCGTGGCCAACGTGATACCGACGGCGCGCGCCAACGCGGCGGGCCTGAAGTACTTCAATGCGTACAATCTGCCGAACACCCCAGGCGTGATCAACAACTACTTTGTCACTCGCCACAACATTACCAACTACAACGACTTCGACGTGCGGCTGGACTATCACTTGTCGGCGAAGGACCAGTTGTTTGTGCGGTACAGCTATGGGCAGGACAACAACACGATTACGAGCCTGTTCACGAATCTTCCAGCAGGCTTTGCATCGGGAAACAACGTCAACCATCCGCGCTCGATTGTGGGCGGGTATACCCGGATTCTCACTGCGAATCTGATCAACGAGTTCCACTTTGGCTACAACCGGCCAGAGTATGCGTACATCAATCCGCAGGAGGGCGAGCCGGTATCGGCGAACCTCGGGATCGTCAATGCGAACCGCAGCCCGCTGTTGGGTGGTGGAGCACTGATCGGTGGCAACAATGGTGAGATTGCGTATACCGGTGACGGTGGCCCCTACTCGGTGCCACAGAAGACGTTCCAGTATGTGGATGCGATCACGTACACGCATGGCGCGCACACCTTCAAGGCGGGTGCGAACATCATGCGTCGGGAAGTGGACTTCTTCCAGGGAAACTCCTCGAAGGGTTATTTTGTTATCGGCGGCGTGAATTACCCGGGCACCGGCCGCTTCACTGGCTATGAGGCTTCGGAGCTGCTGGCGGGCTTCTCGGACTATGAGATTGGCGCGGCGAGCACGTACTTCAAGACGTTCAGCTATGAGACCGGCTATTTTGTGCAGGACGACTGGAAAGTCAACCGGCGGCTCGTACTGAATCTTGGACTTCGTTACGATCTCTACACGTATCCGTATGAGCAGAACAACAACCAGGCGAACTACGACATTGCGACCGGCCAACTGCTGTTTGCAGGAGTCAATGGCAATTCGCGCTCGCTGGTCAATACAGACAAGAAGGACTTCGCACCGCGTATCGGGTTTGCCTATGATCTGTTCGGTAATGGCAAGACCTCAGTGCGTGGCGGTTACGGCATCTTCTACTTCCTCGATCGCGGTGGTGTCGGCAACCAACTCTCCAACAACCCCGGCTTCAACGGTGTGCAGGAGTACACGGCGACCAGTGGGTACCGCGTAACGCTGGTTGGACAGGGTCCGTTGAATGACAACAATAGCGTGGATGCGACAAAGCCGCTGCCGCTGCCGATCTTCGGCGCAGCTGCGGTGACGCCGGCTATGCTGGCGAACTCGAGCGTGATTGCGCAAATGCCAAACAACCGCACCAGCATGGTGCAGCAGTACAACCTGCAACTGCAGCAGCAGATCGATCGCTTCACGTCGTTCACGATTGCGTATGTGGGCAACAAGAGCGACCACCTGATGACGTGGTTCAACGCCAATGCGCCGGTGCTGGGAACGGGCCTTCCGACCTACAGCAATCGTCAGACGATTGACGAAGGCGACGCCGAGGGTACGGGCCGTTACAACGGTCTGCAACTCTCGATCAACCGCAATGTTGGTAACAACCTGCTGGTGACGGGTG
>JAJXYW010000176.1 GCA_021780415.1 Acidobacteriota bacterium
GCTCCTCGCAGGTCACCAGCCGCCGCAAAGAGGTCGAGCGCCTCCAGACCAACGAGCTCGCCCGCTCCAACATCCAGCGCCCCTTCATCAAATTCGATCAGGTGCGCCCCAGCGGCAAGCACGTCCTCGAGTTCAAGCACCTCACCAAGGTCTACGGCGACCACACCGTCCTCGACGCCTTCTCCGCCAACGTTCTCCGCGGAGAAAAGGTCTGCCTCATGGGCCGCAACGGCGCCGGCAAAACCACGCTCCTCAAGAGCCTCCTCGCCAACTACCCCGGCCTCGCCGACAAGGACTTCACCCTCGACTCCGGCTCCGTCTTCTGGGGCCACGAAGCGCAAATTGGCTACTTCCCGCAGGATGTCGGCTCCACCATCGAGCACGGCCTCACCGTCGCCGAGTGGCTCCATCGCTGGAACCCGCAGGCCCACGTCGAAGAGATTCGGGGAATCCTTGGCCAGATGCTCTTCAGCGGTGAAGAAGGCGCCAAGCCCACCAAGGCGCTCTCGGGCGGTGAGCAGGCGCGCCTCATCTTCTGCAAGCTCATCCTCACCAAGCCCAACATCCTCATCTTCGACGAGCCCACCAACCACCTCGACCTCGAGTCCATCAACGCGCTCAACATCGCGCTCCAGCGCTACGAGGGCACGGTCCTGCTCGTCACCCACGACCACGACCTCATCGACGAAGTCGCCACCCGTCTATGGAACTTCGACCACGGCAGCATCGAAGACTTCCAGGGCCCCTACGAAGAGTGGAAGGGCAAGCACAACTAACTCCCGCGCATTACGGAAGGAGCCGGGAGCTTCAGCTCCCGGAAAGACAGCTCAACTTAAAATGGCCTTCAGGCCCGGATCCCACCTACGAACCCGACGGTTGATCTGGGCGTTGCACCCGATGCGAAGCGCCCCATTCCTGACGGTTGGAGGTTGCCGGGTGCCCATTCATGCGCGCCTTTTGCGCATGAGTGGGGTTGGCTCACCTCCTCTTCAATGGCGATGGCTATAGCTCTCTAGCCCGTCTCTACGCCGCCCCGTGGCACCTTCGTGTTACTGGCCACCAATTTGTTGTATTGAGCACCTTGGCGAAATCCCTCATCCTAGACCTCAAAATAGTTCCCCGCGGCGCCAGCCATTGGGACTCATCGCGGAGAACATCGAGGAGAAGAAGATGCGAGAAACCATCGAGGCCGGCGATCTGGTAAAAGTCTCATGCAAGACTGGGCTGTGGACGGTTGTCGCGGTCCGCGTACGAAACCTTGAGCCAAAATTCATGGTCCAGCTCGGAGAGGACCCGGCAACGAGTCAGTGGTTTCATAGCGACGCCGTAAGGCTCATGCAGAAAACTGCAAAGCCTCAGGATGATCCAGGCTTTACTTTCATGAGCAGCATCACCGAATGCCAACCGCACTGAAGATCACAGGTACCCCATCCATGGCGCCTGCTCAGCGGGCGCCATGGGTGGGAGAGTACGACTCCATCCCCGCCACCCTGCTGCCCCGCGGATGGCTGTCAAGCCCCGCACTTCAACAAAACTCTGCAACCCTCTCATTCCACTCGCAAAATTCCCCGCGCCCGTTTGCATATTCACTCCCAGCAAACGCGCACAATAAAGATAGTCATGAAAAACCGCGCCCACCAACCCGTCGAACACCGCGTCTCGATCAGGTGGACTCTGTCCGCCTGCGCCCCGCAGGGAAATACACCACCCCCCTGGAATATTTTTCTTTTCCACAGACCGCACGTCTGAAAACTGCTCCTCGAACTCCGACCGAATCAGTCCGGCTCGCCACCGTCCCCGCCGCCGCTCTCGTACCGCTTTCATCACCCGCCCCGTGCGCCTACAATCCAATTAGCGGGCTCTTCCGGCCCACCGCGTCATCAGGACACAATCGGGCCGGCTCACGCGCTGCATCAGATGCGCCCCATAAGGCGTCTGAATCCCACTTTTTATCCAGGAGTCGCAATGGCACTCGCCGCAGGAATCTATGCCGTCTTCCAGACCACCGAAGGCAAAATCACTGTTCGTCTCTTTGAATCCGACGCGCCCATCACCGTCAAGAACTTCATCGAGCTGGCCGAGGGGACTCGCGAGTGGACGCACCCCACCACCCGCACCAAGTCCACTACCAAGCTCTACGACGGCACCATCTTCCACCGCGTCATTCCAGACTTCATGATTCAGGGCGGCGATCCCGCTGGCAACGGCATGGGCGGCCCCGGCTACCGCTTCCAGGACGAGACCAAGGGCTCGCCCCACAAATTCGACAAGCCTGGAAAGCTCGCCATGGCCAACTCCGGCCCCGGCACCAACGGCTCTCAGTTCTTCCTCACCGTCACACCCACGCCCTGGCTCACCGGCAATCACACCATCTTCGGCGAGGTCGTCGAGGGGCAGGAGATCGTCGTAAAAATCTCCAAAGTACCTCGCAACTCGCAGGACAAGCCCCACACCCCCGTCGTCCTCGAGTCCGTCGTCATCGAGCGCGTCGCCTGATCAATAGAACCGCGCCATTCCATCCTTTATGGGATGGCGCAACTCCCCTCACTCCTGCCCGCACAGCTCCAGCAGCGCCGCGCCAAACCGCTCCACCTTAGCCGGCCCCATCCCATCCACGCCCAGCATCTCCCGCGGATTCCTCGGTCGCGCCTGCGCCAGCGCGTACAGCGTCCGGTCGTGCAGCACCACATACGCCGGCACACCGAGCTGCTTGGCCATCCCCGTGCGCCACTCCTTCAGCCTCGCTGCCAGCGCAGCACCGTCCGGCGACAGCTCCTCCGTACCCGCCACGGCCTTCGTGCGGCCCTGTTTCCCGGTCCGCGTCACGCCCCGCTCTGTTTTGGGCCCGAGTCCACCGCCCCCATCCTGCACCATTCCGTCCGCAATCAGCAGCTCCAGCGGCCTTGACCGCCGTATCTCCAAGCCCCGCTCCGTCAGGCGCACCTTGCGGAATCGCCGCACCTCGCCGTCCTTCTCGTACTCGGCATCTTCAATGTCAATCAGCCCGGCGCGAATCATCGCCGCCAGCAGCCCATCGAACTCCTTGCGGCTCATCTGCCCCGCCAGCTCGAGATTCCGCTGCAGCGTCCCAGTCGCCTTGTATTCCACGGCCCGTAGCTCATCGGCAATCGCCTGAGCCGCATCCCGCTCCGCGGCCGTCGCCCGCCGAAAAAGCTTCAGCACCGCGCCCACCGGGTCGCACACATCGCACACGCCGCAGGCTCTCCCCGCATCCTCCTCGTCGCCGAAGTGCCGCACCAGTTGCGCCATCCGGCACGCGCTTGATT
The DNA here is from genome assembly GCA_021780415.1 of Acidobacteriota bacterium. The sequence continues at coordinate 3,288 of JAJXYW010000176.1, forward strand.
CCGTAAACCGCAGTACCTTCTCCAGCTGCTCCGCCCGAAATTGCGCCTGCACCGCATAGGTCTTCTTCCAACCCGTTCTTCCACGCGTCACGTTGCCGATAAAGTCAACCTTGGCGCCACCATGAATCTCCAGCTTTTCCAGTGCCTTAGCAAAGGCTTCTTCACTCAGTTTCGACTTTTTCCGAACGTCTTCCAGCGGCTCCGCATCCTCGCCCAGGAGCCGAAAGACCTGCTCCAGATCCGCCGCAGGCGGGTAGTCGCGGGTCAGAAAAAAATCATGCGTCCTCTGGTCCGCATAGCTGTGCATCAGAATCGTGCGGCTTGCCTCTCCATCCCGCCCCGCTCTCCCAATCTCCTGGTAATAGCCTTCAAGCGTTGCCGGCAGTCCGGCATGGATCACCGTCCGAATATCCGCCTTGTCAATCCCCATCCCAAAGGCAATCGTCGCGACCACCACATGCAACTCGCCCGCCTGAAAAGCCGCCTGCACGCGTTCCCGCCGTTCGGCTTCCAATCCGGCGTGGTATGCCGCCGCCGGAATCCTCACCGCAAGCTCCTCGGCAAGTTGCTCCGCCATCCGGCGCGAAGGCGCATACACAATCGCCGGACGCCGCGCCCGGTCCGCCAGCAGCCGGAAAATGGCCCCAGCCCGCTCCGGCACAGGGGTCTCCACCACCTCAATCGCCAGATTGTCCCGCCGGAATCCATGAATGAAACGGGCCGGATTCGCCAGCCCAAGCTGGGCAACGATGTCTGCCTGCACTGCCGGCGTCGCCGTCGCCGTCAGCGCGAGCACCGGCGCAGGCCGCAGCGTCGGAATGTACTGCCCCAGCATCCGGTAGTCTGGTCGAAAATCATGTCCCCATTGCGAAATGCAGTGCGCCTCGTCAATCGCAATCAAGGACAGCCGCTGCTTCGCCAGCATCTCCGGAAAACCCGGCACCCGCAGCCGCTCCGGGGCGATGAAGAGAAATTGCAGTTGCCCTTTCAAGTAGTCCACGCACGCCTGCCGCGATGCCGCACGGTCCATCGCCGAGTGGATCCGAGCCACGCGCAGCCCAAGCGCCGCCAGCTTCGTCGCCTGGTCCTCCATCAGCGCAATCAACGGCGAAATCACCAGCGCCGTCCCTCCTCGCACAATGGCTGGCAGTTGGTAGCAGAGGCTCTTCCCGGACCCCGTCGGCATCACCAGCAGCAGGTCGCGGCCTTTCACAGCCGATCGGCACACCGCCTCCTGATTCGCTCGAAACTCTGAAAAACCAAAAACTTCGCGCAGAAAGCTAGAAAGATGATTCAGATTGGATGAGGGTGTCAAAAGGCTGCAATCCTTGGCCCTCGGACTCGTCAAAGCATCTCCCATGGACCTTCCCCAATCTACCGCAACCGGGCAGCCTGAAAGGCCTCACCGCAGACACAACCTCGTCGGGCGCTCGCGCGCAGGCTTGTCACATTGATGCGCTCTGTCGATTGTTTCTAAAATAGCGATTAACGGTTCCTATGAAGCAAAACGACAAAATGGGAGAACCCGCCATGAATCTGCAGGACCTGCGCTACCTCGTCGCCGTTGCCGAACACCGCCACTTCCGCCGCGCA
>JAJXYW010000041.1 GCA_021780415.1 Acidobacteriota bacterium
GAATCCTGCTCCTCACCGAGGCTCTCCTCGGCGCCCTGCTCGTCAAGGGCGGCTACGTCGAGAACAACGCCTCGGACATGCGCGTCGTCATGCAGTGCATCCACTTCACCAACACGATGCTCCTGCTTGCAGCGATCACCCTCACCTGGTGGTGGCTCCGCGATCGCCCCCAGCCCCGCATCGTCATTCACGCAGAGACCCGAATGACCGCATGGTTTGCTCTCGTCGCAACCCTCCTCGTAGGCGGTGCTGGTTCCGTCGCTGCGCTCGCTGACACGCTCTTCCCGCCCACATCGCTCCAGGGCGCATTTCTACAGGATTTCTCCGCACACGCGCCCCTGCTGGTCCGCATGCGCTGGCTCCATCCAGCCTCCGCCGTTATCGCCCTCGGCACAGCCATCTGGCTGGCATTACAACTGCGCAGCACCCTCGGCCGCCTGATGCTCGCTCTGATCTTCGCGCAGATCATCCTCGGAGCAACCGACGTAGTTCTCCTCGCTCCCACCTGGTTGCAGATCCTCCACCTTCTAGGCGCAGACGCCTACTGGATGGCCCTCGTCGCAGGCTGCGCCACGGTCCTTGCGCCGCAGCCTCTGAACCCTCCCGAAGCTACGGCCCGGACGCTCAATCGATCCTAGTGCACGATCTTCTTCGTATCCTGCACCGTATCTTTGGCCGCCACTTTGGTTCCATGAACCGTATCCTTCACCGCAACCTTGGTCCCATGCGCTGTGTCTCTGGCTGCAACCTTCGTTCCGTGTACCGTGTCTCTGGCCGCTACCTTGGTACCGTGGACCGTATCGTGCCCAACGGCCTTGGTGGCATGAGCAGTGTCATGCGTCATGTCCTTCATGTCCTGTCCGGCAGTCTGGGCATGTCCAATCCCAAACGAGAGCATCGTGGCCAGCACCGTTCCCGAAACTACGAGTTTCTTCATCTTTCCGTCTCCCTCTGCCGCAGCAATTTCTACATCCATGCCGCGTTGCAGCAAAGGCTAGAAGCATGTCCACCCATACGTCAAGCCCCGCCTCAACTCTCGCCAGTTAACTCGCTTTAACTAGCGCCCTTTCCAAGATAGCTTCACTGCTGGTAGAGTCTTGTAGCATTCCTGTATGATCAATCCCGACTTATAGTAAACGGTTTCTTGCTGACGATCCATCAGGCCACCGCGCACGTCCCATCCAGCAATCATTTGACTCTCAGTTAGTGAGCTACATTGATAATCAATCTGACACAGAAGACCGACAAGAGCACTCGCACAACTGCACCAGCCTCACAAACGTCAACGCGGCCACACTCAGTGACGCTTGGCAACTGTAACAGGAGATAAGAGCAGAGCCATGGCGCTAAATCAGGCAACTACAAACCTACAGTCGTCGAATCCACATCCGGGATCCACCAACTACAGCGCCATGGCAATGGTCACGACTCTCTTCTTCGCCTGGGGCTTCTGCACGGTGTTGAACGATGCGGTCATTCCACACCTCCAAGCCATCTTTGAATTGAGCTATCTGCAAGCGTCGTTGATTCAGTTAGCCTTTTTCAGCTCGTACTTTTTGTTTGCACTTCCTGCGGGCAAGTTGGTCGAGACGTTCGGATACAAATCTACGATGGTGATCGGTCTCGGAATGATGTGCCTCGGCGCGCTTCTGTTCGTCCCGGCAGCCGCAGCCGCAACCTATTCCTTCTTCCTCATCGCAGAAGTGGTTTTGGCTGCGGGTGTCACCATCCTGCAAGTCGCGGCAAATCCTTACGTGACGATTCTGGGGCCTCCGGAGACAGCGTCAAGTCGCCTCAACCTCACGCAGGCCTTCAACACTCTTGGTGACACCGTGGCGCCGTATGTCGGTGGCGCTCTGATCCTCAGCAAGATCGCAACGCTGCCCAACACGGAGCACTTGCAGGGAGCAGCCCTGCTCAGCTACCGCGCCCACCAGGCAGCGACTATCAAGCTTCCCTTCCTCGCGATTGCCAGCGCCGCCTTAATTCTGGCATTAGCCGTGGCGCTATACCGCTTTCCGCGTCTGGAAGTAACGCAGGATTTCCGACCTGCCGGCTTGGATATCGAAAAGGACAGCATCTGGAATCATCGCCATCTCTACCTCGGTGCGGTTGCGATTTTCATTTACGTGGGGGCCGAAGTTTCTATCGGTAGTTTCCTCGTGAAGTACTTCGCGGATCCGAAGATCCTCGGCCTTTCGCTCGGCAATGGTGCGAAACTCGTTACTCTCTACTGGGCTGGGATGATGGTGGGCCGCTTCATCGGGTCGGCAGCGATGCGCCGGATCGCGGCAAACAAGATTCTGATGTGGGCTGGCTTCGGTGCCGCCCTCTTGGTTTTCGGGTCGTTGGTCGGCTCCGGCCATTTTGCCGCTATCACCATTCTGTCGGTGGGACTTTTCAATTCGATCATGTTCCCAACCATCTTCACGCTAGCGGTCGCAGAACTCGGCCCGCTCACCGGACGTGGCTCTGGTTTGCTGGTGCAGGCCATTGTTGGTGGAGCCGTGTTCCCCATGTTGATGGGCTACCTCGCTGACCATTTTGGAATTCACCATTCCCTCCTGATGCCGCTCTTGTGCTACTTTTTCATCGCATATTACGGATGGAATGGCTACAAGATCCTTCCACGCGAAATTCAATCCCATATTGAAATCGCTGAAGCTTAGACCTTGTGTCCGTACAATCGCCAACGTTCTGGTGGGGGCTGATGCTGCCCCTCTTCAGAGCTTTCAACATCATCCGTTACCGGACACATCCGGAAGACGTTAACAACTTTTTAGCCTAAGAGGAGAACAAAATGGGTCGTCAAATGACTATGGGCGTCGTGGTAGGCAATCGTGGCTTCTTCCCCAGCCACCTTGCCACCAGCGGTCGCCTTGAGATGATTGCAGCACTTGAATCCGTGGGCATCAAGCCCATCGTGCTGACACCGGAAGAGACCGCGCACGGCGCTGTAGAGACTTACGAGGACGCCAGGAAATGTGCAGCGCTTTTCAAGCAACACGCCGCTGAGATCGATGGCATCATCATCACGCTGCCAAACTTCGGCGAGGAGCGCGGCCTCGCCGACACGCTCCGCCTTGCCAATCTCAACGTGCCCGTCCTCATCCAGGCCACGCCCGACACTCCCGGCAAGATGGGCATCGCCTTCCGCCGCGACAGCTTCTGCGGCAAGATGTCGATCTGCAACAACCTCAAGCAGTACGGCATCCCCTACTCGCTCACCACGCTCCATACTGAAGCTCCTGACTCCACCGAGTTCAAAGCCGACCTGCAATGGTTCGCAGCCGTCTGCCGCATCGTGCGCGGCCTCCGCAATGTGCGCTTCGGTGCCATCGGCGCACGTCCCACGGCATTCAACACTGTTCGCTACTCCGAAAAGCTGCTCGAGCGCTCTGGCATCACCGTCGAAACTCTCGACCTCTCCGAAGTCATGGGCCGCATAGAAAAGTCCAAAGACAACGACGATGCCGTCCAGGCCAAGCTCGCGGCCATCAAGAAATACATCCCCGTCGGGCAGACACCGGAAGCAGCGCTCATGAAGATGGCCAAACTCGGCGCCGTCATCGACGGCTGGATGGCCGCCTCCGAACTCACCGTCTCCGCTGTCCAGTGCTGGACCTCCATCGAGGAATATCTCGGCATCGTACCCTGCACCGTCATGTCGATGATGAGCGAACAACTCATCCCCTCCGCCTGCGAGGTCGACATCCTCGGCACGCTCTCCATGTACGCCCTCACCCTTGCCAGCGAAACTCCATCCGCGCTCCTCGACTGGAACAACAACTATGGCGACAACCCCGACAAGGCTGTCTGCTTCCACTGCTCCAACCTCCCCAAGCACTTCTTCCGCGAAGGCGTAAAGATGGACTACCAGCTCATCATCGCGGGCACGGTCGGCAAGGAGAACACGCACGGCACACTCGATGGCACGGTCAAGGCCGGCCCCATGAGCTTCGCCCGCTTCTCCACCGACGACTTCACCGGCAAGATTGCCGGTTATGTCGGCGAAGGACGCTTCACTGACGACCCGCTCAACACCTTCGGCGGCGCCGGCGTCGTCGAGATCCCCAACATGCAAAAACTTCTCCGCTACATCTGCGAGAACGGCTTCGAGCACCACGTCGCCGCCAACTTTTCCACCATGGCCAGCCCCGTCTACGAGGCCGCATCCAACTACCTCGGCTGGAAGATGCACCGCCACGAATAGCACGATCTGAACGCAAACAAATCAGGGGGATGCAAGGTGAAACCACACGCCGCGCATCTCCCTGATTTACCCTCATTACACCCATGGTTGGCAGCAAACAGTCCGCACCCGTCAGAAAGTCGCCAACACGAACGACTCGCCGCTCCCCAAAATCTCCGCCAGCGCCCCCCGGCGGACGCCTCATCGATCGCGACGAGAGCTGGCTCCAGTTCAATCGCCGCGTCCTCGAAGAAGCCTGCGACGATTCGAACCCACTGCTCGAGCGCGTCAAGTTTCTCGCCATCTCCGCCAGCAACCTCGACGAGTTCGTCGAGATCCGTGTCGCGGGCATCCTGCAACGGCTTGAAGAAGGCCTCGGGATGCCCCAGCAGCGTGACACCGGCGGCCTCACCCAGGACGAGCGCATGGATCGTCTTCGCAACCGCCTCCACCATTTCAACGACGATCAAACCGCCTGCTGGAAAGACCTCCTCGTCCCCGAACTCAAGAGCGCAGGCGTTAGCCTTCTCACCTGGAAGCAACTCCGCAAAACCGATCGCGAGTTCGTCATCAAATTCTTCCAGGAGCAGGTCGACCCGCTTCTCACTCCCGTAACGCTCGACCCATCGCACCCCTTTCCGCGCGTGCTCAACAAAGCGCTCTGCCTCGCAGTCCTGCTCCGCCACAAACGCAAACCGAAGTCCGGCAACAGCCCAAAGATCCTCGGCGTCATCACCATTCCGCGCTCACTCCCCTCGCTCATCTCTCTTCCCGAGCGCTCCGGCCAGCGCAACTTCCTGCTCCTTGAAGAGCTCATCGAAGCTCACATCGAATCGATGTTTCGCGGCTACAGCATCCTCAACCGCACCGCCTTCCGTGTCACCCGCAACAGTAATCTCTACCTGCAGGAGGAAGAGACCCGCACCATCCTCGAGAGCGTTGCCGAGGAGTTGCACAACCGCCGCAAAGGCGACGCCGTTCGCATGGAGATCGACGCCTTCGCCTCCGACGAACTCACCGAGCGCCTCCGCGTCAACTTCGAACTCGAACTCTGGCAGGTCTTCCGCACCTCGGCTCCCGTAAACCTCTCGCGTCTCATGGCTCTCTACAGCGCCGTCAAGCTGCCCGCGCTCAAGTTCCCCGACTTCCACGGCCGCCGCTTCCAGTTCGGCTCATCCACCAACTCACACCCCAACATCTTCGCCAAACTTCGCAACGGCGACATGCTCCTTCATCACCCCTTCGACAGCTACAGCACGGTCGAAGACTTCATCGAAGCCGCCGCCTCCGATGAGAGCGTCATCTCCATCAAGCAGACCCTCTACCGCACCAGCGCCGACTCGCCCATCTTCAGCGCGCTCAAGGCCGCCGCGCAGAGCAAGGACGTCACGGTCGTCGTCGAGCTCATGGCGCGCTTCGACGAGGCCTCCAACATCCGCTGGGCGCGCGAGCTAGAAGACGCCGGCGTGCAGGTCTTTCACGGCATCTTCGGCTTCAAGACCCACTGCAAGCTCTCCCTCATCGTTCGCCGCGACGCCGACGGTGTCGTCCGCAGCTACGCCCATCTCGGCACCGGTAACTACAACCCGGTCACCGCACGCTTCTACACCGACATCAGCCTGCTCACCGCGCGCCCCGAGCTCACCGACGCCGTCCTCCGCGTCTTCCGCTACCTCACCGCCGACTGGCAAGCCGGCCCCAACGCCTATCGCCCTCTCCTCGTCGCGCCCGTCACCCTGCACAGCGACATGCTCGCCCTCATTGCGCGCGAAGCCACGCACGCACGTGCGGGCCTCCCCGCGCACATCATCGCCAAGATGAACGGCCTCCTCGACCTCCCCACCATCGACGCGCTTTACAACGCCTCGCAGGCCGGCGTCGAAATCGACCTCATTGTGCGCGGCATGTGCGCCCTCCGCCCGGGCATTCCCGGCCTCAGCGAGCGCATCCGAGTCCGCTCCATCATCGGCCGTTTCCTCGAGCACAGCCGCATCTTCTTCTTCGCCAACGGCGGCTCCGACGACGGCCCACAGTCCGAAGTCTTCTGCGGCAGCGCCGACTGGATGACCCGCAATCTCTACGAGCGCTGCGAGGTCGTCTTCCCCGTCGTCGATCCCGCACTCAAACGCCGACTTCGCGATGAGATTCTCGACACCTACTTGCACGACAACCTCAAGGCCCGCCTCATGTCCCCCGACGGCACCTATCACCGTGCACACTCCACCAGCCCCGGCCTCAGCGCCCAGCAGCACCTCATGGAACTCTCCCACACGCCCGAAAAGCAACCTGGCCGGATCAAATCCCTCGTCATAGAAAGCACCCCTGCTGAGGAAGCGGAAAGCATTCTGGCCAAAGAACAATCTGGCCTGTGAATTCAACGCGCGATCATCCCCTCGCACCGAAGATTCATGCCACGGTAAGCCCGGGGATGAAACCTCCATCCTCCCGCGACCAAACTGCTAAACTTAAGTAGTCGAGCGCGGCAGCGAACGCCCGCGTCCTCAAGGAGCACATCATGGAACTGAACAACGGTAACGGCACATCCAACAGCAACGGTGCGGGCCTCCGCCTCAAGACCGGTCTTGCCGAGATGCTCAAGGGCGGCGTCATCATGGACGTGATGAGCGTCGCGCAGTCACGCATCGCTGAAGAAGCCGGAGCCGTCGCCGTCATGGCGCTCGAGCGCGTTCCCGCCATGATCCGCGCCGAAGGCGGAGTAGCCCGCATGGCTTCGCCGAAGCTCATCAAAGAGATCATGGCCGCATCCACCATCCCCGTCATGGCCAAGGCCCGCATTGGCCACTTTGCCGAAGCCCAGGTCCTTCAGTCCCTCGGCGTCGACTTCATCGACGAGTCTGAAGTCCTCACCCCTGCCGATGAGACCTACCACATCGACAAGCACGCCTTCACTACACCCTTCGTCTGCGGTGCGCGCAATCTTGGCGAGGCTCTCCGCCGCATCGCCGAGGGCGCAGCCATGATCCGCACCAAGGGCGAGCCCGGCACCGGCGACGTCGTCCACGCCGTCCAGCACATGCGCCAGATCGTCCGCGAGATCAAGGCCCTCACCGTCCTTGGTGACGAAGAACTGTACAACGCCGCCAAGGTCCACGGGGCACCCTATGAGCTCGTCCGCATGGTCGCCAAGGCTGGCAAGCTTCCCGTCCCCAACTTCTCCGCCGGTGGCATAGCCACGCCCGCCGACGCATCCCTCATGATGCAGCTCGGCGCCGAGACCATCTTCGTAGGCTCCGGCATCTTCATGAAGGAAGGCGCCATTCCGCTGGACGTAGAAGACAACGCCGAAGAGCGCGCCGAAGCCGTCTCCCGCGCCCGCGCCATCGTCCTCGCCACGCTCCACTACGACGACCCGAAGATCGTCGCCGAAGCCAGCGAAGCTGTGATCGGCAGCATGAAGGGCCTGGCAGCCGCCGCCATCGAGGAAAAGGACCTCATGCAAACCCGCGGCTGGTAACCCCTACACCCTTGGCCTGACAATATCTTCATCTTAAGAAGGCTCATCCTATTTGGAAATTGTCATCCTGAGCGCAGCGAAGGACCTGCTTCTCGTCCGGCGAGCCACGAATGCCTGAATCCCCTCACATCGGCGTCCTCGCCCTGCAAGGCGCCTTCGACGTTCACGCCCGCCGCCTCGCCGACCTTGGCGCGACCACCACCCTCGTCCGCAAGCCCGCACAGCTCGACGCCCTCGACGCCCTGGTCATCCCCGGCGGCGAGTCCACCACCTTTCTCAAGCATCTCGAGCGCGCAGGCTTTTACGCCGCCCTCGGCGCCTTCGTCCACACCAAGCCCGTCTTCGGCACCTGCGCCGGCTGCATCCTCCTCGCCAAGGAAGTTACCAACCCGCCGCAAAAATCCTTCGGCGTCCTCGACATAGCGGTCGAACGCAACGCCTACGGCCGTCAGAACGAATCCGCCATTCTCACAGCCGACACAGCCCTTCCCGGCGGCCCGCTCGAGATGGTCTTCATCCGCGCCCCACGCATCACGCGCGTAGGCCCCAGTGTAGAAGTCCTCGCCACCCGCGAAGCCACTGGCCACGGCGCGTCCTCTCCGACGCTCGTCCGCCAGGGCCGCCTGCTCGCCGCCACCTTCCACCCCGAACTCACCGCCGACACCCGCGTCCACCAACTCTTCCTCGACATCGTCCGCAATGCCACGCACCCATAGCCAGCACCACCGTTGCAGCCAATCCACGCATCTAAAGTCTTCATCCTGTATCGAAACGGTTAATTTGACCGTCCCCGGAATGTTCAATTAACCCACACAGCATCAAACCGGAGTAAAGTAAAAAAACATCAGTCCGTCAGGGTCTCCCGCGCCATGCCGACCACCATCACACCCCCGGAGATTGATCGCCACCGCATAAGCGACGGCAACAACGGCCATCGTCCACCGACCGACAAGCGCACCGGCGGCAACGGTGACGGCGATGGCGATAATTGGAGCAATCGACCACGCGGCCATCGTGGTCCCCGCGAACGTCTTTCCCAGGCCCGTATCGGCCTCATGTTCGGCCTCGGCGGTGACCTCATGTTCTTCATCGCCATGGTCAGCGTCTTCTTCGTCTCCAAGGCCAGCGGCCACTTCGACGCCTACAGCCACTTCATCAACGAATGGCTTCCCACCTCTCTGCCCTCCATCATCTGGCTCAACACCGCCGCTCTCCTCCTCAGTTCCGTCACCGCTGAGATCGCGCGCCGTGCCATGTTCCGCGAAGTCGACGCCATGGACGAGTGGTTCGGTATTGGCCGCCCCATCTCCAAACGTGCCACCGTATGGCTTACCCTCACGCTTCTATTCGGCATCATCTTCCTTGCCGGCCAATGGGTTGCCTGGGACCAGCTCGCTGCGCAGCATGTCTTCTTCCGGTCCAACCCCAGCAGCCACTTCTTCTACCTCATCACCGTCACACACGCCGTACATCTCTTCCTTGGCATCGTCGCGCTCATCGTGGCCCTGGCGTTACTCCAGTTCTCACGTTCGCTCATCACCCGTCAGGTCCTGGTCGACACCACCGTCTGGTACTGGCACGCCATGGGAGCCCTCTGGGTCTTCCTCTTCCTTCTCCTCGAATTCGGCCAGTAACCAGCCACCAGCCAAACCTCGAACTCAACTCCGTCCCTCGCCCCAACCTGTTCCTGCACGCTATCTCACCGAACCGGTCTTACTTGCCCAACGTCCAAGTGACACTTCCAATTTTCCTGTCGTATGATTCAACCTAACGAGCCGTGGTAAGACCACGGCAAACCCAGACCGACCGCTTCGCCTGATCGAGAGGAGTCACCATGCCCCCCCAGAAGTTGACGATTAACAATACGGTTCACACCGTCGACGCAGATCCCGACACTCCACTGCTGTGGATTCTCCGCGACATCCTCGACCTCAAAGGCACCAAGTATGGTTGCGGCGTCGGCTACTGCGGAGCCTGCACCATTCTCATCGCCGGCGAGCCCGCCCGAGCCTGCCAGACCCTTCTATCCGATGTCGGTACCGACCCTGTCACCACCATCGAAGGTCTCTCCACCGACGGCACGCACCCTGTGCAGGTTGCATGGCAGGAGGTAGACGTCCCGCAGTGCGGCTACTGCCAGGCTGGCCAGATCATGGCCGCCACCGCTCTACTCGCTTCCAACCCCCATCCCACCGACGCCGACATCGACGCCCACATGAGCTCCAACATCTGCCGCTGCGGAACCTACACCCGCATCCGCGAAGCCATCCACCACGCAGCCGCATCCACTTCAACCAAGTAAAGGAGGTTACGCCCGTGTCCCTCAATCGCCGCACCTTTCTGCAGATGAGCGCCCTCCTCTCCGGTGGCCTCGCTCTCAATCTCTACGACCTCCCCGTCGCCGTCGCGCAGTCCGGCCGTCCCGCGCCGCCCGATATCTCTCCGCGCGCTTTCGTCCACATCGCCAGCGACGGCACCATCACCATCATGGCCAAGAATCCGGAGATCGGTCAGGGCGTCAAGACGATGCTCCCCATGATCATCGCTGACGAACTCGATGTCGCCTGGAGCACAGTGCACGTCCAGCAGGCCGAGCTCGACGAATCCCTCTACGGCGCCCAGTTCGCCGGCGGCAGCATGGCCACGCCGCTCAACTGGGATCCGCTCCGCCGCGTCGGCGCAGCCTGCCGCCAGGTACTCATCACCGCCGCAGCGAAGCGCTGGAACGTCCCGGAGTCCGAGTGCACCACCTCACTCAACAAGGTCCTACACGGCACCTCCAAACGTTCGCTCTCCTACGGCGAACTAGCCGCCGACGCAGCCAAACTCACTCCGCCCCCGCTAGCCTCGGTCAAGCTGAAGGATCCCAAGGACTACCACATCATCGGCAAGTCCCATACCGGCGTCGACACCCGCAGCATCAGCACCGGCAAGCCACTCTTCGGCATCGACTTCACGACCCCTGGAATGTTGCAGGCAGTCATACAGAAGTGCCCCGTCTTCGGTGGTAAGGTCAAGAGCTTCAACCAGGCGGAGATCGAAAAGCTCCCCGGCGTCCGTCACGTTCTCGTCCTCGCTGGCTCTCTCAGCACCGACCCTGTAGTCTCTTCCGACCCCGGCATGGAGCCCGGCATCGCCATCGTCGCCGACACCTGGTGGCAGGCCCAGTCCGCCCGCTCCAAACTGAAAGTCGACTGGGACTTCGGACCCGGCGTCACCCAAAGCTCCGAAGCCATCGCCAAGCGTGCCGCCGAACTCTTCCAGGCCCCACCCGCCAACACCATCCATGCCACCGGCAATGTAGATGCAGCACTCCACAGCGCTGCCAAGACCGTCGAAGCCACCTACACCTACCCCTTCATCGCTCACGCCACCCTTGAGCCGATGGACACCACTGCCTCCTGGAAGGATGGCAAGATCGAGATCTGGACCACCAGCCAGGCCCCCGGCAACGGTCGCAAGATGGTCGCCAAGGAACTCAACATCTCCCCCGACGACATCACCATTCACCTCACCCGAACCGGCGGAGGTTTTGGACGTCGCCTCGCCAACGAGTACATGGTCGAAGCAGCCTACCTCACCAAACAGGTCGGAGCTCCGGTCAAGATCCTCTGGTCGCGCGAGGACGACTTCACTCACGACGACTATCGCCCCGGCGGCTTCCATGCCTTCAAGGCCGGCCTCGACGCTCACGGCAAACTCACCGCATGGCGTCAGCACTTCATCACCTATGGCGTCGATGCCCACTACGCCAGTGGCGCCGGCATGGGCGGCAACGAGTTCCCCTCCGGCCGCATCGCGGACTACGGCCTCTACTCCACGGCCATGCCTCTCTACCTGCGCACCGGTCCGCTCCGCGCTCCCGGCAGCAACACCCTCGCCTTCGTCGGCCAGTCCTTCCTCGACGAAGTCGCCCACGCCGCCGGCCGCGATCCCGTCGAGTTCCAACTCGAACTCCTGCGCTCCACCGACGGCAAGCCCAACCGCCTCCACGATGTCCTCGCCAAAGTAGCCGAGCGCTCCAACTGGGCCAAACGCTCGACCACACCCGGCCGCGGCATGGGCATCGCCTGCTACGCCTCGCATCTTGGCTTCTTCGCCGAGGTCGCCGACGTAACTGTCGATGCAAAAAACCAGATCAAGGTCAACCACGTCTGGGTTGTCGGCGACATCGGCCGTCAGGTCATCAACCCCGCCGCCGCCGACAACATGGTCTACGGTTCTATCGTCGATGGCCTCAGCCAGATGGCTCAGGAGATCACTCTTGACCAGGGCCGCGTCCAGCAGACCAACTTCCCCGATCACCCCGTCCTGCACATGCGCCAGACCCCGGTCATCGACTCCTACTTCCTCATCACCGACAACCCGCCCACCGGCCTCGGCGAACCCGCCCTTCCGCCCATCCTCCCCGCCGTAGCCAACGCCGTCTTCGCTGCTACAGGAAAGCGCATCCGCACCCTGCCCCTGGCCCGCAGCGGTTTCAGCTTCGCCTAAAACCGTCGGCGCTCAACACGCAGCCGCTCCGCTTTCAAACGGAGCGGCTGAGTTCATAGCGGACGCCACCCCCTGAGCGACTACTCCTCTACGGCTTCAACACAATCTTCATCGAATCCGCCTTGGGGTGCGACGCCAGCTCAATCGCCGCCGCAGCATCTTCCAACGAAAATCGATGCGAGATCAGCTTCGTCAGATCCAGCTTCCCTGACCTGTATCCCTCGAATACCAGGTCAATCCCCTCCTGCTGAATCGCCACCGAAGCCGAGTACGATCCCATCAGCGTCTTCTCATCCATGCACACTGCCGCCGGATCGAACGGTGCGCTTCCGTGCTGCGTGCTCGCAAACAGCATCACGCGCCCGCCCGGCCTTATCGCCTGCATCGCGGTCGCAATTAACGCGTCCGCCCCAACTGCGACCAGGGCCACATCCGCACCCCGCCCTTCAGTCATCGCCTTGCAAGCCGCCACCACATCGTCCCGCGCATCCAACGGATGCTCCAACCCATACTGTGCCGCAATCGCGTGGCGCTCCGCATACATATCCGACGTCAGAACGGTCGCACCCGTCTGCCTCGCCAGCGCCGCCAGCAGAATCCCGATGCTCCCCTGTCCCATCACCAGCACTGTATCGTCCGGCTCCAGCGCCAGCAGCCGAATCGCCTTGAAGCAGGTATTCACCGGCTCAATAAACGCCGCCTGCTCAAACGGAATATCGTCCGGCACATGAATCAATCCCGCCGGCGTCACACCATCGCCCACAATCCAATCCATCACGCGAATGTACTCGGCAAAACCACCGCCCGCAGCCTCGCCCAACCCCGCCGTCGTGCCGACCTTCTTATATGTCTCGCACTGCGCAAACGTCTTCTTCCGGCAATAGAAGCAATGCCCGCAAGGAATATGATGGAACGCCATCACGCGGTCCCCGACGCCAAATCCTCGCACGCCGTCTCCCACTGCAGCAATCGTCCCGGCCATCTCATGCCCGAACACCCGCGGCGCAGCATGTGACCCCGTATGAATCTTCTTCAGGTCCGTCCCGCAGATCCCGCACGTCTCGATCCGGACCAGCACCTCACCCGGTCCGATCTCCGGAACCGCAATCGTCTCCGTGCGAACATCATCAATGTCTCTATAAACCGCAGCCTGCATCGTACTCGGAAGTCCTTTAGCCATAACCTTTCTAGACTAAACCCACCTACCCTCAGCGATCACATCCTGCAGCGCCACCTCCAGCCCCGCCAACGCCTTCGCGCTCCCGCGGCCCAACTTCACAGCCTTTCCCCACTCCCACGGCCGCAACGCGGTATACAGCGCAAACGCCCCGGTCCGAAACGACCCCTGCTCACCTGCAAACTTCGCCAACGCACTCAACTCAAAATCATGCGCATCCGACACCCCCTTGATCGCGCGAAACCCCAATCCATGCGCCCTCGCCAGCCGAGCCACGCTCGCCGCCTCCATATCCACGATTGCCGCTCCATAAATATTCACCAGCCGAGCCTTCTCGCTCACACTAGCAATCGTCCCTGCACTCGCCAGTGTCACATCGGTCGCCACAGCCGTCACAAATCGCTCCCCAGTCGATGCATCGATCACCACGCCCGCCTCCATTACCGCCCCTGCAACCACCCCGGCTTCGCACCCACCCGCCAACCCCGTCGAAATCAGCATCCCCACACCCCCTTCCGCCAGCGCAGCCTCCACCGCAACCGCCGCACGTGCCGCGCCCATCCCCGCCGCTACCACCACCGCACCCTCCATCCGATACAGCCAGACCCCACGCTCCAGCATCCGTGCATCAGGCTTTATCCCCCGCACCAGCGCGGCGATCTCACGAGGCAGTGCTGCGACAATGGCGATCTTCTCGGTCATTCGTTTCACCCCATCATACGAGCCCGTGAGCCAGCATCTCCCGCAAGCGTTTTCCGCAGGTTGACAGCCGCGCTTCAGAAGTGGATATTAGGCCTTGCACAATCGTTTGCGCATAACCGCCGTTCAATCGTCGATACGCCATCGCCTCCACGGCTGCTGTCCCGAATCTCAGGAGTCCGCCTTCCATGCACCGTCTGCTTCGACACGCTGTCTCAACGCTCCTGTTCGCCTGGCCTCTCTCTTCGGGCCTCCACGCCCAGGATCCTCAGCCCGCCAGCCCAGCACTCGCCAGCACCGAGCGTGTCACCATCGACGCCCATGCATCCACCACACCCTTCCCACACTTCTGGGAGCAGATCTTCGGCTCCGGCCACGCCATCCTCTCTCTCCGCGACGCCTACCGCCAGGACATTCGTTCCGTTCACCACGTCGCTGACTTTCGCTACGTCCGCTTCCACGGCATCCTCGACGACGAAGTCGGTGTCTACAAGGAAGACCAGCACGGCAACCCCGTCTACAACTTCTCGTACGTCGACCAGATCTACGATGGCCTCCTCGCCAACGGCGTTCGCCCCGTCGTAGAAATCAGCTTCATGCCCAAAAAGCTCGCCGCCAATCCCGACGACCTCCACACCTTCTGGTATAAGCCCAACGTCTCTCCTCCGAAGAGCATGGAGCGCTGGGACGACCTCATGACCCACTTCGCCCAGCACCTCATCGACCGCTATGGCATCGACGAAGTCTCCCAGTGGTACTTCGAAGTATGGAACGAACCCAACATCGACTTCTGGGGCGGCGTTCCACGTCTCCAGTCCTATCTCGCGCTCTACGACCACACCGCCCGCGACCTCAAGCGCGTCAGCCCCCGTCTGCGCATCGGCGGTCCCGCCACGGCCGCGGCTTCCTGGATCCCGGAGTTCCTCGCCCACACCGCTGCCAACCACGTCCCCGTAGACTTCGTCTCCTCCCACGGCTACGCCGACGACACCGTCGAAAACCTCTTCCACACCGACGAAGTCATCCCGCAGGACGACCGCGTCTGCCGCGCCATTCTCAAAGTCCGCGGCCAGATCGACGCCTCTCCCACGCCTCACATTCCACTCCTATGGACCGAGTGGAATGTCATCGGTGCAGACAACGCACGTGACACCACCTACGTCGGTCCCGCACTCGCCAACACCGTCCGCGAGTGCGACGGCAACGTCACCCAGATGTCCTTCTGGACCTTCGACGATGTCTTCGAAGAAGGCGGCCCGGAGCCCAAGCCCTTCATTGGCGCCTTCGGCCTCATCGCCAAGGGCGGCATCTACAAGCCCAGCTACTACGCCTTCGGACTGCTCCACCAGCTCGGTGATCGCCGCATTGCCAACGCCTCAAAAAATCTCATCGTCACCAGGACCGCAGACGGCGGCCTGGCCATCGCCGCGTGGAACCTCGTCGATCCCGGCCAGCACGGCGGGCCGCAGACCCTCGATCTCACCCTCCACGGTGTCCCCGCCAACGCCCGCGTCACCCTCCAGCGCGTCGACGACGACCACGGCAACGTCCTTCCGAAGTATGCTGCAATGGGAAGCCCCGTGGATCCCACTCCCGCTCAGGTCGTCCAACTCAACCGCGAGACAGCTCTGGAAACTCCAGCCCAGACCCAGCTACATGACGGAAGGCTCACCCTGGAGTTGAGCCCCAACGCTCTTCTTCTCATCAAGGTCCAGCCATGAAAAACTCAAGGAACACTATGCGTCATTGGAAGCTTCGCTCTTTTGTCTTTGGATTGGCCGTAACCCTTCTAGTTAGTCCATCCGCGCTCTCGGCCCACGCCCAGCAAGCCTCACAGCCGCAATCTCTGGCTCCGCAGTCTCTGGTCATCGACGCCCACGCCCCCACCACGCCCTTTCCTCACTTCTGGGAGCAGACCTTCGGCTCTGGCCGCGCCATCCTCGCCCTCCGCGCCGACTATCGTCAGGATCTCCACACCGTCAAGCAGGCCACCGACTTCAAGTCCATCCGCTTCCACGGCATCCTCGACGACGAGGTCGGCCTCTACGATCCCGCCCGCCAGACCAAGAACCCCGGCCTCGCAGCACAAGCTGCCAACGACGCCTCCATCTACAACTTCTTTTACGTGGATGAGATCTACGATGGCCTCCTAGCCGAGCACGTCCAGCCCTACGTCGAGCTCAGCTTCATGCCCGAGAAGATGGCCTCCAAGCCCAACTCCCAGCACACCTTCACCGGCAACCCCAACAACTCGCCGCCCAAGGACTACGCTCTCTGGGACGCCATGATCAAGGCCCTCGCCACCCACCTCATCGCCCGCTACGGCATCGACGAAGTCTCCACCTGGAAGTTCGAAGTCTGGAATGAACCCAACCTCGACTTCTGGATGGGCGAACCCAAGCAGGAGACCTACTTCCAGCTCTACGACCACACCGCGCGCGATCTCAAGGACGTCTCCCCGCGTCTGAAGGTCGGCGGTCCAGCCACGGCGCAGGCCGCATGGATCACACCCTTTCTCGCCCACGTCCACGCCGTAGGCGCACCCATCGACTTCGTCTCCACCCACGTCTACGCCAACGACGTCGCCGAGAACGTCCTCCACATCAACGAAGACGTTCCGCGCAAAACCATGGTCTATCGCGCCGTCAAGATGGTCCACGACCAGATCATCGCCTCACCCTATCCTCACCTCCCGCTCATCTTCTCCGAGTACAGCGCCAGCTACTCCAACGAGCCCAACGTCACCGACTCCCCCTTTATGGGCCCCTGGCTCGCCAACAACATCCGTCTCTGCGACGGCCTCACCGAGAGTATGGACTACTGGGCCTTCTCTGATGTCTTCGACGAGCAGGGCGTCGTCCGCACTCCCTTCTATGGGGGCTTCGGCCTCATCGCCGCCGAGGACATTCCCAAGGCCGCGCTCAACGACTTCCGCGCGCTCCACCAACTCGGCGATCGCCGCATCGCCCTCGCCTCCGACTCCGCCCTCGCAACCAAATCCACCGACGGCAGTCTCGTCCTCGCTCTATGGGACTATGCTTCCCCCACCGGCACCGGCCCCACCTACACCTGGCCCACAGGCCCTGCAGGTCCCACCAAAACCTTCGACCTCACCATCAAAAACGTCGCACCTGATGCAACAGTTGAAGTTCTCCGCGTAGATCCCGACCACGGCAACGTCCTCAAGGCCTTTGACGCCATGGGCCGTCCCGCAGGCGACCTCATGCCTGCTCAGGTCGAAAAACTCCGCGCTGCCGGTGCCATGGCTCCAGCCGAGCACCTCCACCTCCACAACGGCAAGCTTCAGCTCACCGTCCCCGCCCACGGCCTCGCCGTGGTCCTCATTGGGAGATAAACAATGCAACGTCGCGACTGCCTCAAACTCCTCGCCGGTGCGGCTCTACTCCCGAACCTGGCCTCGCTCGCCCAAGCCCCGGTTGATCTCCACCTCACGCCCGAGCCCTCCCCTCACTACCCCCTCACCCCAGCCGACGCGTCCTTCCTCGACGACATGCAGCGCCGCGCCTGCCTCTACTTCACCGAGCAGGCCGGCCCCCTCAGCGGCCAGGTCCTTGACCGCGCCACCGCCGGCAACACCACCGGCAAGCTCGACCCGCGCCCCATGGCCTCCATCGCCGCGACCGGCTTCGGCCTCACCGCCCTCTGCATCGCCGACCACCGCAATTACTTCCCCCACACCCAACTCCTCGAGCAGGTCCGACGCACCCTCCGCTTCCACGCCCACACCCTCCCCCACGTCCACGGCTTCTTCTACCACTTCACCGACATCGAAACCGGCGTCCGCACCGGCCGCAACGAGGTCTCCTCCATCGACACCTCTCTGCTCCTCTGCGGCATCCTCACCGCCCGCGCCCACTTCCACAACGACTCCGAAATTCAGGACCTCGCCACCCTCATCTACAACCGTGTCGATTGGCCCTGGATGCTCAACGGCGGCCCGACCTTCTCGATGGGCTGGACCCCCGAACACGGTTTCCTCAACGCCCGCTGGAAAGCCTACTGCGAGCTCATGATGATCTATCTTCTCGCCATCGGCTCCCCCACGCATCCGGTCGCGCCGTCCACGTGGGACGCCTGGGCGCGCCCCGTCATCCACTACGACGGCCTCACCTACATCAGCGGCAACGACCCCATCTTCACTCATCAGTACAGTCAGGCCTGGTTCGACTTCCGCCACCAGCGCGACCACTACGCCGACTACTTCACCAACTCCATCACCGCCACCCGAACTCACGAAGCCTTCTGCATCGCACTCGGCAAACCCTACTCCCCCGACTACTGGGGCATCAGCGCCTCCGACTCCGCCCACGGCTACACCGCCTGGGGAGGCCCCAACGCCGAAGGCCAGGGCTTCGGCGGCATCGACGGCTCGGTCGTCCCCTACGCCACCGCCGGTTCGCTCCCCTTCCTCCCCGAGGCCTGCCTCCGTGTCCAGCGCTCGCTCAAATCCAACTACGGCGACAAAGCCTACGGCCGCTACGGCTTCTGCGACGCCTTCCACCCCCAAGCCAACTACTACGACCCCGACGTCCTCGGTATCGACCTCGGCATCAGCGTCGTCATGGCCGAAAACCTTCGCACCGGCTTCGTATGGGAAACCTTCGCCCGCAACCCCGAGGTCTCCCTCGCCATGCAGCGCGCCGGCTTCCACCGCCAACCCAACCCATGACCCCACTTCCAGCGCTCTCCCGCCGCCAGATACTCAAGGCCATGGCCGCTGCATCCGGCGGCATTCTGGCCGCGTCCGTCGGATGCAGCAGCGGCGGCAGCACTCCAGCCTCCACCCCATCCACCCCCGCTTGGCCTCCCGCACTCCCCGTAGGAGTCTTCTCCCCCACTGCCGCCGACACCGCCTTCCTCGATGCTCTCGAACAGCAGGGGGCTCTCTACTTCTGGGAGCAGGCCAGCCCCACCACCGGCCAGGTCCTCGATCACGCAGCCATCAATCTCAACGGCCAGATCGATCCCACCACCACTGAATCCAGCATCGCCGCCACCGGCTTCGGCCTCACCGCCCTCTGCATCGCCGACCAGCGCGGCTATCTCCCCAACGTCACCCACGCCGACATCGTAGCCCGCGTGCAAACCACCCTCGACTTCCACCTCAACGCCATGCCGAACGAAAACGGCTTCTTCTACCACTTCAACGACGTCAACACCGGCCAACCCCTCCCCTCCGTCGAAGTCTCCTGCATCGACACCGCATGGCTTCTCTGCGGCGTGCTCACCGCCCGCGCCTGGTTCAACGACCCCACCATCACCTCGCTCGCCACCCAGCTATACGAGCGCATCAACTGGCCCTGGTTTCTCAACGGCGGCACCACCTTCGCCATGGCCTGGTACCCTGCCACCGACGCCAGCCCCGGCTTCACCTCCTATCGTTACGACACCTTCTGCGAACTCATGGCGCTCTATCTCCTCGCCATGGGCTCGCCCACCCACCCCATCCCGGCCTCCAGTTGGACCGCCTTCTCCCGCCCCCTCCTCACCTACGAGGGCTACAACTACATCAGCAGCAACACCGACCCCCTCTTCACCCAACAGTGGTCGCAAGCCTGGTTCGACTTCCGTAACAAGAGCGACGCCTACGCCAACTACTTCACCAACTCCATCGCCGCCACCCAGGCCCACGAGACCTTCTGCCTCTCCTACCCGCAGTGGTACACCGAGGACTACTGGGGCATCACCGCCTCCATGTCCATCAAC
>JAJXYW010000055.1 GCA_021780415.1 Acidobacteriota bacterium
CCCGCGCCCGCAAGGACGGCGACGACTACATCCTCAACGGCGAAAAGATGTGGATCACCTCCGGCACCCTCGCCCACGTCGCCGTCATCTGGGCCAAGCTCGAAGACCCCTCCGCCGAGCCCGGCAAAGAGCCCCGCATCCGCGGATTCCTCGTCGAAACCGACCGCCCCGGCTTCTCCGCCCACGACGTTCATGGCAAGTGGTCGCTGCGCGCCTCGGTCACCTCCGGGCTGTCTCTCCAAAACGTCCGCGTTCCCGCCTCCAACATCCTGCCCGGCTCCGACGGCCTCAAGTCTCCACTCGAATGCCTCAGTCAGGCCCGCTACGGCATCGCCTGGGGAGCCATCGGCGCGGCCATGGCCTGCTACGACACCGCGCTCCAGTACGCCAAACAGCGCAAGCAGTTCCGCAACCAGCCCATCGCCAGCCACCAGCTCGTCCAGGAGAAGCTCGCCTGGATGATCACCGAGATCACCAAGGCGCAGCTCCTCGCGCTACAGGTTGGCCGCCTCAAGGACAAGGGCAAAGCCGGCTTCCAGCACATCTCCATGGCCAAGCGCAACAACGTCTGGATGGCCCTTGAATGTGCCCGCATCTCCCGCGACATCCTCGGCGCCAACGGCATCGCTGACGACTACCCGATCATGCGCCACATGATGAACCTCGAGTCCGTCAAAACCTACGAAGGCACACAGGACATCCACACCCTCATCGTCGGCCAAAGCGTCACCGGCATCGCCGCCTACTAACCCACACCATCCCACATCTCGACCGAAGCGAAGCGGAGAGGCCGCTGTCGTTGCCTTTGCCTTTGCCTTTGCCTTTGCCTTTTTGGTTGTCATCCCGCAGGGATCTGCTTCTGCTCTTGCCTTTGTCCTATCCCCTATCTTCCAGCTCCGCCTCGACCTCGCGCGTCCTCTTCCGCAGCCGTTTCCGCAGCTCCTTCGGCCGCAGCGAGTGCGGATAGTGCACCATCGCGCGCAGAAACCCTCCCCACGAATCATGCGCAATCCTCAGCGACGCGGGCAGCACATACGCATCCATGATCATCTCGCTCAGCAGCAGCGATCCCGCGGCCCCGAACAGTCCAAACCTCCGCGCGGCAAAGTACGTCACCACCACCGTCACGCCGGTCGCCATCGCATACACCTGCGCCAGCCGCTCATGCAGATTGATCGCCGCCACCAGCGTCGAGCTCGTTGACCACAGCGAATAAAACACCACCACCACCAGCAGCAGCCCCACCAGCCCCGGGCTCGACGGCACCTTCCCCAGCGTCCACTTATGCAGGAACGTCGGCCCAAACAGCGCCACAATCGCCACCACGCTCAGGCTCATCAACAGCGCAATCTGGCACGCCCGCCGGTGCAGCGTCCGCACCACGTCCATGTTCCCCGCGCCAAACGCAATCGACAACTCCGGCCACACCGTATTCTTCACCATCTCGACGGACTGCAGCGCCAGCCGCGACACCGTCCTTGCCGTCCCAAAGACCGCCACCGCCTGCGGACCCAGCGCATAGTTCACCGCCATCTGAGACCCCTGGATGTTGAACGCATTGCCCAGCGGAAACCCCATGAACGCCAGCGACGGCCGCGTCAGCCGTTTGATCTCCTTGAACGAAGCGCGCCCCCATCCATAGCTGATCCACGGAATATCCCGCTTCACCATCACGCACAGAATCAGCGTCACCGTAATGTTGGCCAGCGCAAACACCATCGCCGTGGTGCGCGGCCCATAGCCCAGCACCACCGGCACCAACTGCGCCCCAAACGCCGCCAGCGAAAGGCAGCTCTTCAAAAAATTCCCATACGAGTACCGCGCGATGCACCGGTACGCCGACTGCAACAACTGCTCCAACTGCCCGAACAGCACCGCCAGCCCCAGCCAGAACAGCGCCCAGCTCACATCCCGCTCACTGATCGTCGTGATATTCAGCAGCCGCCCCATCGGCAGCAGCCACAGCGCCACCGACATCGCCGCACCCGTCACCCCCATCACCAGCGCGATCCACCACCAGCAACTCTGAAACACGCCCAGCGCCGCATCCTGCTCCTTGCGCGCCATCAGCATGGTCATCTCGTTGCCCGCGACGGACCCAAACCCGATATTCGAAAAACTCAAATACGTCGGAATGCCCGTCAGCACCAGCCACACACCAAAAGTCGTCTCGCCCCAGAAGTGCATCAGCACGGGCACCTGTACCAACTGGATCACGGTCGACGCGGCCTTGCTCACCAGCGTCGTGGCAAACCCCACCAACAGCCGCCGTTTCGTCCGATCATCCATTAGCGACCACCCGCCCTGAGCAAAGTCATTTCCCTCATCCTACCAACCCCAGCCGCACCCATCTGCCCCCAAACCCGCACCACAACGAAGGGCTTTCGCCCCGTGCCTTTGCCTTTGCCTTTCTGGTTGTCATCCCGCAGGGATCTGCTTCTTCTTTTGCTCTTGCCTTTGTCTTTCTGTCTGTCATTCCGAGGCGAAGCCGAGCACCCTGCTTCCAGCTTGCAAAGCAAGCGCCCGTTCCTGTCTTAGCTAGCAGCTAAAGCCGGCAGTCCTACCGCTTCAACTCTTTATCCACCCTCAGCTTCTCCTGCGCCAGCCGCAGCAGCATCGCCTCATCTCCACGCCGCTGCGCCTCGGCCATCTGTACCCGCAGCTCGCGCAGCCGCCGGTCGAGATACCGGTCATGCAGCGAATCCAGCGCTCCCTGCACCTTCGCCGCCGAAACCTCCTCCTCGCTCGCACTCTGCAGCGCACTGGCCAGCAGCGCCCGCGATGCCTCATCCGGCGCCGCATCGAAAGGATGATCCGGCGCCGGTGCATTCACCAGCACCTCCATCACCGCCGCGCTGCCCAGCTCCGCAAACCACTCCGGGTTCTCGCCCAGCCGCTCCGCCGCCAGCGCCCGCGCCGAGTCCGCCTCGGGCAGCACCAGCGCGCACAACAAAATCCTCTCCACCTCGGTCACCGCGCGCGGCTGCGCAGCCTTCACGCTCTCCAGCCGCTGCTGCGCCGCCTGCCTTAGCTCCTGCCGCATCAGCGAGCTTTCAATCCCCAGCTTCTGCGCAGCATTATTCGCAAACTCATCCCGCAGCAGCGCATTCGGCACCCGCCGAATATGCGGCAGCAGCATATTCAGCGCCTTCACCTTGCTCTCCGGAGTCCTACCCGGAAACAGCGTCCGCGCCCGCTCAATCAAATAATCCGCGTACCGCACCGCCCCCCGCACCGCATCCGAGTACGCCGCAATCCCCCGATCCTTGATGTACCTATCCGGATCGAGCCCACCCTCCAGCGTCACCACGCGCACTTCAAATCCCTCCTCCACCAGCAGCGCCACCGTCTTCTCCGCCGCATTCGCTCCCGCCTGGTCCGGATCGAAGTTCAACACCACGCGTTTGGTAAACCGGCTCAGCAACCGCACCTGATGCTCCGTGAACGCAGTCCCGCTCGTCGCAATCACATTCGCAATCCCGCCCATGAACACGCTGATGCAATCCATCTGCCCCTCGACCAGCAGCGCAATATCCAGCTCCCGCATCGAGCCCTTCGCCTTATCGAGATTGAACAGCACCTGCCCCTTCGTATACAACGCCGTCTCGGGCGAGTTCAGATACTTCGGCCCAGCCTTCGCGTCCTGCTCCGCGCTGTCCAGCGCCCGCGCCGTAAACGCAATCGTCTTTCCCTGCTCATTGGCAATCGGAAACGTAATCCGCTTGCGAAACCGTGCATACATCGGCCCCGGCGACCCATCCTCCTGCTCCTTCGCACTGAACAACCCGCTGGCGCGCAGCACCTCTTCGCTGAAGAACTTCCCCAGCCGGTCGCGCATGTCATTGAAGCTCTCCGGCGCATAGCCAATGCGAAACTTCGCAATCGTCTCCGGCGACACGCCGCGCAGCGTCAGATACTCCCGCGCCCGCGCTGCCTCCGGAGACTTCAAACTCTGCTCAAAGTACTGCGTCGCTGCCTCATGAGCATCCATCAACTGCCGCCGCATCCCGGCCTCGCGCGCCTCCTCCGGCGAATTGAACTCCCGCTTTGGCAGCGCAATCCCCATCTTGGTCGCGACGGCCCGCACCGCCTCCGGAAAGCTCAGCGTCTCCATCTTCATCACGAAGCTGAACACGTCCCCATGCTCATGGCAGCCAAAGCAGTAATAGCTCGATGTCGCAGGATAGAGATAAAACGACCCCGACTTCTCCTTATGAAACGGGCACAGCGCGCTCCAGTTCGCGCCGCTCTTGCGCAGCTTCACATACTCGCCCACAATCCGGACGATATCGGCCTGCTGCTTCACGGTCTGAGAAAAACTGTCGGCCATAGCGCTCCCTACAGTGTAGGGCGTCCCGCCCCCTTTCACTCATCCCCTCGACCGAAGCGCAACACGCACAGCGAAGATCCCCTGTATTTGCCGTTGCTCTTGCCTTTGCCTTTCTGTCTGTCATTCCGAGCGCAACGAGGAACCTGCTTCCCACCCGCACCGCGAGCGCCCGCTCTTGCCTTCATCCAGAAGCCAAAGCCTCTTGCGCATTTGTATTTTGTATGCATACAATGTACAAACATGGCGCCCACCCTCCAGATCCGCGTCGTCCTCGACAGCCCCGCCCCGGTCTACCGCCAGATCGTCGACGCTCTCCGTTCCCTCTGCGTCGACGGCCGTCTCACCCCCGGCACCAAACTCCCCACCGTCCGCTCGCTCGCCGCCTCTCTCGGCATCCACTTCAACACCGTCGCCGAAGCCTACCGCGTCCTCTCCGACGAGGGCTGGCTGCTCATCGAAGGCCGTCGCGGCGCCACCATCCTCGACCGCAAGCTCCCCCGCAAGCCCAACGCCACCGCCCAGGCCGCCGCCAGCAGCCGCCTCCGCCACCTCATCGCCGAACTGCAGGCCAAGGGCCTCTCCCCCGATTGGATCCGCCACGAAGCCGAAGCCGCACTGGAGATTAAACTGCCATGAACCCCTCCACCGCCGCACATCTCCTCGCTCTTCTGCCTCTCGCCTTCGTCAGCCTCCTCCTGCCCTGGTTCGGCCAATCGCGCCGCGGCGTCCTCTTCGGCGTCACCGTCTCACTGGACTTCGCAAGCGCCCCCGAAGCCCAGTCCGCACTGCGCAGCTATCGTCGCAGCGTCTTCGCTGTCGTTCTCGCCACCCTCGCCATCGTGGTCAGCATGCTGTGGATCGCGCCCGCGGGCAGCCGCGCCAACTCATTCGCACCCGTGTTCGCCATTCTGCTGGAGCTCGTCGTCACGTACCTGCTCTGGCGTCGCGGAGCCGCGGCCATCCGGCCCCACGCCGCCACCATCCCGCTGGAGCGCCACACCGACCTCGTTCCCGTCTCCACCACGCTTCCCTTCCTCGCCACCGCCGCCAGCCTGCTCCCTCTCGCCGCCACCGCCCTCCTGCTGCACCTCCACTGGAACCAGATCCCGCTCCGCTTCGTGGTCCACTGGAACGCCGCCGGCGAAGCCAACCGATGGGGCACGCGGTCCTTCGGCAGCGTCTTCGGCCCTATCCTTGCCGGCACCATGACGGTCCTGCTGCTCACCGCCAGTTCCATCTTCATCTCCCACGCCAACGGCCCGCAGATGTCGCAACGCCGCCGCGCTTTGGTTCCTCTGGCCGCTCTCGCCTGGGCCATCGTCGGACTCTTCTGCACCCTCGCTCTGCGCCCGCTCCTGCACTTCACGCCTTCGACCATGCTCCTCAGCAGCGCGGGCTATATCGCGGTGGTCCTGGCCCTCAGCCTCTGGCTTGTCCCCCGCAGCGGTCTCGCTCCCTACTCCAAATCCACCGAACCCTACGACAGCACTCCTGACTTCGGCTGGTACGCCGGCATCTTCTACTACAACCCCTCCGACGCCGCCGTCATCGTGCCCAAGCGCTTCGGCTGGGGCTGGACCTTCAACTTCGCCCGCCCCGCCGCCTGGATCGTTCTCGGCGCCATCCTCCTCTTCACCCTCTCCCTCAAAGTGCTCATCTAATCTCCCATCCACCACTTCTCCCGTCGTTTTGCACATACGACACATTCCGCCGCAACAAGCCGCGCGCCCTCGTGTTTTACCCAAACGAGCCCGTTCCATCGGGATTCCGGCAGTCCCTTTGCGGCCGCCCCAAGGAGAAGCATTCATGACCTTCCGCACCAGATTCCGCAGCCTGTTGCTCGCCGCTGCCATCGCCGTGCCGCTGCTCACCGTCCCCGTCGCCCAGGCGCACGCCGGCATCTTCGTCTCCGTCGCCATCGCTCCCCCGGCGCTGCCCGTCTACGCCCAGCCGCCGCTCCCCGCGCCCGGCTACCTCTGGACCCCCGGCTACTGGGCCTACGGTGATGCAGGCTACTACTGGGTTCCCGGCGTCTGGGTCCATCCGCCCGCCGTCGGCCTTCTCTGGACGCCCGGCTACTGGGGCTTTGCCGGCGGCCTCTACGGCTGGCACGCCGGTTACTGGGGCCCGCACATCGGCTTCTACGGCGGCGTTAACTACGGCTTCGGCTACGGCGGCATCGGCTTCTGCGGAGGCATGTGGCGCGGCGGCGTCTTCGCCTACAACGGCGCCGTCGCCAACTTCGGCGGCGTCCACGTCACCAACGTCTACGTCGACCGCAACGTCGTCGTCCACAACACCATCTACAACTCCAACCACGTCGCCTTCAACGGCGCCGGCGGCATCGACCGCCAGCCCAGCGCCGAGGAGGCCCGCTTCGCCAGCGAGCAGCACATCCAGCCCACCGCCAACCAGATGCAGCACCAGACCATGGCCTCCCAGGACCGCTCGCAGCTCGCCAGCGTCAACAACGGCCGTCCCGGCACCACGGCCATCGCCAACAACACGGCCTATCGCCAGGTCGCCCAGCAGCACGCCCAGTCCCAGCCCATCTCCGCCGCTGACCGCCAGGCCGGCCGCGCCTACAACCCCAACAACCGCGCGGCCAACCAGAACCAGCGCATCTCCAACGGCCTGCGCTCCGGCCAGATGACCTCCGGCGAAGCCGCCCGCGCCACCGCCACGCAGTCCCGCATCGACAGCCAGGTCGCCGCCGACCGCGCAGCCAACGGCGGCCAGCTCACCAGCCAGCAGCGCCAGCAGATCAACGGCGAGCAGAACGCCGCCAGCCGTCAGATCTACAACGCAAACCACAACGCCAACACCGTCGCTCCCAACGCCGTCAACAACCGCGCAGCCAACCAGCAGGCGCGCACCGCCCAGGGCCTGCGCAGCGGCCAGATGACCGCCGCCGAAGCCGCCCGCACCAACGCCAACCAGGCCGGCCTCGACCAGCAGGTCCACGCCGACCGCACCGCCAACGGAGGAGCTCTCACCGGCCAGCAGCGCCAGCAGGCCAACCGCCAACAGAACCGCAACAGCCGCCAAATCTACAACCAGAAGCACAACAACCGCAGAGCCCCGCGAGCCAGAGGCTAGCGGCGTTTCCCTACCCGGTAACTCACTCCGGATTCGTTGCAAAGAGCCTGCTCAATGGGCCCGCGCTGACTCCCCGATCACTCGGCGGTCAGGGCCTGTTTTGCGGACGCTCCGCCGAGCGCCACATCATGGATCGCACGACTACGTTGGTGGAGGGCTCACCTATCGTCCAGCCCTCCACCAACAGATCCGCGCCAATAACCGCTGCAAGCCAGACCGCGCCCACACAGTACCCTGCCGCCACATCGCTGGGATAATGCACTCCCTACACCCTGCTTACTCCAATCCCGTCCACCATCAGGAACGCCCCCACCATCAACGCCGCACAGCGCGCCCAGCGCCGCCGCGACCACCAGCACGGCGTCGTTCTTCATCCGGCGCCACCACAGCAACCCCGCAGCCAGCGCGCGAGGGTTGGCGGAGTTGTTGCGGTTGCTATTGACCGGTAAAGGGGTTGGGGGTGCCGGGGGTGCCGGCGGGGGGTGGGGGTGGATTGTAGGGCCGCTCAGGTTCGATGGGGCGCGCGGGGTCGGGGCCGGGGATGGGAATCTGGCCGCCGCGGAGGCCGGCGAGGATCTGGGTCTGGAAGTCGTTGGAGGCTCCCGGATTGTTGGGCAGGAAGAGGGTGTTGGTGCCGCCGCGGGTGCCGATGTCGCGGAGGGTGTCGAAGTACTGGGTGAGCAGGACGAGGGCCATGACTTCGCCAGCGGAGGAACCGGGGACGCCGTGCTGGAAGTGCTCGATGGAGGCGGAGAGGCCGTCGATGATGGCCTGACGCTCGCGTGCGATGCCGTTGCCCTGGAGGGCCTTGGATTCGGCTTCGGCCTCGGCTTGCTTGACCTTGAGAATTTTTTCGGCTTCGCCGCGGGCCTGGGCGGCGACCTGGGCGCGCTGCGCGGCGTTGATGTCGTTCATGGCGGCTTTGACTTTGATGTCGGGAATGATGTCGGTAACGAGCGCAGTGAGGATGTTGAAGCCGAAGCCGGACATGATGTTGTCGAGCTCGTTTTTGACCGCAACGGAGATGCCGGATTGCTGCTCGAAGGTCTCGTCGAGGGTGAGCTTGGGGACGTGGCCGAGGATGCTGTTGAAGACGAAGGACTCAATCTGCTTTTGCGGCGCAGAGAGACGGTAGAAGGCGTCGTAGATCTTGTCGTCGAGGACTTGATACTGAACGCTGACGGGGATCTGGACGAAGACGTTGTCGTGGGTCTTGGTCTCGACGGAGAACTGGGCTTGCTTGACCTGGAGATCGACGAAGAAGACGCGCTCGGCGAAGGGGATGAGGATGTGGGGGCCGGGGCGGGTGATGCGGTCGAACTTGCCGAAGCGCTCGACGACGCCCGCGGTGAAGGTGCGCACTTGATAGTAGGTTTTGGCGATGAGGACCAGGACGAAGAGACCGATGAGGAAGATCAGGATGAAGATGAATGGCATACGTGCGCCCTTTCGCGGTACATGGCGAGGATATACCCGGTGCGGAGAGTGGATAGGCTCAAAGCTGTGTGGGCTCGTGATGGCCGGTGGAACTACAGCTCTCTCCGCTGCGCTTCGGCCCGGATGGCAGAGCTTGGGTGCGGTGATGGGTGCGCTACCCCACCCATCACGTAAATGCGCGTGATGAATGGGGCACCCGAAGTTGCAGGTCGGTCAGGCGAAGTTGATGCGGAGAGCGATGCCGAGATCGGAGGCAGCGGTGGGCGTGGAGGGGAGGGTGACGCGGAGGCCGGTGGTGTCCTGGGTGAAGCGAAGGGCGTCGGCTTCGCGGCCAAGGAGGCGGACGTCGACGGCCTTTTCGGGTTGCTGCGGGCTGTTGGTGGCGAGGGATTGGATGATGAGCTCGCTGCTGGCGGGCCAGCCCTGGACGAGGGCGTAGAGGGTTTTGCCTTTGGTGGTGAAGCGGATGTCCTGGGCGGTGAGGTCGGGCTGCTTGCCTTCGTTGGGGTCGAACTCCTTGCCGTTGGGCTTGATGACGACCTTGGTGGAGGGGCCTTCGCCGTGGATCTTCCAGGGGCGGGTGGAGTAGATGGCCTCGCCGTTGATTCCGGTCCACTGGGTGATGGCGGCGAGGATGCGGAGCTCTTCGGAGTCGGGCTCGCCGGAGGCGGGGAGTGGGACGTTGAGCAGCAGGTTGCCGTTCTTGCTGACGATGTCGACGAGCATGTCGACGACTTTCTTGGGGGTCTTGTAGGTGATGCCGAGCTTGTAGTGCCACTCGCCGATGCAGGTGTCGGTCTGCCAGGGGTGGGGATCGATCGCGTTGAGGACGCTGCGTTCGTGGTCGAGGACGCAGGAGGCGCCGTCGAGGCAGTCGGTGAGGGTCTTGCTGAAATAGACGGCTTCACTGCGGCCTTCGTAGGAGACGGGGCCTACGTTGTAGAGTTCGGCGACGGTGCCGAGGCCGTACTCGCCGAACTCGATGCCGCCGTCGGTGTAGAGGAGGTCGGGCTGGTGCTGGTCTAGGAGGTCTTTGACGCGGTTGAAGTACTGGAGCTTCCACCAGTCGGGTGCGACGCGGCCCATGTCCTGGGCGGTGTGGGCGAAGTTGGCGGGCATGCCGGCGTAAGAGTGGTAGAGGTCGGCGAAGGCGGGGTTCTGGCCGTCGTAGGGGATGTTGGCGTAGGGGCCTTTGGTGTCGGCGAGGTGGGAGGGAGCGAACCAGTCGAAGGAGTTGGAGAGATGCTCGGAGACGCCGAAGCGGAGGCCGCGCTTGCGGGCGGCGGCGGCCCAGAGGCCGACGACGTCCTTGCGCGGGCCGGAGGCGACGGAGTTCCAGCGGGGCTGATATTTAGAGTTCCAGAGGTCGTAGTTGTCGTGGTGGACGCCCATGGAGAAGAAGTATTTTGCGCCGGCCTTCTGGTAGAGATCCATAAGATGCTCGGGGTCCCATCGGTCGGCGGTGAAGAGGTGGATGAGGTCCTTGTAGCCGACCTTGGATTGCGGGCCAAAGCGCTTGAGGTGGTACTCATATTGCGCGGTGCCCTCGACGTACATGTTGCGGGCGTACCAGTCGCCGTCGCCGATGGCGGACTGCGGGCCCCAGTGAGACCAGATGCCGAACTTGGCGTCAGCGAACCAGTCGGGCGTGGTGTAGGCGCGGAGAGAGGCGCGGGTGTTGGTGAAGGGGCCGGGCGTGATGCTGAGCGGCGGCGTGGCGGGTGATTGGCCGGGAGCTTGGGCGAAGGCTTCGGGCTGTGAGAATGCACGGCGCAGGGCGAAGGCGGGAGCGGCGCTGGCGAGGAGTTGCAGGGTCTTGCGGCGGGAGAGCTTCATGGGGCGTTCCTTCGCGGAGGGGATGGCGCTGCGAGTAGAACTATATTGGTTTAGTGAACGTTTTCTCAAGCAGGGAGGGAGCCGCCGAGGGACTTGGAGCCTGCGAGCGTGGGATCAGGCGATGCGGGCGCGGGGTGGGGTCGTGCGGGACTGGATCTCGAGGAAGCACTGGATGAGGGTGACGGCGGCGGGGGTGACGCCGGAGATGCGGCTGGCCTGGCCGAGCGTGAGCGGGCGGACGCGGTCGAGCTTTTCAACCATCTCGCGGGAGAGGCCGGAGCAGGCGCGGTAGTCGAAGGTGGGGGGGATGGCGCGGGCTTCGTCGTTGCGCAGGCGGGCCATGCTGCGCTGCTGCTGGGCGAGGTAGCCGGCGAACTTGATGGTGGTTTCGACGGTCTTGAGCTCGTTGCGGACCCAGGCTGGGAGCGTGGCTGGATAGTTGGCGGCACAGAGCGCGGCCAGCCAGGGTGCGAACTCGGGGACGGACTGCATGCGCGGAAGAAGTGTGGGTAGCAGGGACTCGATGGAGATGGAGGGGCGCTTGAGGAGTTGGGCGAAGAGGTCGCCGCGGGCGGGCGGGGCTTCGTTGGAAGCCCGTGTCTCGGAACTGAGACGTGGGGCACTCGGAGGTGAGGTGAGGAGAGAGATGTCGGGGTCGGTGAGGCGGGTGGTTTCGAGGAGGGTTTTGAAGGCGGCGGCGCGGGCTTGTTTGGCTTCGAAGGCGGCGAAGGAGCGGTCGTCGATGAGACCGAGGCGGCGGCCGTCGGGGGTGAGGCGGGTGTCGGCGTTGTCGATGCGGAGGTGGAGGCGGAACTCGGCGCGCGAGGTGAACATGCGGTAGGGCTCGTCGGTGCCCTTGCTGATGAGGTCGTCGATGAGGATGCCGGTGTAGGCTTCGGTGCGGTCGAGAGTGAAGGACGCAGGGGATAGAGGATAGAGCGTAGAGGGCAGAAAAGAGCGGGCATGAAGGGCGGCGTTGATGCCGGCCATTAAGCCCTGGCAGGCGGCTTCCTCATAACCGGAGGTTCCGTTGATCTGGCCGGCGAGGTAGAGGCCCGAGAACTTCTTGACGCGGAGGGTGCGGTCGAGTTCGGTGGGGTCGATGGCGTCGTACTCGATGGCGTAGCCGGGGCGGAGCATCTCGGCGTTTTCCAGGCCGGGAATGCTGCGGACCATCGCCTGCTGGACCTCCATGGGGAGCGAGGTGGACATGCCGTTGATGTAGACCTCGTGGGTGTTGAGGCCCTCGGGCTCGAGGAAGAACTGGTGCGAGGCTTTGTCGGGGAAGCGGACGATCTTGTCTTCGATAGAGGGGCAGTAGCGCGGGCCGATGCCTTCGATCTGGCCGGTGAACATAGGGCTGCGGTGGACGTTCGCGCGAATGAGGGCGAGGGTCTCGGGGGTGGTGGTGGCGATGTGGCAGGAGATCTGGCGCAGAGGTGGAATCCATTGCGATTGTGCCGCTGCCCGTGAAGCAGGGCCTTCGCTGCGCTCAGGATGACCAGTCTCTGAAAGGGTTTGCAGGGAGCGGAAGCTGAAGGGGGTGGGGTCGGCGTCGCCAGGCTGCTCCTCGAATTTGGACCAGTCGATGGTGCGGCCGTCGAGGCGGGGTGGGGTGCCGGTCTTGAGGCGGACCTGGCGGAGGCCCAGCTTCTTGAGGTTCTCGCCGAGCAGAACGGAGGCGGCTTCGCCGGAGCGGCCGGCGGAGTATTGCTGCTCGCCGCAGTGGATGAGGCCGTTGAGGAAGGTGCCAGTGGTGACGACGACGGCGCGCGCGGCGATGCGGCGGCCGTCGCGGAGGAGGACGCCGGTGATGCGGGGTGTCTGGTTTGAAGCTGCCGCAGGTTCAACTTCAGGGCTCTCCACGGCGCTGGGCTCCGGTCGGGATGACGGATCAGCGGGAGGGTCGAGAATGAGGTCGATGACTTCGGCCTGCTTGATGAAGAGGTTGGGGATGGACTCGAGCTTTTCGCGCATGCGGACGCGGTAGAGAGCCTTGTCACACTGGGCGCGGGGGCTCCAGACGGCTGGGCCGCGGGAGGTGTTGAGGAGACGGAACTGGATGCCGCAGGCGTCGGCGACTTCGCCCATGATGCCGCCGAGGGCGTCGACTTCGCGGACGAGATGGCCTTTGGCAACGCCGCCTATTGCGGGGTTGCAGGACATCTGCGCGATGAGGTCGAGGTTGAGGGTGAAGAGGGCCGTGCGCAGGCCCATGCGCGCGGCGGCCGCGGCGGCTTCGCAGCCCGCGTGGCCGGCACCGACGATGAGGACGTCAAAGTGCTCGGAGAAGGTTGGGGTGTCGGTTTGGTGGGAGAGGGACACAGAGTTCTATTTTAGAGGGTCAGTGCGGCAGGCGCGCGCCAAAGGCCCAGAGCTGAAGCCCTTTTCGCCGGGAGCATGATTCAGCGGGCTGAAGACCGCTGTTCATCCGGCACCCGGTTCGATTGCGACACCGGGGTTCGGTAGGATGGAGGGATGGTTGAGTTGAATGCGGTTGAGGCGCGGGTTTTGGGGGTGTTGATCGAGAAAGAGATCAATACGCCGGAGTACTATCCGCTGAGTTTGAATGCAGCGGTGAATGCGTGTAACCAGAAGAGCAGCCGTGAGCCGGTGATGGAGTTGAGCGAGGCCGAGGTGCGGACGGCGCTGTTTGAATTGGACCAACTGGGGCTGGTGCGGACAATTGCCGAGACGCGGGCAACGAAGTTTGAGCATCGGGTGCGGGATGTGCTGAATCTGCGGCGGGATGAGGTGGCGGTGATGTGTCTGCTGCTGCTGCGCGGGCCGCAGACCTCGGCGGAGTTGCGGGCGCGGACGGAGCGGATGTATGCGTTCGATGACAATGCGGCGGTGATGGCGACGCTGGAGCGACTGGCGGCGCGGGAGGTTTCAGGTCAGGCTGAGCCGCTGACGCAGTTGATGCCGCGGCAGCCGGGAAGCCGCGAGGCGCGGTGGGTGCATCTGCTGAGCGGGCCGGTGAGCGAGGTGGCGGTGGCTGCAGCCTCTGGAAGCGCGCGCCCTAAAGGCGAGACGCGGGGTGCGCGAGAGGATGAGGGTGACGGTGGGGTGGGGTTGGCGCAGCGGGTGGAGGCGCTGGAGGAGATGGTATTCACCCTGGAGCAGCGGCTGTTTGCGCTGGAGCAGGCTGCGGAGGCTAAGAAGCCGGAGACAGACTGAGCAGCGTTTTTTCAAGGCTGGCGGGATCTTCGACGTTGGTGGTGGCGAGGGCTCGGTCGATCTGGCGGTTGAGGCCGGTGAGGACTTTGCCGGGGCCGACTTCGATGTAATGGGTGACGCCGGATTGATGCAGAAGCCCGATGCACTCAACCCAGCGGACGGCGCCGGTGACCTGGCGGATGAGGGCGTCGCGGACGGCGTCGGCGGTGGTGAGGAGGCGGGCGTCGACGTTGGAGGCGACGGGGAAGGCGGGGTCGTGGAAGGGGATGGAGGCGAGGTGGGTGGCGAGCTGGAGCTGCGCGGGCATCATGAGCGGGCAGTGGAAGGGAGCGCTGACGGGGAGCATGACGGCGCGCTTGGCTCCGAGTTCCTTGCAGCGTTCGGCAGCGCGCTCGACGGCGGCTTTTGAGCCCGAGATGACGGTCTGGTCGGGGGAGTTGAGGTTGGCAGTGGCGACGACTTCGGGAGCGAGTTCGGCGGTGGCTGCGGCGCAGGCGGCTTCGATGTCCGCGATGGGGAGGCCGAGGATGGCGGCCATGGCGCCCTGACCGGCGGGGACCGCGGACTGCATGAACTGGCCGCGGGCGCGGACGGTGCGGACGGCGTCGGCGAAGGAGAGGGTGCGGGCGGCGACGTGGGCGGAGTACTCGCCGAGGGAGTGGCCGGCGGCGTAGTGGATGAAGAGGTGGCGCGCGTGGAGTTCGTGCTCGAGGACGCGGAGGGCGGCTATGGAGACGGTGAGGATCGCGGGCTGGGTGTGCTCGGTGAGCTTGAGGGTGTCGTCCGGGCCGTTGAAGATGATGTCAGAGAGGGAGAAACCGAGAGCGTCGTCGGCTTCTTCGAAGACGGCGCGGGCGGCGGGGTGGGCGTCGTAGAGGGCGCGGCCCATGCCGACGGATTGCGAGCCCTGGCCGGGAAAGAGGAGGGCGATGAGGGGGGTGGGTGCCGGGTTGGTGGCTGGTGTGGTCATGTGGGATCGATTCTCTTGAGATAGTTTAGCGGGTTGAGACTATTCGAGGGGGGTGGTGAGGAGGGTTTGCCGGACTTCGCCGTCGGTGAGGGTGTAGAGGGCGAACTGGCGGGTGGATTGGGAGCGGAGTTCGAAGAGGAGGCTGGCGCGGTGGGTGGCGTCGGGGTCGACGGCGTCGACGAGTCGGAACCAGGGGGTGCGGTCGAGGTGGGTGGCGTCGGTGATGGAGAAG
This sequence comes from Acidobacteriota bacterium, assembly GCA_021780415.1. The sequence goes on from JAJXYW010000055.1 coordinate 15,085, forward strand.
AGGACGGGATGGAGGGTTGCTGAGGGGCCGGGCTCGGCGATGAGCGTTAGGTAGACGGGGCCGCCGGTGGTGAGGGGTGATTCGGTGGTGAAGATGAAGGTAGGAGGGCCACCGTCGGTGAGGGTGTAGGCGGAGAGTTGCTCATTGGTGAGGGTGAGGGCGGGTGTTGCGAGGGAGGCGGAAGTGAGATTGTTGAAGGCGATGTAATGGGCGAGGGGCGCGAGCGCGAGGGCTTCGACGGAGTGGAGGGTCTGGGCGCGTTCGGTGGCGTTGGCCCAGGGGCGGGTGAAGGTTTGCGGGGCACGGTTGGCGGCGTCGGAGACGGCTGCGGCCTGGTGGAGATCGGGCGGAAGGGTGGCGAGTTGGGGCGTGACGTCTGCGTTGGCGGGGATGCCGCGATGCAGCGTCGGCCGGTCCGGGTCTTCGTTGAGCGGGGTGGCCGGAGGGGTGACGTAGCCGGGTTGCTGGTCGGCCTTCTTGTGCTTGGCCTTGCTGATGGGGTGGGAGCGGCGGAGGACGGGTGGGGCGTCGCTTATGTCGTCGATTGCGGAGATGGTGGGCGGGGTTGTGGAAGTTTGAGCGCTGGCGGCTGCGGCTGCTTCGGCGGCGGTGAGGAGGTGGCCGAAGCCGACCCAGGCGCGGTGGGTATTGTCGCCGGAGCGGGTGGGGAGGTAGTCGGCGGACTGAAGTTCGAGGGTCTGGCCGGAATGCTCGATCGAGTAGAGGGTGCCGGGCTGGAGCGTAAAGGGAATGGGCCGGGCAAGGTAGACGCCCGCGTCTTCAAGATGGCCGTTGATAAAGAGAGAGACGGGGATGAGGCGCGCTGCGGTGGGATGGGCGAGGTCGCCAGTCCACTCATAGACGGCGAGGGCACGGGTGACCGGGGCGGGGGATTCGACGGCGTGGGTTTGTGCGTGCAGAGTGGCGAGCAGGAGCGCGTTGAGGAGGAGCGAGCCGCCGAGAACGAGGCGCGGATGCATGCTTGCGAGTTTACTTCGGAACGCTCGGACGCGAGCCGGGGAAGAGGTTGCGCGCGGAATGTAGGGGGCTTTGCTCGCGCTGGCGGTATAGTGACGAGATAATAGACCAACGCGCTCTCTGTTGAATGGTGATGAGAAAAAATGATCGGGAGAGCCATAGCTGACGATGGGGAGAGCCGTAGCCGACGATGAATGGTGCTGAACGAGTCGCGGAGTCGAGCGTGGTGGCTGCCGAGGGGAGTGGGCCTGCGGTAGGGGCTCGGCTGCGCGCGGGGGTGGCGCTGTGCGTGGACCTGGATGGCACGCTGGTGAAGTCGGACACACTGCTGGACACAGTGCTGGTGGTGGCGCGGCAGAAGCCGTTGGAGCTGCTGCATGTGCCGGGCTGGATTGCCGAGGGACGTGCGGCATTCAAGCGCCACCTGACGGGTCTGGTGGCGCTGGATGTGGAGCATCTGCCGTATAACCGGCCACTTCTGGAGTACCTGCGGCAGCAGTATGGCGAGGGCCGGGCGATCTACCTGGCGACGGCTGCGGATAAGAGGTTGGCGGAACGCGTGGCGGCGCATCTGGGAATCTTTGCGGGGGTTCTGGCGTCGGATGGAGAGACGAATCTGGCGGGTGGCAATAAGCTGGCGGCGTTTCGCGCAAAGTTTGGAGACGCGTTCTGCTACATCGGAAATGCGCGGCCGGATGTGGAGTTACTGGCGGCCTGCGAGTCGCCGATGGTGGCCAATCCCGACAGTGCGCTGCGTGCGGGGATGAAGCGCATGCGGACGGTGGCGGCGGCGAGTTTTGAGGACCGGGGCTCGGCGCTGCGAAGTTGGCTGAAGGCGATCCGGCTGCATCAGTGGGCGAAGAATGCGCTGATCTTCGTTCCGCTGCTGCTGGCGCACCAGTGGCATCTGCGCATGTTTGGAGCAGCGATAACGGCGTTTCTGAGCTTCGGGATGTGCGCTTCGGCTACCTATATTGTGAACGACCTGCTGGATCTGGAGGCTGACCGGCGCCATCCGAGCAAGCGAAGGCGACCGTTCGCGGCGGGGGATCTTTCGGCGATCTCGGGCGTGGCCGTGGTTTGCCTGTTGCTGGTGGGCGCGGTCGCGCTGGCGCTGGCGCTGCCCCATATTGTCGCTGCGTTGCCGGGTACGGCTCAGCTTAAACATCCGTACAAATTTCTGGAGTGGCTGGGTTTTTATACGGCCGTCACGCTGACGTATTCGTTGTATCTGAAGCGGAAGCTGCTGTTGGATGTGTTTGTGCTGAGCGGGTTGTACACGGTGCGGATTCTCGCGGGCAGCGCGGCGACGGGGATTCCGATGTCGCCGTGGCTGGCGGGCTTTGGCGTATTTTTCTTTCTGTCGCTGGCGTTTGTGAAGCGCTTCAGCGAACTGGAGAGCCTGCGGGAACGTGGCGGCGCGGTGAGCAATGGGCGCGGATATTTTGTCGGCGACCTGGAGCAATTGCGGGCGCTGGGGACGGGGTCGGCGTATGCGGCGGTGGTGGTGCTGACAATGTATATCAGCAACGCGGAGACGAATGTGCTCTATCAGCACCCGGTGCGACTGTGGGTGGTGGTGCCGGTGCTGCTGCTGTGGCTGAGCCAGGTGTGGATGCTGGCCAGCCGCGGCGAGATGGACGAGGACCCGGTCGTGTTCGCCATTACCGACAAGCGAAGTCTGCTGCTGGGCGTGCTGATGGCGGCGGTGATTTTGTGGGCGCTGTAAGGACGGTGTTGGGGTGCAAGGCAGCGTTCATTTATCCTGAAGATTCGACACCATGAGCACAGCGATTCCAGAATTGAAGCAGTACGATGAGGCCGAGCTTGATCGCGTCTTCGCAGAGCTAGAGGCTGAGGTGGCCGCGCAGACCCGCGCGCTGACCAGCGATGAGGCCATGGAAGCGTTCCGCCTGGAGTGGCTGGGGCGCAAGCAGGGGCGGCTGGGACAGTTGAGTGCCGCGTGGCTGAAGTCGGCGCCGATAGAGGCGAAGAAGTCCCTCGGCATACGGTTCAACAAGCTCAAGGCGCGGATTGAAGAGGCGCGCGCAGCGAGTGCCGCGACGGAGATGAAGGCGGCAGGTGCCGGGCTGGATGTGACGCTGCCGGGGGCGGGGCAGCGGATGGGGGTGGAACATCCGCTGGTGAAGACGATGGCAGAGATTGTCAGCGTATTTCAGCGCATGGGGTATTCGGTGGGGTTGGGGCCGGAGGTGGAGACGGACTTCTATAACTTCGAGGCGCTGAACTTTCCGCCGAATCATCCGGCACGCGATACGCAGGATACGTTGGTGGTGGCCGGGCAGGAGGCGAAGCCGCTGCGCGAACGGCTGCTGATGCGCACGCATACGTCGCCGGTGCAGATTCGGTCGATGCTGGAACAGGCGCCGCCGCTGCGGCTGGTGATTCCGGGCAAGGTGCATCGGAATGATGCTGCGGATGCGACGCACTCGCCGGTGTTTCACCAGGTGGAGGGGCTGTGCGTGGATACGAATATTACGTTCAGCGATCTGAAGGGCACGCTGGATTTTGCGATGAAGGCGTTCTTCGGGTCGGCGGTAAAGACGCGGTTTTTCCCGTCCTTCTTTCCCTTCACGGAGCCCAGCGCGGACGTACAGATTTCGTGTATTTTTTGCGGCGGCAAAGGTTGCCGGAAGTGCAAGCACTCCGGATGGATTGAGCTGCTGGGCTGCGGGATGGTGGACCCGGCGGTGTTCGAGTCGGTGAATCAGCGGCGCGTGGAGATGGGGCGCGAGCCGTTGTATGACACGCAGAAGATTAGCGGGTTTGCGTTTGGTATGGGCGTCGATCGGATTGCGATGATGAAGTATGGGATCAGCGATATCGGCTTGCTGTACTCGGGCGACATGAGATTTCTGGAGCAGTTTGCGTGAATATTTTGACGAAGTGGCTGCGCTCGTATTTGCCTGAACTTGCGGTGGACGATCGCCAGCTTGCGGAAGATTTGACGCTGCGCGGCATCGCCGTTGAGGGCGAGTTCGACGCGGCGTGCGGCGGTCGTCTGTATGAGATGGACATCACGACCAACCGCGTGGATGCGATGAATCATTATGGCGTCGCGCGTGAGGCTGCGGCGATTTATGACGTCGCGCTGAAGCCGTTGAGTGAGAGCATTGGCGCGGCGGTGGTGGAGACGAAGCCGGGTGCGGGGTTTCCGGTTCGCATTGAGGCGCGTGATTTGTGCGGACGGTTTACGGCGCGGGTGATTCGCGGCGTGAGCGTCGGGCCGAGTGCGGGATTGATTGCGGAATATTTTGCGGCGCTGGGACAGAAGCCGATTTCGGCACCGGTGGATGTGACGAACTTCGGTTGGCTGGCAATGGGGCAGCCAACGCATGTGTTCGATCTGGACAAGGTTGTCGGCGGGATTGTGGTGCGGCGGGCGCACGCAGGCGAGAAGCTGGCGCTGCTCGATGGTACGGAGAAGACGCTGGTTGCGGACGACCTGGTGATTGCTGATGAGGTGAAGGCGCTGGGGCTCGCGGGCGTGATGGGTGGGTGGGAGTCGCGGGTAACCGAGGAGACGAAAAATATTCTGGTCGAAGCAGCGTGGTTCGATCCGGCGGCGATTCGGGCGAGCTCGCGGCGGCATGGCTTGCATACGGACGCGAGTCATCGGTTTGAGCGCGGTGCGGATTTCGATGCGGCCCCGCTGGCGAATCATCTGGTAACGCGGATGGTGGTGGAGCAGAGCGGCGGCGAGGTGGTGGGTCCGCTGGTGGACGTGGTGGTTGCGGAGTGGGCGGCGAAGACCGCGCAGCGCAAGGCGATTTCGCTGAAGGTGAGCGAGGTCGAGCGGCATCTGGGCACGACAGCCGATGGGTTGGGGATCGGCGAGGCGGTGGTTGCGCAGTATCTGAGTGCGCTGGGATGCGTGATGACGCAGACTTCGGCGGGCGAGTATGCGGTGAAGCTGCCGAGCTGGCGGTTGGACCTGGAGCGCGAGATTGACTTGATTGAAGAGGTGGCGCGCGTCTACGGGTACAACCGGTTTGCGGATACGCTGCCGAGCTTTGCAGGGGCGGTGCGGGAGTTGCCGCATGCGCTGCACGAGGCGACGATTCGCGAGACGCTGCGTGGGATGGGATGGTCGGAGGCGATCTCGAGTACGTTTACTTCCGCGGAAGAAGCGGCGGTGTTTGGCGGTGCGTTGGGTGGGGTAGCGATTGGGAATCCGTTGAGTGCGGAGGCAGGAATGCTGCGTCCATCGCTGGCGCCGGGTATGGCGACGATGCTGGCGCATAATCTGCATCGGGATGTGAGCAGCGTGCGGTTGTTTGAGATGGGCACGGTGTTTGGTGGATCGACGGCCGAGGTGAAGGAGAAGGTTGGGCTGGCGCTGGGAGCGACTGGCGCGGCGGTGGCAACCGCGTTGTTCAAGGCCGACGATGCGCTGTTCTATGAGACCAAGGGCGCGATCGAGGCGCTGCTGCAAAAGTTCGAGGGCGCGGTTGGCTTTGATACGAATGCGCTGCCGGCGTGGATTGCGGCAGGACGTGGAGCGAGGGTGCTGCTGGGCGGCGAGGCGGTTGCGGTGTTTGGAGAGTTGAGTGCGACGGAGTTGCAGTCGCGCAAACTGCGGCAGCCGTGCGTGATTGCGACCATCGATGCGCAGCGGTTGTTCGAGACGAAGCTACGCCAGCCGGTGTCGCGGGAGTTGTCGCGGTTCCAGGCGGTGGAGAGAGATTTTTCGTTTGTGTTTCCGGATGCGGTGACGTGGGCGACGATTGAGGCTGCGTTACATAGGGAAAGTGCGGGGTTGAAGCCGGATGAGTTGCGCAGTGTGCTCCCGGTGGAGATCTTCCGCGATGCGAAGGGAAAGTCAATTGCGGCGGGATCGTATTCGCTGCTGCTGCGGGTGGTGTTTCAGTCGCACGAGCGGACCTTGACGGAGGAAGAGATCACGCGCTGGTCGGAGTGGGTGGTGGCGCAACTGACGGGACTGGGCGGGACGCAAAGAGCCTGAGCGGCTGCAACGCGCAGCACGAAAGTCGCGGCTTGCGGAGAGCGCAGCGAACAAAAGGGAATTCAGGTATATACCCCTGCGGGGTATATACGAAAATCCTCCGCACTGCGTCCTATACTTCGAGATGAGAAGGGCGTCCAGACGCCTTGAAGGAGCAGCACATGGGATCCGCAAGTATCAGTGTCGATGAGTTTCAGGCGCTGGAGCAGAAGGTGCTTCAGACCGTCGAACTGATCAAGAGAGAGCGCGAGGCAAGAGCCACGGCAGAGGCCGCACGCGCTGCGGCTGAGGCCGAAATCGCCGCTACAAAGGCTGAGCTTGCTGCGCGCAAAGACGAGTTGACGCTGCGCGGCCAGGAGATTGTTGCGCTGCGACAGGAGTTGGCGGCCTCCGGCGATGCGCAGGGTGAGATTCAAAGCCTGCAGCGAGAGCGCGAGGCGGTTCGGCTGCGCGTGGAGAAGATGCTGGCGAGTATTGAAGAAGTGGTTTAGCAGCGCGTCGTTTGAGTGTGCAGGCGCGGAGCCGGAATGAGGCAGGAGCGGTAGTGGCAGAGATGCAGCAAAGAAGTGCGGCGGAGATCTCGCGGGCGGAGTTGGAGGCGCGCGATGGTGGGGCCGTGGTTGTTGATATATATGATCAGATCTATCAACTGCGCGGTGTGAATTCGGAGTATATCGAACGGCTGGCGTCGGTGGTGGACTCGAAGATGCGGGCAGTGTCGGCGCATGGAGCGACGGTGGATTCGCTGCGCGTGGCGGTGCTGGCTGCGCTGAATCTGGCGGATGAGCTGGTGACGCTGCGGGGGCGATACGAGGCGCTGAGCGCGACCCTGGAGGCGAGCCGTCAGACTGCGGCGCAGAGCGCGGTGCGGTCGCGTGCGGGGTCGCTGATGGGCATGCTGGACGCGGTGCTCGAAGAACGCAAGGCTGGCTGAGGCAGAACGCGGAGCGAGCCGAGGCTGCGACGTGGGACGAAGCATTCCGGGAAATCTTCTTGATCTGGACGTCATCCTGCCGGATGATAGGATGCACGCGAAGGCTGGTGCTTCGTTCGGAGTGTCTGCGTGCTGCTGAAGATCGTTGCTTTTGCGATGGCTGTCGGGCTGCTCGTGATGCCGCCGACGCTGGCACATGCGCAGGCTGCTGCTGCGGCTGATGATTATCACGCGAATCCAAAGTTTATTGCGGCGGTGAAGGAAGCGCGGCAGATGGAGCACGAGAAGCGCGCGGGCTTCGCGGCCGATGCGTACAGGAAGGCGAACAAGATTGCCGGTGGACGATGCGTGGAGTGCGTTGAGGGCCTCTACGATGTGCAGATGATGGGCGGCAGCTACAAGGACGCGATGGCCACGGCCAAGCAGATGGAGGCCATGGCGACGACGCCGATGGTGAAGTCGGTGGCGGCGTACGACCGCGGGCGCGCGATGGTGGCCAGTGGAGCGGAGAAGCTGAAGCCCGAGCAGTTGGAGGAGGCGCGCGCAGCTTTTCAGGAGGCGGTGGATCTGTATCCTGCAAACCTGGCGGCTCTGTTCAATGATGGCGTGATGCTGGCGCGGTTAGGCAGGATGGACGAGGCGCGCAAGGACTTCCAGCAGTGCCTGGGGGGTTTGAAGCCCGGGAATCCGGCACGGCTGCGCGTGGAACACTTTGCCGACGACCCTGAGCTGGCGACGCACCGGATGGCTCCGGCGTTTGAGGTGACTGCGCTCAATGGAGCGAAGTTTAATCTCGACGCGATGGGGGGGCGCGTGGTGCTGATCGACTTCTGGGCGACGTGGTGCGGACCATGCAACGAAGAACTTCCGCACCTGCGCAGGATTGCGAAGGAGTTTGCGGATGATCCGTTTGTGATGATCAGCGTGAGCTGGGATGAAGATGAGGCGAGGTGGAAGGAGTTCATCGAGAAGAATGGCATGACGTGGGTGCAGTATCGCGACGCAGACCACAGGCTGGCGAATGAGTTTGGCGTGACGGCGATACCGCACTACTTCACGATTGACTCGGATGGGGTGCTGACGTCGGAGATGATAGGCTCGGGGTCGGATGTGGAGGGCAAGCTGAGGAAACTGATTGCGAAGGCGCGGGAAGCGAAGGCGGTGGCGCGGACAGATGGACCTCCGACGAGTGGGGTGACGGCGGCGCCCGGAAATTAGCCTGCGTGGCGCGAGTTGCGGAATCGGCGCTTCCCGGATAGCATCCAACTTAGAGACCGGCCTGCAAAGCAGGTACGGAGAATACCGCAGGTTGAACCAACATTCATTGAACAGGGTTTCAGCTCGTATACATGGCTTGGTGTGCTAGGTCCGCCAGTCCGGAAAGCCTAAAGAGCCACGGCTGGAGCCCACCGCTTAACGCGGGTTCACCTGCGCCTCACTGTACGGCCCAGCGGGTCGGTCTTTACTAATTTGCTAAGTGCAGTGATTGGGATTCACGTTCGCGTGGCTGGGGTGGTGGGCTCGCGCCGCGTATGCTCGAAGAGGTGAGCGAGTTTCTTCCATCGACGATGATGTGGCAGCCAGCGATGCTTCTGGTTCGCGGCGTGCTGCGCGTGGGGATGCTGCGGCTGTCGGTGTATGGGCTGTGCGCTGCCGTGGGGTTGATTGCCGCGCTGTGGCTGAGCCAGAAGACTGCAAAGCTGGTGGGGCTGGGCGCAGAGCAGATGTGGGATGCGGGCTGGTTTGCGGTGACGGCGGCCTTTGTGATCTCGCGGCTGCTGCTGATCGTTGGCGACGTGCGCGGGTTTCTGCGTCTGCCGCTGGTAATGCTGATGCTGCCGTCGTTTACCTATGGCGACATGGTGCTGACGGGGGTAGCGATCGTGGTGTACCTGAGATGGAAGCGGCTGCCGATGCTGAACGTGATGGATGCGTGGGCTCCGTGTGCCGCGGTAGTGGCGGCGGCGCTGAGCCTGGGACGATTCTTCGAGGGAACGAACCAGGGGATGCCAACGAGCCTGCCGTGGGGGCCGGTAGTGCCGGGCAGTGCGGGGTTGATGCATCTGCATCCGGTGCAAATGTACGCAACGCTGGCGGCGGCGGTGCTGATGGTGGTGCTGATGTGGATGCTGCAGCGGCGGCGGCGGGCTGGAGTCGTGGCGGCGGCGGCGCTGGTGGCGGGGGGAGCGGTGACGTTCCTGCTCGACATGATCACGCAGCCGTTTGAGATGAGCGGCCATGCGTGGCTCGATCCGGCGCAGTGGATTGCGCTGGGGGCGATGGTCGCGGGGTCGTTGATGCTTATATTTTTGAAGGAGCTTGCTTAATGCCATCGCAGAATATGTTGCCCAAAGGGAAGAGACGGCAGACGGTGAAGCACGAGTACCGGGCGCAGCGTACGCTGGCGCAGGAGCGCGAAGCGGCCCTGCGGGCTGCGGGTGTGGTTGAGGAGGAAAGCGCGCCGGAGACAGGCTACGTGACGGAGGCAGAGCTGCCGCGCTCGCCATTTGCGGGGATTCCGGGGCTTGTGACGAGCGGGCCGAGTGGCGGCAAGCATCCGCAGGAGGAGCAGTCTGCGCGGCGCTATCCGGCTCCGAAGGTGTACGTGGAGGAGCGCGAGATTCAGGTGCTGGACGATCTCGAGGCCGAGGACGGAGTTCGCAGTTTTGCGGCGGAAGACGCCGCTGCCGGGATGAGGCTCGATGCGTATCTGGCCAAGGCGCTTCCGGAGGTCAGCAGGGCGCGCGTGGTGTTGATGATCGAAGGCGGGCAGGTGGTGGTAAACGGCGAGCCTGCCCGCGCGAAGCAGAAGCTGAAGGGCGGAGAGTTGATCGAGATCGAGGGCGATCCACGACCCGCGCCGCTGCATGCGACTCCGGAAGATATTCCGCTGACGATGGTGTATGAGGATGAGGATCTGGCGGTGGTCGACAAAGCTGCGGGGATGATGGTGCATGCGGGCTCGGGCGCGGCGGAGCATAATCGCGGGACACTGGTGAATGCGCTGCTGTTTCACTTCAGTGACGGTCTGAGCGAGGTGGGCGGAGCGCTGCGGCCGGGCATCGTGCATCGGCTGGACAAGCAGACCAGTGGGCTGATTGTGGTGGCCAAGAACGATGTGACGCATCGCAAGCTGAGCGAGATGTTCTCCGAACGGCGGCTGCGCAAGACGTACATCGCTCTGGTGCATGGGGACGTGAACGAGGATGAGGGAACAATCCAATTGCCGATCAGCCGTGATCTGGTGCGGCGCATCCGCATGACGACGAAACGCGCGGGCGGACGGAGCGCAGTCTCGCACTGGAAGGTGCTGGAGCGGGTGCAGGGAAGGTTCGGGAAGTTTACGTTGCTCGAGGTGCGGATTGAGACGGGGCGGACGCACCAGATCCGCGTGCACATGCAGGCGATCGGACATCCGGTTGTGGGTGATTTTCTGTACGGAGCTCCGCACCGAATGTATCCGATGGTGGCTGCGGAGGGTGGGCTGAAGAGCCGCCCGGCCGCGTCGCGCAGCGAGGAGGAGAGTCTGACGCTGGATCGCAACTTCCTACATGCGGCGGAGTTGGAGTTCTTGCATCCGCGCACGGGGAAATCGTTGGCGTTGCGCTCGGAACTTCCGGAGGAGTTGACGGAGTTGCTGGAGCAGCTTCGGCAGGTGTGAAGGATGAGCGAGAGGTCGGCGCATGGGGCGTCCAATTGATACGATGGGAAGTATGAGAATCAGCAGAAACGGGGGATGGGCTGGCGTCGCGGTCGTGTGTGCCATGATCGCGCTAGGCGCTACGGCTCAGACTTCGGCCCAGACCGCAGCCCAGACTTCGACCCAGACCACGCCACCGCAACCCGCAGCGCAGGCTTCGGCGCAACAGACGACAGCCGCACCGGCGCAACAGACGCCGCCGCCGGCTGAGGAAGCACTGCCGCAGGCTCCGACTCTGCAACTGTTCTCGCGTGAGGTCGATCTCTTCTTCGCCGTAACGGACAAGCATGGGAACTTCGTCACCGGGCTGCAGCAGCAGAACTTCGGCCTGCTCGACGACGGACGGCCGCCTGAGCGCGTGATCCGTTTTGTGCAGCAGACAAATCTGCCACTGCGGCTGGGCATCATGATTGACACGTCGAGCTCGATCCGCCAGCGCTTTCCGTTTGAGCAGCAGGCCGCGATCGACTTTCTGTTGCAGGTGATGCATCCGGTGGACCGGGCATTTGTCGAGGGCTTTGATGTGCAGACCGACATCGAGCAGGACTTCACCAACCGCATTGATCTGCTGGACAGCGGCATCAGCCGGCTGCGCCCGGGCGGCGGAACGGCACTGTACGATTCGCTGTATAAGACCTGCCGCGACCAGATGCTGACGCTGCAACAGACCGCCGATGTGCGCAAGGCGATGATCCTGGTCTCCGACGGCGATGACGATTACAGCCGGGCCACCGAGGATGACGCGATCAAGATGTGCCAGCGCGCCGAGACGATTGTGTATACCATCAGCACCAACACCGGCCCAAGTCGGGACAAGGGCGATGATGTGCTGTTGCGGATCTCGGATGCGACAGGTGGACGGGCGTTCTTTCCGAAGCGGATCGACGATGTTTCCGAGGGCTTTCTGAATATCGAAGCCGAGCTGCGCAGCCAGTATTCGCTGGTCTACGTTCCGGCGAACTTCAAGCAGGATGGGTCGTTCCGGACCATCTATCTGCAGTGCCTGGACCCGCGCTACACGGTGCGGGCGAAGAAGGGCTACTTTGCGCCCAGGCCGCCGGAGTAGCGGCCGACGCAACTTCCCGGGACAATATGGGGTCTATCCATGCAGCGAGGTTTCTATGAAGCTGCGTGTTTGTAGCACCCTTTTGGCTGTGGTTCTTGTTGCGCCGCTTACGGCGTTTGCGCAGGAGCCCGCGGGCGTCGCCGATACGCTCCGGAATATGACCTCCGAGCCGGCAAACCACACGGCCTTCACATTCGATCGCGATATGCTGCAGTCGGCTGCCGGGTTTCTGAATGACGGCAAGGGGCCGCCGATGCAGCTCAACAGCATTACGGTTGAGAACTACCGGTATCACGAGCCGGCGTTTTATATTCCCGAGCGTATGCACGCTCTGGTGGCTACCTTTGGTGCGGCCGGGTGGAAGCACCTGGTGGATCAGCATGCGCCGCCGCGTGACGCCACGATGCCACAGCGGACACTCACCGACCTTTGGCTGCACTTCACTGGCGCGGACATCGACGACGTGATGGTGCTGCTGCGGGGTGGGAGGGAGATGACCGTCATTGAGCTTTCCGGCCAACTGCGGCCGCTCGACCTGGTGCATCTGAGCGGGCACTTCGGGATTCCGAAGGTCGATCCCGATGCGGTGATGGTTCCTGCGCCGCCGGGGAAGTAAAGACAGGGGATACAGGATAGAGCGTAGAGGATAGAGGGCGCGGCTACCAGCCGTAGCGTTCGACTTCGCCGAGGAGGGCTAGTTTGCGCTCGGGCGGGAGGAAGCTGGCCTCGATGGAGTTAGCGGCGATCTCGCGGAGCTGGTCCAGAGGGAACTCGAAGGCTTGGTGGGCCAGGAGGTACTCGTCGAGGAGATTGGCGCCGAAGAAGGGTGGGTCGTCGGAGTTGAGTGTGACCATCAGGCCGTCTTCGAAGTAGCGGCGGACGGGGTGTTCGTCCAGGGATGAACAGCAGGCGGTGCGAAGGTTGCTGGTGACATTGAGTTCGAGCGGGATCTGGCGTTCGGCGAGGACGGAGATAAGGTCCGGGTCGTGTTGCGCGCTGAGGGCGTGGCCGATGCGTTCGGCACCGATGTTGACGGCGGCCCAGATGCTCTGCGGGCCGGTGGACTCGCCGGCGTGGCAGGTGAGGCGCAGGCCGGCGGCCTTGGCTTCGGCGTAGAGTTCGCGAAAGTCCTGGGCGGGGCCGCGGGCTTCGTCGCCGCCGATCCCGATGCCGATGACGCTGGGGTACTGGTGCTGGAGTTCGGCGGCCTTGCGGAAGACGCGCGCGCATTCTTCGAGGCCGAAGTGGCGGACGGCGTCGATGATCCAGAGCAGGGAGAGGTTGAAGTCCTGCTCGCCGCGGAGGCGTCCGCGCTCGATGGCGGCCATGACTTCGTCGACGTCGAGCCGAGCGAAGTGGTAGAGGATGCCGATGGAGATGTAGACCTCGGCGTGGCGAACGCCCTGCGCGGCGAGGTCGCGGAGCATGTTGTAGGTGATGGTCTCGTAGTCGGCGGCGGTGTGCAGGCGCTCGGTGACGGCCTTGAAGCTCATGAGGAAGCTGGGGAAATCGGTGTAGCTGTAGACCAGGCAGGCGTCGGCCAGCGTGAGCGGGTGGGGGTCGTTGCGGAGGGAGAGCTCGACGAGCGTCTCGGGCGTGATGGAGCCTTCGAGGTGCAGGTGGAGCTCGGCCTTGGGCAGACCGCGCAGCCAGACTTCGGGGTCGGGCTGGTCGGACTTTGGAATTTGCCGGGTGCGGACCATCGTCCTAGTGTAGCCAATTGTGCGGCAGGGGGTGGAGAGCCGGTCATGTGGTGAAGTGACCACCGGATCGGAAGGCGATGGCGCTCTGCGTGACGACGAGTTTGCGTCACTCGGCGGTGATGAAGTTGTAGGACATCGCTAGGATTGGATGCCCGCGGCGGAATTCGATCAGACTCCGAGGCGGAGATTCTCAACCCATCGGAGTTGTTCGGGAGTGTTGGGGGTCTGCATGCCGCGCGCGTAGGAGATGCGCCGAAAGGCGTCGTCGGCGGAGAGGCCTTCGCGGCGCAGGAGGGCGGCCAGCAGCAGGGCGGATCGTCCAATGCCTGCGCGGCAGTGCACAGCAATACTACGGCCCTGGAGCAGGTCGTAATGCAGCGTGTCGATGAATCGGAGAAAGGCTTCGACGGAGTCGGGAACGTCGCGGTCGGGGATGGGGAAGCTGCGGAACTGGATGCCACGGGCAGCGCACGCGGCCTCTTCGTGTTCCAGACCGAAGTCGGCTGCTTCGTCCGGCGGCAGCAGGGAGACGAGTACCTGGACGCCTTCGCGCCTGAGTGTGCGAATTTCGTCGTCAAGCCGGCTGCCTCCATGCGGCATGGGCATGATGGCAAGCTTTGCCGTGGAGTCGGTATCGATCCAATAGGCCATGCTTCAGCCCTTATAGAACTCGCTGCGTTTGCGGCTGTAAAAGACGTAGATCACCAGGCCAATCGACAGCCAGACGAAGAAGCGGAGCCAGGTGATGATCGGCAGGCCGGCCATCAGCAGAATACAGAAGAGCACGCTCAGGCTGGGGATGACGGGGCCGAAGGGCACGCGGAAGCTGCGGTGGCGGTCCGGGTCTTTGTAGCGCAGGATGATGACGCCGATCGAGACCAGAGCGAATGCGAAGAGGGTACCGATATTGGATAGGTCAGTGAGTGTTCCGATGTCGAAGAGGCCGGCGGGGATGGCGACGACGATGCCCGCTACCCACGTGGCGATGGCCGGGGTACGGTACTTGCGGCTGACTTTGGAGAAGAAGCCGGGCAGCAGGCCATCGCGGGACATGGCGAACCAGACGCGGGACTGGCCAAGCTGGAAGACGAGGATGGACGAGATCATGCCCGTGATGGCGCCGATAAGGACGAAGAGCCGAACCCAGTGGAGAGAGTGCCCGCCTGGCAGAACGGAGAGCTTCTTGAGCGCATTGACGACGGGGGCAGCGTCGTCCACCATGCTCTGCCAGGGAACGAGGCCGGTGAGGACGACAGCGACACCGATGTAGAGGACGGTGCAGACGATGAGCGTCGCAATGATGCCGATGGGGAGGTCGCGCTGCGGGTTGCGGCACTCTTCGGCGGCCGTGGAAACCGAGTCGAAACCAATGTAGGTGAAAAAGATGATGGAGCCGCCGGTGAGGATACCGGACCATCCGCTGGGAGCGAAGGGATGGTAGAGCGCGGGCTTGATGAACTGCGCCCCGGCGAAGAGGAAGATGAGGATAGCGGCGAGTTTGACCAGCACCATGATGTTGTTCGTGCGGGCAGATTCGCGGATGCCGCGCACCAGCACGACAGTGAGCAGAAGGACGATCAGGAAGGCCGGGATGTTGAAGCCGAAGTGCCAGCCGGGCTGGTAGATCCAGTTGGAACTGAGATCCTGAAGTCCACCGGGAAGGAAGGCCGGGGAGATCCATTTAGCGGTCGGATGAATGCCGAACCAGTCCATGAGGTCAACGATATGCGCGGCGAAACCAACACTGACGCTCATGTTGGAGCCAGCGTATTCAAGGATGAGATCCCAGCCGATGATCCAGGCAATGAGTTCGCCCATGGTGGCGTAGGTATAGGTGTAGGCGGAGCCGGCGATGGGGATCATGCTGGCGAGCTCGGCGTAGCAGAGACCGGTGAGCGCGCAGATGATGGCGACCAGGACCAGCGAGAGCGCCAGCGCAGGGCCAGCTCCGGGGCGGCCAGCAAGCGCCGAGTGGTGGATGATGTAGTCGGCCACGGGCGCGTGGAGGATGGAGGTAGTGTCGAACTTTTCGCCGGCGATGGCGGTGCCGATTACCGTGAAGATTCCCGATCCGATGACAGCGCCAATCCCAAGAGCAGTGAGCGAGACGGGACCGAGGGTCTTCTTGAGCGCCGTCTCGGGCATCTCCGACTCGTGGATGAGCTTGTCAATGGACTTGGTGGCGAAGATTTGTCGTGCCAGGGTGCTCATGCCTCGTCGTGAAAGATGATTCGATTAGCAACGATTGTAAGCGGGAGAAGGCTGGCTGGCGAGGGGGCGACGGATTCGATGGAAGGATCATGAAGAACAACGGCGAACGGAGGCTTCTCCGCTCGCCGTTGGGTGAGGATCGCGTGCGTTAGCGTTTGGACTGGCCGCGAGCTGCCTTCTTGATCTTGGCCTTGTTCTCGCCACGGGCTCCGGTGCGGGGAGCCTTGGGAGCAGCAGCTTTGCGTGCGGCGCGTTTGACCTTCTTGCGCTCGATTTTATCGGTGATGCTGGAGGTATCTGCCATGCTGTGTCTTCTCTCTCTACTCGAATATGTGTTCGGCGCCGCCGGCCTACAGGCGAGCAGGCTCAGTTAGAGCCGTTCGAGCTGGGCGAACTTCTCGACCAGCTTCTTCATGCCGTGACTCCTAAATTGTACGGTAAGCTTGGCATCTTCGCCGTCTCCTTCTCGAGCGAAGATGATGCCTTCGCCATACTTCGGGTGGCGAACCCTCGCCCCTTTGCCGAGACCGGTACGGCCGGTGGGCGCAGAAACTTCCATGCGTGGCCTGGACGCGAAGCCCGCCGACGCACCTTTGCCGAAGGTTCCGCTTTTGCCGAAGAAGGCGGCGGTATTGTCCAGCGGGCCGCTGCCAGTGCCGCGTTTGACGGCGCCAAAACGCTGCGCTGCGTAGGATTTTGGACCGCTGCCGGTGTCCTGCGACTCGTCTTCGTAGGAGTAGTGGCGTTCGCTGCCGAAGTCGTCGCCGCCCGCGATGCGCTTGCTGCGCTGTGGATAGGGCGTTGCGTAGGCGCCGCCGTAGCTGGCGGGGGAGAGGTCTTCGATCAGCCGCGAGGGCACCTCTTCGAGGAAGCGCGAGGGCATCGAAGACTCGGGGCTGTCGTTGCCATAGCGGCGGCGATAGCGTGCGCGCGTCATGATGAGAGTGTCCATGGCGCGCGTCATGCCGACGTAGCAGAGGCGGCGCTCCTCTTCCATCTGCGTTGGGTCTTGCAGCGTGCGCGAGTGCGGGAAGAGGCCTTCTTCCATTCCCGCCAGAAAGACCAGCGGAAACTCGAGCCCCTTCGCGGCGTGCAGGGTCATCAGCGTGACGCGAGCCTCGGCCGAGTAGGAGTCGGCATCGGAGACCAGCGCCGCGTGGTCGAGAAATTCGGAGAGCGTTTCGCCGCGTGAGGTCGCGTCCTGCGCGGCGTTTGCGAGTTCCTTGAGATTCTCGATGCGGGAGAAGCTCTCCGGCGTGGCTTCGTCTTCGAGGGCACGAATGTAGCCGGAACGATCGTTGAGGAACTTGATGAGCTCAGGGAGGGTTGCGGGGCTGCCGGGTTTGCGGAAGGCACGTGCATCCGCCTCATTGGCGGCGTCGTGATCACCCGCCTGGGCTGTGACGATGCGGTCGAGGCGCTCCTTCGCTGCGTCAAAGGCACTCTGTTTGAGCGGAACCGGGGCGAAGGGATTGATGCTGACGGCGGCGGCGGGCGGCTCTTCGATGTGCGCATTTTCCGGGGCGATCGTGCTGATCTCCTCGCTGGGGCCGAAGTCGAAGTCGAAGTTGAAGCTGGTGTCGAAGTCCGTGCCCGCGTCGTTGGCCGCGATGGAAAGTGGGGGCTGCTCGTCTGGTTGCTCGTTTGCGGCAAAGCCAAAGTCGAAGTTCGCGGCATTGTCGTCGGCAGACGGTCCAAGGCTGATGGTTGCGTCGTCGTCGAACTCGTTGCCAGTCAATATGTTGGCGTCGGCCTCGATAGCGACATCGCTGCTCAGGCTGGCGGCGAAGTCGGGGCCGAGCATCGCGCGGGCATCCTCGATGAGCTTGCGGAAGTTGCTGAGGGCAGCGAGCGCGCGGGCCGGGAGCAGCTTTTCATCGACGGCGCGGGCGATAGCGTCCCAGGAGCTCATTCCGGTGGTAAGCGCAATCCGCTCAAGGGTTTCCATGGTGGTTTTGCCGACGCCGCGCGGCGGAGAGTTCACCACGCGGCCCAGGGCGATGGAGTCGTGCGGGTTCTGCACCAGCTTGAGGTAGCTGAGGATGTCCTTGACCTCGGCGCGGTCGTAAAAGCTGAAGCCGCCGACCATGTGGTACTTGATTTGATAGCGGCGCAGAGCCTCTTCGACCAGTCGCGACTGCGAGTTGGTGCGGTAAAGAACGGCACAGCGCGGAGTTTCGGCCGGATTGTCGGTGCCGGCGGCGACGTCCCGGAAGTATTTGGCAATGCGGTCGGCGATGAAGAGGGCTTCGTTTTCGCCGTCAGGCGCCTCGTAGTAGCCGATGAGCGAGCCACCCTCGCGGGTGGTGAAGAGGTTTTTGCCCTTTCGCTGCGTGTTCTGGGCCACAACGGCGCTGGCGCCTTCGAGGATGATCTGCGTGGAGCGGTAGTTCTGCTCCAGCCGGATGGTGCGGGCTTTAGGGAAATCCTTCTCAAACTCAAGGATATTGCGGATATCCGCGCCTCGCCAGGAGTAGATGGACTGATCTTCATCGCCGACGACGCAGACGTTGCCGTGTTTGCCGAGCAGCTTCATTAGCTCGTACTGGGGGCGGTTGGTGTCCTGATATTCGTCGATTAAGAGGTATTTGTAGCGACGGTTGTAACGCTCACGGACCTCGCTGGAGGACTTCAACAGGCGCACGGTTTCGAGCAGTAAGTCGTCGAAATCCAATGCGTTAGCCTTCGCCAGCTCCTTCTTGTAGATCTCGAAGATGTGGGCGATCTTCTCTTCCATGGGGTTGGTGCTGGCGAGAAAGTACTCCTGGGGGTCGATCATGTGGTTCTTGGCCCAGGAGATGCGGCCGAGGGCTACGCGGGGCTTAAGTGCTTTGTCGTCAAGAGATAGGCGCTTCAGGGCCTGTTTGACGACGGCTTGCTGGTCGGTCTCGTCGTAGATGGCGAAGCTGCGGGTAAGTCCTGTATTGCCAACACGCAGGGCCTCGATATCGCGGCGGAGGACGCGCACGCAGAAGCTGTGGAAGGTGGCGATGGTGGGTTGCGCGAGGGTGCTGTGGCCGAGGATCTTTTCGACGCGCTCGCCCATCTCTTTGGCGGCCTTGTTGGTGAAGGTGACGGCCAGGATGTTGTCGGGGGAGACGCCGCGCTCTTCGATGAGGTACGCGATGCGGTGAGTGATGACGCGGGTTTTACCGCTTCCGGCGCCGGCGAGCAGAAGCACGGGGCCGTCCACGGCGAGGATTCCCTCGCGCTGCTGGGGGTTCATGTTTGCGAGTAGATCGGCCACAGGCTCTATTCTATCGGGCTGGGGTGGAGGCGTTTTCCGCGTGAGTTTCAGAGCACTCTCAACGCAATGTTGGGCTGCGCGAGAACACTCTCAGCACGGTTCTGGGATGAGGGTGCTGCCGGCCTCTCGATTGCGCGGCAAAAGCGCTGCTCCGGTCGAGAGGTCAGCCTGGTCGCGACGGGTCAGGCGCGGGGTTGGTTGCGTTCGTGCCAGAGGATCTGACGGAGGATGCCCATCAGGGTTTCGGCCTGGCGGTGGGTCATGCCCTCGCGGTGGGAGGCGCCGAGCTGCTGGATGAGCTGGCGGACCAGCGGCTCGGAGGCGTTGGCCGGGAAGCGACGGGTGTAGCCGGTGGCGTGGAGGACGTCGAGGAGGAGTTGGGTGAGGCGCTCGCGGTCTTCGGCGGTGGAGAGGGCTTCGTGGAGGGGTGGAATTTCGATGGAGGATTCGAGGCCGCCACGGGTGAGATCGTAGAGGCAGACGGCGACGGATTGGCCGAGGTTCATGGAGAGGTGGCGCTCACCCTCCGGGGCATACATGGGGATGGTGGTGAGGAGCGTGGCGTGGGAGAGCTGGTCGTTCGTGAGGCCGGTCTTTTCGGAGCCGAAGAGCAGAGCGACTCTGGTGAGTTGCTGGGGATTGTCGCCAGCCGATGTCTCAGTGGTGAGGGATGGGGCATCCGGAGTGTTCATGGCGGCGAGGATGAGGGGGGTGGCCTGCTGCAGAGGGAGGATGGGGTGCTTGAGCTGGCGCTCGCCGATGGCGGTGGTGGCGACGATGAGGGTGCAGTCGGCGATGGCGGCGGCGAGGGTATCGAAGCGGCGGGCATTGCGCATGACGTCGGCGGCGGCGACGGCGGACTTGGCTTCGAGTTGCGCGGCTTCAAATGGCGCGGCGAAGTCGTTGGCGATGCGGAGGTCGGAGAAGCCGAAGTCCTGCATGGCGCGTGCCGCTGCGCCGATGTTCGAGGGGTTGCGCGCGCCGACGAGGACGATACTGAGGCGGGAGCGGGCGGCGGTGGAGACCATAAAGCAGAGTGTAGAGGATTGAAGGCAGAGGATCGTGAGAATCGCGGCGTGGGTCGGGGCTCACGTTGTCATTCAGGGCTCAGCGAAGAGCCCCGGTAGTTGCCCTGGCCCACGGAACACATCCCCGCGGCTCCCGTGCATTTATAGTCATCCTGTAGCCTCGGGAGACCAGCATCCCCATGCAGCGCAAGCGCATCATCCTGGTGATCATCGCAGTGGTCGTTGTCCTTGCCGCGATCCTCGCCTACGTCCTCTCGCACCGCGCCACCCCACTCGCCTACTCGGGCACCATCGAGACCCGCGAGATCCAGATCGGCTCCAAGATCGGCGGCCGCGTCACCGCCGTCTTCGTCGAGGAGGGCCAGCGCATCTCCGCCAACGCCCCGCTGGTCACGTTCGACGCGCCCGAGTTGCAGGCCCAGCGCGATCAGGCTGCGGCCACCGTCCTCCAGGCCCAGGCCGACTACAACCGCCTCCAGCGCGGCAACCGTCCCCAGGAGATCGCCCAGGCCGACGCCACCCTCCGCGAAAACAAGGCCCTCTACGACGAAGCCCTCAACGGCCCCCGCCCGCAGGACATCGCCCAGGCCCGCGCCGACTACGCCGCCGCCCGCGCCAACTCCCTTGATGCCGCCGCGACCTACGAACGCATGAAGCCGCTGGCCGCAAAAGACATCATCTCCCGGCAGCAGTTCGACTCCTACACCGCCCAGCGCGACAACACCGCCCAGCTCGCCAGATCCGCCCGCGAGCACCTCGCCCTGCTCAAAGCCGGCACCCGTGCCGAAGACATTCAGGCCGCACGCAACCGCTATCAGCAGGCCCTCGCCGCCGACAAGCTCATGCACCAGGGCTTCCGCCGCCAGGACATCCTCGCCGGCAAAGGCCGCCTCGCCCAGGCCCTCGCCCATGTCGCCGAGCTCGACGCCAGCCTCCGCGAAGCCCACCTCGTCTCCCCCGCCAACGCCACCGTCGAGACCGTCAGCGTCCGCCCCGGCGACCTCGTCCCGGCCAACCAGATCGTCATCACCCTGCTCGAATCGTCGCAGCTCTGGGTCAAGGTCTACGTACCCGAAACCGACCTCAGCCGCCTGAAGGTCGGCCAGGCCGCCACCGTCACGGTTGACTCCCTTGGCGGCCGCCACTTCACCGGTTCCATCCAGGAGATCGCCTCCGCAGCCGAGTTCCTCCCCCGCAACGTACAGACCCGCGACGACCGCGAGCACGAAGTCTTCGGCGTCAAGGTCCACGTCGACAACCCTGACGACATCCTCAAATCCGGCATGGCCGCCACGGTAACCCTGAAATGAGCGGCACCGACGCTGTCATCGACGCCCGGCACCTCACCATCCGCTTCGGCGCCGTCACCGCCGTCGATGATGTGAGCTTCCACCTCGATCGCGGCGAGCTCTTCGGCTTCCTCGGCCCCAACGGCTCGGGGAAAACGACCATCATCCGCGCCCTCTGCGGCCTCATCCCGCTCACCTCCGGCGACGCCACCATCCTCGGCATGGACGTCCGCCAGCACGCCCCCGACATCAAGCAGCACGTCGGCTACATGTCCCAGAAGTTCGGCCTCTACGAAGACCTCACCGTCCAGGAGAACCTCAACTTCTACGCTGCCGCCTACGGCCTCTCCACCGCCGCCGCCCGCGCCCGCATCGCCGAACTCCTCGACCTCACCAGCCTCCATCCCTACTTCACCCGCCGCGTCTCGCAACTCTCCGGCGGCTGGAAGCAGCGCCTCGCCCTCGCCTGCGCCATCATTCACTCGCCTGAGGTCGTCTTCCTCGACGAACCCACCGCCGGCATCGACCCCGTCGCCCGCCGCTCCCTCTGGGACCTCTTCTTCCAGCTCGCGGGCCAGGGCGTCACCTTCTTCGTCACCACGCATTACATGGACGAGGCCGAGCGCTGCGGCCGCCTCGGCTACATCTACATGTCCAAACTCATCGCCCTCGGCTCCGTCGCCGACCTCCAGCAGCTACCCGACGCCAACCCTCCCAACACCTCCCGCCTCGAAGTCGAGTCCCCTCAGGTCTCCGTCCTGCTCGCCCAGCTCCGCCAGTTCCCCGGCGTCCGCGAGGCCACCATCTTCGGCCGCTCCATCCACGCACTCGTAGAAACCCCCGCCATCGACAACCTCCGCGCCGCCTTCCCCCAACTCACCCTCCGCACCATCCAGCCCTCGCTCGAAGACATCTTCGTCACCCTCACCCTGCACATCATGGGTGAGCAAAAATGACGCTGCCCACCTCAACTCCGGCTTCGCGCCACAGCAGGATCTTCGGCCTTCGCCCCGTCGCACGCAAGGAGTTCACGCACATCCTGCGCGACCCCACCACGCTCTTCTTCGCGCTGCTGATCCCCATCATCCAACTCTTCCTCTTCGGCTACGCAGTCGACACCAACGTTCGCCAGGTTCCCACCGTCATCTTCGACGAATCCCACACCCAGGAGAGCCGCAGCCTCATCCAGGCCTTCGCCGCCTCCGACATCTTCAAGGTCACCACGTACGTTGAATCGGCTCCGGCCATGTACGCGACCATGCGCTCCGGCCGCGCCCGCGTCGCCATCCGCATCCCCACCGACTACGCCCGCAACCTCCAGCAGGGCACCACCGCCAGCGTCCTCGTTCTGGTCGACGGCTCCGACTCCTCGGTCGCAGGCATCGCCGTCGACGCCTCCACCGGCGTCGCCCTCGAGCAGTCCCTCGCCCGCATCCCCGGCCTCACCGCCCAGCCCATCGAGGTCCGCCCCTCGGTCCTCTACAACCCCGCCACCCGCTCGGCCAACTTCTTCATCCCCGGCCTCATCGCCGTCCTTCTCCAGACCATGACCATCCTGCTCATCGCCCTCTCGCTGGTCCGCGAGCGCGAGCGCGGCACCCTCGAGCAGCTCACCATGACCCCCATCGCGCCCCTCGGCCTCATGCTCGGCAAGATGATCCCCTACGGCGCGCTCGCCTTCGGAGAGCTCTGCCTCATCCTCACCATCATGCGCGTCATCTTCCAGGTGCCCATCCACGGCAGCGTCTTCGTGCTGCTGCTCCTGTCGCTTCCCTTCCTGCTCACGGTCCTCGGCCTCGGCCTCATCATCTCCACCCGCGCCCACACCCAGGCCGAAGCCTTCCAGCTCTCCATGGGCACCATCCTGCCCTCGGTCTTCCTTTCCGGCTACATCTTCCAGATCTCCACCATGCCCGGCTTCTTCCGCGCCATCAGCGCCGTCATCCCGGCGCGGTACTATATCGAGATCATCCGCGGCATCGTCCTGCGCGGCTCCAGCTTCACCGACCTCTGGCGCAACGCCCTCATCCTCACCCTGATGGGCACCGCCGCCATCCTGCTGGCCGCCCGCGCCTTCGTCAAGCAAAGCACCGTCTAGCCCCACCCCGCCCCAAATCCCGCTGGCAGTTCTTCCCCCGCACACCCCGCCAGGATGCTACCCTCAACCCAGCGCATGTCCGACCCCACCAACAAGCTCTATTACGGCGACAACCTCGAAGTCCTCCGCGACTACATCCCCGACCAGTCCGTCGACCTCATCTACCTCGACCCGCCCTTCAACTCCCGGCAGGACTACAACGTCCTCTTCGCCGAGAAGGACGGCAGCCGCTCCGCCTCCCAGATCACCGCCTTCAAAGACAGTTGGGAGTGGAACCTCGAAGCCGAGCGCACCTATCAGGAGGTCGTCGAGAGCGGCGGCCGCGTAGCCGACGCCATGCGAGCCTTCCGCACCCTCCTCGGCGGCTCCGACATGCTCGCCTACCTCGCCATGATGGCCCCCCGCCTAGTCGAACTCCGCCGCATTCTCAAAGAATCCGGCTCCATCTACCTCCACTGCGACCCCACCGCCAGCCACTACCTCAAACTCATTATGGATGCTGTGCTCGGCCCGCAAATGTTTCGCACAGAGATCATTTGGAAGAGAACAAATACGCATAGTGACTCGAAACGTTGGAGTGATGTTTCGGATTCAATTTTGTACTACAGCAAATCCAGCAGTGTTATCTGGAACCCACCATATGCGGAGCATAGTGAGAAATATCTAGAAACGAAGTATCGGTACTCTGACGACAAGGGCCGCTACAGACTGGATAATATGACTAGCCCAAGCCCCCGCCCAAACATGATGTACGAATGGAAAGGATTTCCTTCTCCGCCACTTGGATGGAGATATTCCCGCGAGACGATGGCGAAGCTCGATGATGAGGGGAGAATCCAGTATCCAAACAGCCTCTCAAAACGGCCCCAGCTTAAGCGATACCTGGAACAGTCCTCGGGCGTTCTAATGGGAAATGTTTGGACGGACATCCCACCCATCAACTCGCAAGCCCAAGAGCGCCTCGGCTACCCCACCCAAAAACCAGAGGCCCTCCTAGAACGCATCCTGAAAGCCAGTTCCAACGAAGGCGACGTAGTCCTCGACCCCTTCTGCGGCTGTGGCACCACAGTACAGGTGGCCCAAAAGCTCAACCGCCGCTGGATCGGGATCGACATCACCCACCTCGCCATCGGCCTCATCAAAACCCGCCTCGACGACGCCTTCGGCCCCGAAGTCCGCAAGACCTATCAGGTCATCGGCGAACCCACCGACGTGCGCGGCGCAGAACAACTCGCCGCCGAAAACAAATATCAGTTCCAATACTGGGCGCTCGGCCTCTGCGGAGCCCGCCCCGCCGAAGCCATCAAGAAAGGTGCCGACCGCGGCATCGACGGCCGCCTCTACTTTCACGACGACCGCTCCGGCGACTCCAAACAAATCATCTTCTCCGTCAAAGGAGGCCAGAACATCGGCGTCGCCGAAGTCCGCGACCTCATCGGTGTCCTCCAGCGCGAGCGCGCCGAGATCGGCGTCTACATCTCCTTCGCCGAACCCACCAAACCCATGCAGAAAGAGGCCGCCGAAGCTGGCTTCTACACCTCAGCCGACGGCAGCAAATACCCCCGCCTCCAACTCCTCACCATCGCAGGCCTGCTCAACGGCACCCAGCGCCTCCAGCGCCCCCTCCACGTCCGCGACGTCACCTTCAAAAAGGCCCCTCGCAGCCGCGCCGATGCCCCCAGAACCTCACCCTCAACCTCACCGACGACTAACCCAGCGCCAACGGCGCGACATATACCAGCCTGGGGCGAAGCCCTAGGATAGGCGTCAGCGGAAAGGCCTTTTTCCATGCTGCCGCAGGCCGGAGTGCAGGCGCAGCCGGAACGACTGACTTGTCTTCCTCCCGGCCGCCCACCCCTCCGGCCCACCCCTCCGGCCCGCAGCCACGCCGAAGCCTCCCGCCGTCCGCGCAGGACTACCGCTGCCGCCCCTCGCTGACGACCTCCAGCTTCTCCTTCAGCATCCGTTCCGAGTGCTCATGCGCTTCGCGCGACAACTCCATCGCGCGCTTGGAATGTTCGTGCGCTCCCATGTGGTCGTTCTTGTCATGCGAGGCCGCAGCGGCCTCATGAGCGTGCGCGGCCTGCAAGTGCCGTTCAGCCGCAGGCGAGTGGGTCTTGGTTTGCATAGGCATGGATACATCTCCTCACCCGCTAGGATGCCGCCCCCACTCCCCAGGAAGCCTTCCGCCCGTCCTCCCGTCGCCGCCCCACACCTTGTCAACCCCCCTGAACCCTCCAGAACCCACAAAACCCCCGTCAACACTGGCGATTTATATTTCCAAAATCTGGCATAGCACCCCACACCCACTCGCTACAATGGATACAGGGGCAAAACAGCCAAACCCAATCACTGCATACGGCGCATCGTGTGCCAGCTAACCCCCATCGATAGAATAGGATACCCGCAACTCCCCTGAATCGAATACTTTACCCGCAAAAACGCAGCAACCCACCTGTTTTGAATACCTTGAGCGAAAAGTACGGGGGGGAGGGGGGTGGGGTGTCAGGCCCCAAACGAAAAGGCGCCCGCTCCCGGCGAACCTCCGCCAAAGAACCAAGCGCCTCTTCTACTTCCTGTTTCCTATTTCCTGCTCTTAGCTCTTACCGATTGAAGTTGACTTCCTCTTCCTCCTCAACGCCATAGCGCCGGAGGAGATTGGGCAGGTTCTGCGAGAAGGCAGCGCGCGGCATCACCACATCGCAGCCGGCCTCAACAGCCTTGGCCTTCAGGTCGCCCTGCAGGTGCGAGAGGAACCCGACGATCGACGCCGAGCGCTTCAGCTTGGTCTTCAGCTTCGGAATCAGCGTCAGCGGCTTGGCGTTCGCATTGTTCAGGTCGAACACGATCAGCGCGGGCTTGTTCTCCTCGCCGTCGGTCATCTCCGCCAGTGCTTCCTTGTCGTTCTTCATGAACGCAACCTTCACGCCCAGCTTCTTGGCCGTCTCCTGGATCTTGGCCTGGAAGAACAGTTCCTCGATGAAGAAGTAGATGTGGGTCTGCGCTCCCTCCGGAATCGGAATCGGCCGCGGCATCGAGCGGTCGATCGGCTGCGAGTCGCCCGTATGGCGATGCCCGCTCCGCCGTCCCTGGCCCGGCATCTGGATCGTCGACGGCGGCGTATCGCCAAACTCCCCCGACGCCCGATAGCTATGGTCCATCGGCCCTACGAACCCGCGCTCGCGAGGCTGTCCGCCGCCGCCCTTGCCCTTGCGCTTGAACCCGCCCGCCTGGTTGCCGAAGTTGTCCGGCCGATAGCCGTTCCCCCCGCCATATCCGCCGCCATTCGACGCGCCAGCCTCCGCCCGGAAGTCATTCCCCGGGTTCTCGTTGCGACCACCGCCGCCGCCGCCCGGCCGCCGCTCCCGGTCCCTGAACTTCTTCTTCCAGCGCTTGCCGCCCTGCGCCTGACCTTGACCCTGACCATTGGCCTGCTGGCCACCTGTCTGCGGCCGACGCGCCTGTTGCGGCGCAGCCGACGCCGCCAGCGCCAGGCTCTCACCCTCCATCACCAGCGGCGCAGCCTGCGGACCCGCATCTCCGTCGCCACCGGCGACAGCCTGACCATCCCCGGCCACCTTATTCTTCCGCTTGCGCCGCCGCCGCCGACTGCTCTTGCTCTGGCCCATACCCGGCCCGGGCTGACCGCCATCGCTGGCATCTCCCGACTCCGAAGATTCGAAGTCCGAGTTGCCGTAGTCCTCGCCGCTATACTCTTCCGTCGCGTTGTACGACGAAGCCTCTGCTACATTCTGCTCTGACATGGTGCTGTGATTTCCCCTTGCAATTGGGTGCTTGAGGCGTCTCGGACGTGTCGCTGTATGAGCCCTTCAGTCCATACTGGACCGAACCGGGACTGTCTCCGAAACGGGTCAATCGTAGTCTCTCTCAAGCGTTGACTCAAAGATGATTTGTCGTACCTTGCCGGCAACTGTTACCGTCTGGGCGATTGCGCCCCTAGGCCATTCCCGGCCCGCCTGCCACACCCGGCAAACGGCTTACTGCTCTTGAATTACCTGTTCATTACAAATCCATCGTTGGGAGTGAAGCCTTCGTTCTGCGTCTACTACCCCAAATCCCGCTCAGCCCTCATTGTTTGGCTCAGCGTCTCTACTACATTCCTGGAGCGACTCTTGGGTTCGCCAAATCTGATTGAACCTCATCTTGGTCCAGATCTCCGCAGCACGCTATCGGTTGATCCTGGAGCGAATGGCTACGATCCTCGCAACCCATATGCCTTGTCCTACTGCACCGGCATCTGCGGGAACCCACGCTAACTGTTCTACCGGCTCATCAAGGTAAACAACCTCACCGGGGGACTCACGGCGCGATCGAAACCCCTTAGCCTACGGAACAACATGATCTTACGCTTGGTGCGAGAGAAGTGCAACCGAGAAAGAAATATCCTTACGCATCCGGGAATCAGCCTGAGAAACCATGGAGATAACCCCTTTCCATGCACGGCTATAATCCCCGCCGAAAGTCCTCGGGCCATCTCCCCTCCCCGGAAGATGGCCCTCAGCCCCTAACAGCCAGTCACTGGCCTCCAGAATGGTCCTCTAGGAGCCGAAGCCCTTGTGGAACCTGCTTGGTGGGGGAAATCCCTCTAAATGGGGAAATCTGCATCCCTTCGCCCGAAAACCGCTCAGGCTCCAAGCATCCGTCCGTCAAGCACTCTGGTCAGCGACTTGAACCCGAACATAGAAAAGAGAAGCAATCTCCATGCCAAACGGAAACTGCTATTTTCCCCATAAAGTCCGCAGACCGCTCATGGAATGCCACCAAAAACAGGAAGAGCCGACACCGAATCTCCGTTTTTCGGAAGAGACCCGCGTCCTCTGCACCCAGCCGATTCTCCGCGCTTGATTGACCGAGCCCAACGCGTCTCCTATAATTGCGGTCAGCCGACTGTCCTCTCGCGCCCGCGACCCTCTCCTTCATTTTTTTGATGATGAGACAGAGCAAGCTGGCAACACCCTCGGGTGTTCCAACGGGTGGAGGAAGGTGCGGCAGCCTTCCCTGCGGCGCTTTGCGCCGGGAGTAACCCAGCCGTAATCTCCGGAATCCGGATCCTTTAAGGAGTCTCAAACACCGCATGAACCGCACCCTTGTCTTTGCTACTGCGCTGGCAACCGGCCTCGCAGCTTCCTCCCTCGTCGCACAGTCCACGGCCGCCAAGGCCCCCGCTCCTGCCCGCGCAACCCCTACAGCTCCGGTCGAGGTAAAGCCCGAGGCCATCCCCGCCAAGGTCGCCGTCATTGCCTTCGAGCAGGGTGTCGTCGCCACCAACGAAGGCCAGCGTGCCGTCGCCGACATCCAGAAAAAGTATGAGCCGAAGAAGGATGCGATCCAGGCACAGTCCGCCGAAGTCGACTCCCTCAAGAAGCAGTATCAGGCCCTGCCCGCAACCCTCTCCGATGAGGAGCGCGCCAGCCGCCTCAAGGCTATCGACACCAAGGAGAAGGCGCTTCAGCGTGATGTAGAAGATGCGCAGAATGCCTATAACACCGACGTGCAGGAAGCCTACGGCAAGGTTGCCCAGAAGTTCGGCGGCACCGCTGTCAAGTACGCTCAGGAGCACGGCTTTACGCTGCTCTTGAACATCGGCGGACAGCAGCAGCTCCCCACCGTGCTCTGGTGGCAGCAGACGACCGACATCACCCAGGCCGCCATCGACGCCTACAACGTAGCCTCCGGCGTAGCTCCGCTCCCGCCGCCGACTCCGGCTCCGCACCGCGCTCCTGCTGCCGGTCCGAAGCAGTAGTCGTTCCCCACCAAATCAGCAACCAAGTCGCAAGAAAATGGAGGCCTCCGGGCCTCCATTTTCACGTCTTGCAACCCCTTCTTCGCATCTCTGCAGCTTTACGTGCAGCCTCGTCTTACTCTTCTCCTACCTTCAACACCGCCAGGAACGCCTCTTGCGGGATATCGACCTTGCCAATCCGCTTCATCCGCTTCTTGCCTTCCTTCTGCTTTTCCAGCAGTTTGCGCTTGCGGCTGATGTCTCCGCCGTAGCACTTCGCAATCACGTTCTTGCGAATCGCCGTCACCGTCTCGCGTGCAATCACCTTTGACCCGATCGCCGCCTGAATTGCGACCTCGAACATCTGCCGCGGAATCAACTCACGCATCTTCGACACAAGAGCCTTGCCACGCTCATACGCCGCATCGCGGTGCACGATGATCGACAGCGCATCCACCGGATCGCCGCCAATGAGAATATCCATCTTCACCATCGGTGAAATCCAAGATCCCGCCAGGTGATAATCCAGCGACGCATAGCCGCGCGACACTGACTTCAGACGGTCATAAAAGTCCAGCACAATCTCATTCAGCGGCAGCTCATAGGTCAGCATCACGCGCGTCTCAGACACATACTCGAAGTTCTGTTGACGTCCGCGTTTATCCTCCACCAGCTTCAGAATCCCGCCGACATACTCCTCGTTGGTCAGAATCTTCGCCGTGATCACCGGCTCGGCAATCGAAACAATCTCGGTCGGGTCCGGCCAGCGCGAAGGATTATCCACCTCCAGCACCGACCCATCCGTCATCGTGAGCTGGTACCGCACGCCCGGCGCCGTCGTAATCAGGTCGAGGTTATACTCGCGCTCCAGCCGCTCCTGAATAATCTCCAGGTGCAGCAGCCCTAGAAATCCGCAGCGAAATCCAAAGCCAAGCGCCGCCGACGACTCAGGCTCAAAGTTGAAGCTCGCATCATTCAGCCGCAGCTTCTCCAGCGCATCCCGCAGCAGCGCATGCTCGTGCGAGTCGACCGTATACAGCCCGGCAAACACCATGCTCTTGATGTCTTCAAATCCCGGCAGCGCCGCAACGCACGGCCGGTCCACATGCGTAATCGTGTCGCCCACCTTCGTATCGGCGACGTTCTTGATCGTCGCAACAAAGAACCCCACCTCGCCCGCGCTCAACTCATCCAGCACCACCGGCTTGGGCGTCATCACGCCCATCGACTCCACATCAAACTGCCGGCCATTGGACATGATCTTGATGCGATCGCCCTTGCGCAGCCGCCCGTTGATAATGCGCGCCAGCACGATCACGCCGCGATACGCATCAAACCACGAATCAAAGATCAGCGCCTGCAGCGGCGCCTCCGCATCACCCTTCGGCGGCGGCAGCAGCATCACCACCGCCTCCAGAATGTCGGCAACATTCAGTCCCGTCTTCGCACTCACGCACACCGCATCCGACGCCGGCAGTCCCACCGACTTCTCAATCATCGCCTTGGTGCGCTCAATGTCCGCGCTCGGCAGATCGATCTTGTTGATGACCGGCAGAATCTCCAGGCCGCCGGCAATCGCGAGATACGCATTCGCCAGCGTCTGCGCCTCCACGCCCTGCGAAGCATCCACCACCAGCAGCGCTCCCTCGCACGACGCCAGCGACCGCGACACCTCATAGCTGAAGTCCACGTGCCCCGGCGTATCAATCAGGTTCAACTGGTACGTCTGACCATCCGACGCCGTGTACATCATGCGCACCGTGTGCGCCTTGATCGTGATGCCGCGCTCGCGCTCCAGGTCCATCGCGTCCAGCACCTGCGCCTGCATCTCGCGCGAGGTCAAACTCCCGGTCAGCTCAAGCAGCCGGTCCGAAAGGGTTGATTTTCCGTGGTCGATGTGCGCGATGATCGCGAAGTTCCGTATATGCTTTGGATCCATTGGGAGTGCAAAAGGCCTTACTGTCCATCTTAACACCCGCATGGCCCCACACGGTGCGGCTCCTCCTGCCCCAGTCCGCCTCGTCACGTGGCAATGTCACAAATCGACCGTGGTACGTTTGTGGTAGTTGCGTTCCGAGTGCCGCGCGCCCGAAGATCAATGCTTTTGCAGGAGATCGCAGTAATGCCCCATTTGACTCACCGAAACCACTTACAAAGTCTAGACGGCATCCGGGGCTTGGCTTTTCTGATGGTCTTCTTCTTCCATGAATACCCTGGTTCGGCTAAGGATCCAATCTCGCGGATCACGACAATCGGTTGGACGGGAGTCGATCTATTTTTTGTTCTATCCGGCTTTCTCATCACAGGAATTCTTTACGACACCCTGCAACAGCCGTACTATTTTAGAAACTTCTATGCCAGACGCGGATTGAGGCTCTTCCCCGTCTACATGGTGGTCGTCTGCCTCATGCTTGGAGTGAACTACGCGCTGGGTGGAAGACCCACTATTTGGGCGCTGCCATACTTTATTTACGGCAGCAACATCATCCAGAATCTTGGAAAGAACATTGGAATTTCTGGCTGGATCGGTACGGGTCACCTCTGGTCTCTCGCCATCGAGGAGCAGTTCTACCTTTTTTGGCCATTAGTAATTGCTTATGTTCGAACAAAGCGCCGAATCTTGTGGGTCTGCTGCGCAGGCAGCGTACTGGCCGTTGTTTTGCGCTGGGTCGTCGTTGGCCACACTGGTTTACCGCGGGAAACGCCCTATGTTGAACTGCCAATGCGACTCGACAATCTTCTGTTCGGCGGCGCAATCGCAATCATCTTGCGCAGCGATAGAGTACTCACGTTTTTGTCTCGTACGAAGATTAACTGGGGCGTGGTCGCAGGAGCAACCATTCTCGTGCTTTCCGTGATTGCGTCAAGATCGGCGTCAGCTTTTGAAGCGCCAATGGTTCGTTACGGTTATCTGGGCTCTTCGATTTTGTTTGCGTCGTTGATCGTTCTTGCTATACAACCCGATTCATGGGCTCATCGACTCGGCAGCATTCCTCTCCTTCGTACCTTTGGGCGATACAGCTACGGCTTATATCTCATCCACTTTCTTCCCGACGGATATATGCATCATGTTTATGATTACTTGAAAGTGACAACCGGGACCGCTTCCGATTCGACCAACTTGGTTGGCCATCTTCTGGGGGTAGCAGTTTTTCTGGTTTATCTTGCGCTTCTTCTGGGGGTTGCGGCGGCCAGCTATCACACCATCGAACTTCCGTTATTAGGTTTGAAACGGCATTTCGCGTATAGCGACGAACGAAAGGTTCACCATCTACAATCGGACCAATCGACCGTAATTGCTGTCGAAGATGGTGGCTGATCCATCCACTGGCAGAAACTCGTCTCGACAGAACCCTTACAATGACTAGGTTGATGGTGAACCTGAAAACTACCTCTCTCGTCGGGCGTTGCGCCCTCGCCACAGCCTGCGCGCCGCTGCTCCTTGCGCTCGTTGGCTGCCCCGGCGCCAGCCCCGGCAGCAGCGCCTCTCCGGGCCATACCGCGGCGAACACCACGGCACCCACGCTGCAGCAGCAGGCCGCTGACCAGGCCCAGTCCCAGCAGGCCACACAGCAGATCCTCGCGGCACAGCACACGCAGAAGGTGCAGGCCCTCATCGCCAAGGCTCAGGCCAGCTATCAATCCGGCGTCGCCAACTACAACGCCAATCGCCTCGACGCTGCCCGTCAGGACTTCGACTTCGCCGTCGACACCATGCTCTCCAGCGGCATGGATCTCAAAAACGATCCGCAGCTCGCCGACGAATTTGACCAGCTTCTCTCCGCCATCAACTCCCTCGAACTCGTCGCTCTCAAGCAGGGCAATGGCTTCTCCGAGCAGATCGAAGAGGCCCCGCTCAACGCCGCCAACGAGGTCACCTTCCCTCCCGACCCCGTGCTCGTCGGCAAGATCGCCGACGAACTGAAGACCACGCAGTCCGATCTCCCTCTCGTCGTCAACGACTACGTCGCCGGCTGGATCAACTACTTCACCAACTCTGCCGCCGGCCACGCTCACCTCGCGCGTTCGCTTGAGCGCGCCGGCCGCTACCGCGGCATGATCGCGAAGGCGCTGCACGACCAGGGCGTGCCCCAGGACCTCATCTATCTTGCTGTGGCCGAGTCCGGCTTTCAGCCCCAGGTCGTCAATGGCAGCTCAGGCGCAGGCGGCATGTGGCAGTTCATGCCCTTTCGCGGAGCCTACGGCCTTGAGCGCAACGGCTTCTTCGATGAGCGCTTCGATCCCGAGCAATCCACCATCGCCTACGCGAAGTACATGAAGGAGCTCTACAACCAGTTCGGCGACTGGTACCTCGCGATGGCAGCCTACAACTGGGGCCCCGGCAACGTACAGCGCGCCGTAGCTCGAACAGGTTACGCAGACTTCTGGCAGCTCTACCGCCTCAACGCTCTTCCCGCCGAGACCAAGAACTACGTTCCCGGCATCATCGCCGCCGCCATCATGGCCAAGAACCCCAGGCTCTACGGCCTCACCAACATCGTCCCCGACGCACCTGTGCTCTCCGACGAAGTCACTACCACCTACGCGATTGACATGCGCCTCGTCGCCGATCTCACCAACTCCACCGTCGCCGAGATCGTCACCCTCAACCCCGCGCTTCTCCGCCTCTCCACGCCCACCGACACTCCCTACGATCTGCACCTTCCTCCCGGCACCCACGACATCTTCATCCAGCGCCTCAAAAACATTCCCGTGGAAGATCGCACCAGTTGGCGCTTCCACGTTGTCAAGGACGGCGAGACGCTCGACCAGATTGCCGAGTCGCTGCACTCCCACGCCAGCGAGATCACCACACTCAATAGCCTCACCGATCCCGTCGAGCCTGGCGATGAACTCGTCATTCCCATCGCGGCAAGCGCCCGGCTCTCTCCCGGCGAGCGCTACAAGATGCGCCGCAACGATACCCTCGTCACCGTCGCAGATCGCTTCGGTGTCAGCGTCGAGCAGTTGCGCCAGTGGAATCATCTCTCCTCCAATCGCGTCGCACCCGGCCGCTCGCTCTACGTCGTCGCGCCCATCCGGCTTGCACCTCACACCCGCACGCATAGCCGGCACAGCGGCCACACATCTGCGCATACATCAACCAGGACGGCACACAATGGCCGCACCCAGCAGGCCCATTCGCATGCAGTCAGCCACACCACCGCATCCCACCCCGCAAAGAAAAAGAAGAAATCTAAGTGATCCCCATCACGTTATGTGGACGCTTTCAGGGATGCCAGTAGAAAAAAATGCACTGCACCTAAAAAGGTGCTTGCTATTTCATGCCTCCACGCGTAATCCTGTTGACACCATCCGTGTGGTGTATCTCTATCGCATGGAGTGTGATTCGGACTTCGAGTCATACAAGTGAATCGATGACGGATTCAACGCAATACAAGAAAGACGTAGTTGGGGGAGAACGTTATGTTGCAAGACGAAGAAACGATCAAGCTCTACGCAGCAGGCTACGACGAAGAAGACACTGACGACGTGATCGATCTCGATTCACTCGATGAAGAAGATGAGGAAGAGGAGTTCAATATCGTTTCCATCAACCACATTGAGGAAGCAGAGATCTTCACCCCTCCACCCACCCCCGTCGCCCCCTATGAGCCGGCAACCCGGCTCTCGGCCGAGCCCACATCCAGCGCTCCACCGCCTGCAGCCGCCGCACCTAAGAAGATGGCACCCAAGAAGGTTGCTGCCAAGAAGCCTGTGAAGAAGGCTCCGGCGAAGAAGGTTCCCGCAAAGAAGGCTGCACCCGCCAAAGCTGCACCCGCCAAAGCCGCGAAGGCCCCGGCGAAGAAGGCCGCAAAGAAGGCTGCGAAGAAAGCCCCGGCCAAGAAGGCCCCTGCAAAGAAGAAAGCTGCGGGCAAAAAGATTTCAAGTTCTGCCGCGAAGTCAACACGTGCTCTGCGCGGCGGTAAGGCTGCCCCTAAGAAGGCAGTCGGCAACAAGAGCACAAGCAACAAAAAATCGACTATGAGAGGTAAGACCTTGGCAACGAAGAAAGCTGTGAAGAAGGCTGTGAAGAAGGCTCCTGCAAAGAAAGCCGTCAAGAAGGCCGTTGTAAAGAAGGCCGTAAAGAAGGCTCCTGCGAAGAAGGCCGTCAAGAAGGCCGTCAAGAAGTAGTCTTCCCTAACCGCAGTACAAGGCAAGCAAAAGCGCCCGGCTCCCTCTCACGAGGCCCGGGCGTTTTTGCGTCTGCTGCAATCCCGCATCGACTACTTCTTCATTGCCTCAATCGCCGCCAGCACCTCTCCGCTGTGCGCCTGGATGTCCTTCACCTGCCACTCCTTCACAATCTTGCCCTCGGGCGAAATCAGGAACGTGTCGCGCTCGGCATAATGAACCGGACCAAATGACTTCACCGGCACGCCATACGCATCCACCACCTTGCGGTCCGGGTCCGCCAGCAACTTGAACGTCAGAGAGTCCTTGGTACAGAACGATTTGTGGCTATCCACCGTGTCCAGCGAAACGCCCAGCACCACTGCATTCAACGCCTCATACTTCTTCAGGTCGCGCTGAAAGTTATGCGCCTCGATCGTGCATCCGGCGGTCTGGTCCTTGGGGTAGAAGTACAGCACCACCCACTTGCCCTTGTACTCGCTCAGCGACACTTGTTTGTCTTCCTGCGAGGGCAGCGTGAAGTTCGGCGCCGCCGTTCCAACCGCCACCATATCGCCTGCCGCGGCCACATTCCGCGTCAGCGCAAAACTGCCCGCCAGCGCCACCGCACATCCTACTGCCATCCAACGCTTCTGAACCATGGGAGATCTCCTGTGCGCGTCACTCTTGCTGCGAAATCGGCGCCAGCCGCCATCTTATCCACCGCCGCATACGCTCGGCAACGGCCGCTCAATCCTGAGCGCTCTCCATCGCTGCACCCACCATCGCGATCCCGGCAGCATTGGCCGCCGCAATCATCCTCTCCCGATCGAACACCAGCGTGCGCCCGGCCTCCACGCACAGACACGTCGCTCCGGCCGCCCGCATCACCTCAATCGTCGGCACGCCCACCACCGGCACATCGAAGCGCATGTCCTGCTTCGGCTTGGCGACCTTCACCACCGTCAACCGCCGTTCCAGCGTACTCTCCCCCTGCATCCCCACACCCTGCTCCAACGTCCGGAAGATCTCTCCCGCGCGCGCAATCGTCGCGTCGGTTCCCTCCATCGCCTCCACCGCCACGCACGCGCTCGCGGCGATCACCACCGTCTGCCCCAGGTCGAACCCCGCAATTCCCCGCGCCACCTTCAGTCCATACTCCATGTCGCCGCGTTCGGTCGCATCCGGCGCTCGCTCCGTCATCACGCCCACCTGCGCCAGCATCGGTTCCAGAAACGCCGTCGACGACAGCAGCGTGATGCCCTCATCCTCCAGCACCTTCGCCACCGCACCCAGCAGCATGTCCGTATTGCGCGTACGCAGATTCAGCAGCAACTTCGCCAGCCGCCAGTCCGGCCGTATGCTCGAAAAAATCTGTTTGTGCTTTACCTGCCCTGCCATCACGGCCCGCGTCACACCTTCACGCTGAAACATCTCGATCAGCCGCGAGAGCTCTCCCAGCGAAAGCCAGTGCACGCACACGCCTTCCGGATCATGCGCCCCCCGCTCGTCGATCTCGGCATCGGTCTCTTCCTTGATCGCCGCCACCACCACGCGCAATCCCTGCGCCCGCGCCGCATCCAGCAGCAGAAACGGAAACCGCCCATTGCCCGCAATCAGCCCAAGCGCCTCACCGCCGCTGCCCGGCATAATTACTTGATCACTCCGCGCTCGCTCGCAGCCACGAACTCGGCCAGGTACTTCACATGCTCACCGCCTGCACCCTTCGCCATCATGTCGTGGATCACCTCCAGCGCCTGCGTTGTATTGCGCTTTCCGCTCACCAGCGCGCGCATCGCCGTCGCCAGTTCGCGCAACTGCTCGGCCGTAAATCCGCGCCGTTGCAGCCCCACCTTGTTCAGCCCATACGCATGATTATTCCGCTCCACCGACGTCAGCGAGTACGGCAGTACGTCCTGGGTAATCGTCGTCGCCCCGCCAATAAAGCTGTACCTCCCGATGCGGCAGTACTGATGCACCGGGCACAGCGCGCCCACCACCGCAAAATCCTCCACCACCACATGCCCCGCCAGCGTCGCCGAGTTCGCCAGAATGCAACCATCTCCCACCGACGAATCATGCCCAATATGCACATACGCCATCAGCAGGCAGTCCGAACCCACCCGCGTCACGCCTCCGCCCAGCACCGTCCCCCGCGAGATCGTCACCGACTCGCGAATCACATTGCGGTCGCCAATCTCCACCCTCGTCGGCTCCCCCGCATACTTCAAATCCTGCGGCGCAACACCCAGGCATGCAAACGAGAACACGCGATTGCCGTTGCCCAGCCTCGTATGCCCATCCAGCACCACATGCGACACCAACTCGCAGTCCTCACCCAGCACCACATTCGCGCCGATCGTACAGAACGGCCCCACCGTGCAGCTCGCCGGTATCACCGCACCCTCCGCCACTATCGCCGTCGGATGAATACTCACTTCGCTTTCGCCTCCACTGCCGGCTTCTTCCCCCCACGCGGCACCAGCATACACATGATCGTCGCCTCACAGGCAAGCACGCCATCCACTGTCGCCCTGCCCGACAGCTTCACCGCCGTGCTGCGCCAGTTCAGTACCGTCACCTCCATCCGCAGTTGATCGCCCGGCACCACTGCCCGCCGAAACTTCGCATTCTCGATCCCCGTGAACACCATCAACTTGCTGTCGCGGTCCGGAATCTCCGTCAGCAGCAGAGCTCCGCCGGCCTGCGCCAGTGCCTCAACAATCAGCACGCCGGGCATAATCGGATAGTCCGGAAAGTGTCCCGTGAAGTGCGGCTCATTCGCCGTGACATTCTTGATGGCCACAATGCGCTTCTTCCGCTCCATCTCCACCACGCGGTCGATCAGCAAAAACGGGTAGCGATGCGGCAGAATCGCCATAATCTCGACGATGTCCAGGGTCATCTTCTCCACCGGCGCACCGGCGGCAGAAACAGTTTCGGGTTCAGCCTGCTTGGCTGCGGGAGTCAAAATCGAATCACTCATAGCGAGGCCCAGAATACCACCGCACGCGCCCCTGCAGCGTTACTTACCCTTCGTCACCAGCTTCCGGCTGGGATCGAAAAGCTCCGCGGCCAGCTTCACGTTGTACACCGCTCTGGTCAGAAACCTCTCGCCGGTCATATCGCCGTTGTGCGTCGTAACGATCGAATACGGCGTCGCGATCCCCTGCACCACATGGTAGTCGGCAAACTCCTCGACCTCGGTATTCCAGTCCTTGTACACCGGATCGCGCCATCGAAAGCTCAAGCTCAGCGGCAGATGCGTGCTCTGGTCCAGCGTCAGCGTCACCGCATCGTTTCCGGCGCTCACAACGCTCACCTCATCGGCCGCATGGCGCTCCACCATCTTCGACCCCTCATCGATCACCATCACGCCCGGCTGCTTCAGCCACTCCTCCACCACGGTCTCCACCGAGTGCCTCCGCCACCGCTGATACTCCTCCACCTCCATCGCCGACAGCGGTCGCGTTCCCTTGTACGTAATCTCGTAGCCGTTCTCGCCCGTCCACACCTCCGCCACATCCCGATGGTCCTTCGCCACGATCGCCCCAAAGTGCGAGATCATCACCACCCGCTCGCCAAACGGCTGCACGCGGTAATACTCCTCAAACTGCGTAGCCCCGCCATCCGGCTGCCCCTTGTAAAACCTCGCCGTCCGTCCCTCGAAGATCCACGTCTGCCGCTGCAGCCATGCGTCTCCTCCCAACGCCGCGACCATCGCCTCCAGCAGCTTCTGCCCCCGGGCCGCATCCTCCACACGCGCAACCTGCGCACTCGGCACCGCCGCAGCCTGCGCTCCCGCGCTCAAACACCCTCCACCCAACACCACTCCCACGCAAACGCACTCTCGCCATCCGCGCAGCATCATCCCACCAGCACCGCGCCGCCATTTACGTTGAACACTTCGCCGGACACAAACCCCGCCCACTTCGTGCACAGAAACACCACCGGCCCGGCAATCTCCTCCGGCTCCGCCGGACGCCCCAGCGGAATCAACCCCAGCGCCTTCTTCGACGCCACCGGATCACTCAGCGTCGCCTCCGACATCTCCGTCCGCACCCATCCCGGCGCCACGCAGTTGCACAGAATCCCCTGCGGCGCCAGCTCACTCGACAGGCTCTTCGTCAGCGAGATCAGTGCGCCCTTGCTCGCCGCATAGTCCGCATGAAACGCCTCACCCCTCTGCGCCGCCGTCGACGCAATCAGCACCACATGCCCTCGCGAAGCATTGGATGTCCCATCTTCCGCCGCAGGGACACGGGCCTGCGCCAACATCACCGCCACCGCCGCCTGCACCAGCCCGAACACGCTGTCCAGATTCACCCCCAGCGTCCCGCGCCACTGCGCCGCGCTCATCGTCGCAATCGGCTGATCGTGTGGCGGCCAGATCCCATGATTCACCACCACGCAATCCAGCCTCCCGAACACCCCGACCGCCGCAGCCACCAGCGCCTGCCCATCCTCCACCGTCGCCAGTTCCTGCTTCACGGCGCGGCAAACATCCTCGCCCCCGCAAGCCTTTACCAACTCCTGCGCCTGCGTCTCTGCGCTGCGATAGCTGAACACCACCCGCGCTCCCGCCTGCCGCAGCAGCCGCACCGTAGCCGCTCCAATCCCCCGCGACCCGCCCGTTACCAGCACCACTTTATCTTCCAGAGAGAGCGAGACACCGCCCGTTGGTTGTGAGAAACTCATGTCGAAGTTGTAGCAGGTCTCCGCGCTGGATCCAATTCCCGTTCGCCAGGAGTTCCCCGATGAAATACGCCGTCCTCTCGTCTCGCCTTCTACTCGGCCTCATCTTCTTCGTCTTTGGCATGAACACCATCCTGAACTTCCTGCACATGCCCTACCCCGCCGGCGACGCCCTCATCTGGTACGGCATCATGGCCGCGCACTCCTGGATGTCCTTCACCGCCATCATCATGATCGTCGCCGGTCTTCTGCTTCTCGTTGGCCGCTTCGTTCCGCTGGCGCTGGCCCTGCTGGCGCCCATCATCGTCAACATCCTGCTCTACCACGCTCTGCTCTGGCCCCACGGATTCATCCCGGCCGTCGTCGTCACCTTGCTGGAAGTCATCCTCCTTATCGCCTACCACCGCAGCTTCGCCCCACTCTTCGTGCCCGACCCACCCATCAGCACCCCGAAGCCTTAGCACCCCGAAGCCTTAGCGATTTAGCCCAGCAACCACGCTCCCGCAACTACGCGTGCCGCTTCCCCCTGGCTGCCGCCTTCTCCTCTGCGCGCCTGGCCAGCAACCGCCGCCGCTCCGCAATCAACTTCCCCCGCGCTCGCTCCGGCATCGCCAGCACCTCGCGCACGCCCTTCGGCAGCTTCGCCAGCGTGATCGCATGCGCGGCACGCAGCTCACTCTCCCACTCGGTATTGCGCAGCACGACCCACGCGTCCACGGCCACCCAATGAATGCGCGCCATATACGGCGCCGGCACCATCCCCTCGCGTTCCACCAGCTCCGCAAACCTCTCCGGCCCAGCCGAGTAGCTCACCACCCCATGCTCACCCGCATCCAGATTCATCAGGCAAAACATCTTCCCGCCAATCGCCTTGTCCCCCACCCAGAACACAAGATTGTCGCCCCACTGCATCGTCTCGACCACATGCGGCAACCCCAGCAAAAACGCCCGCGCTCGCTCCACGTCCATGCGCCAAAGTATAAGCCACGACCGAACTCGCCCACCCCACCACGCGAAGCCTCCCGCCGTCCGCGCAGGACCGCAGGACCTATACTTTAACTTGACCCATGCCGACCCAACCTCACACCGCATTCCTCCCCGTCGCCGACCAGCTCGACCTCATCACCAAGGGCGCAGCCGAGATCATTCCTCCCGCCGCCGCCACCGCGCCCGACGGCCTCCGCGCGCGCCTCGAAGACTCCCGCCGCACCGGCATCCCTCTCCGCATCAAGGCCGGCTTCGACCCCACCGCCCCCGATCTCCACCTCGGCCACACCGTGCTCATGCGCAAGCTCAAGCACTTCCAGCAGCTCGGCCACACCGTCATCTTCCTCATCGGCGACTCCACCGCCCTCATCGGCGACCCGACCGGCAAGAACGTCACCCGCAAGCCCCTCACCCGCGAAGAGATCGCCGCCAACGCCGAGACCTACAAGGAGCAAGTCTTCAAGATCCTCGACCGCGACAAAACCGAGGTCCGCTACAACTCCGAGTGGCTCGACAAACTCGGCTACTACGACATCGTTAAGCTCCAGGCCAAGTTCACCGTCTCGCAGATGCTCGAGCGCGAAGACTTCCACAAGCGCTTCCAGGCCGAAGAGTCCATCGCCATGCATGAGCTGCTCTATCCCATCATGCAGGGCTACGACTCCGTCATGCTCGAGTGCGACGTCGAGCTCGGCGGCACCGACCAGAAGTTCAACCTCATGCGCGGCCGCGACCTCCAGCGCGACGCCGGCCAGAAGCCCCAGATCGTCCTCATGACGCCCATCCTCGAAGGCCTTGACGGCGTCCAGAAGATGTCCAAGTCCCTCAACAACGCCATCGGCATCAAAGACCCCGCCAGCGAGATGTACGGCAAGCTCATGAGCATCAGCGACGATCTCATGTGGCGCTACTGGACCTTCCTCACCGACCTCCCGCAGTCCCAGATCGACGCCATGCAGGCCGACGTCGCCAGCGGCAGCCTGCATCCGATGCAGGCCAAAAAGAATCTGGCCCACTCCATCACCGCCGACTTCCACTCCCCCGCCGAAGCCGCCGCCGCCGCCGAATCCTGGGCCACACAGTTCCAGCAGAAAGGCGTCGCCGAAGACCTCCCCGTCGTCGAAATCAGCCTCGCCAGCGAAGGCCTGCTCGCAACCGACACCACCGAGCCAACCCTGCGCATTCCAAAGCTCCTCCAACTCGCCGGGCTCGCATCCTCCACCGGCGAAGCCACGCGCAAGCTCGCCGAGAACGCCGTCTCCATCGACGGCACCAAGTTCACCGGACGAACCCTCTCTCGCAAGGCTCTCGGCGATGAGCCCACTCTCCGCCTCGGCAAAAAAGCCATGCGCATCCACTGGATCGAATAGCTCGGCGCTTTGAAGTGGCGGGGCTTCAGCCCCGCCATACACCACCCGTAAGAAGAGGGGCTTTAGCCCCGGGGGGAACGGATGCGGCCCACACGAGAACTCTTCCGGCAAGCAGACCAGACCTGCTTCGCCACCTTCCAGACCTCACACCGCCAGTGCTTCTTCCGCAACGAGCGCTGGTCCATTCTATTTCTAAAGACCTTGGAGCATTATCTTCCCCAGACGGGCCTGCATGACTTTGTCATCATGCCAGACCACATCCACCTACAGCTCAGCCCGCAAGTACCTCTCGAACGCGCCATTCAACTCCTCAAGGGCGGCTTTTCCTTCCAGGCACGGCGAGAACTCCAGTGGAAGCGTGACATCTGGCAAGCAGGTTTCTCCGACCACCGAATCCGCGACCTCGCCGACTGGGACGAACACCAGGACTATCTGTTCAAAAACACTCAGTCGGGTCGCGCCGAAGATCGCGCCATGCGCGGCATCCTGAGTGGGCTGACGTTGCATCCACTCCCTCAGTGGCTAAAGCCACCCGCCGGCTCTACAACCAACGACGGAGCTTAAGCCCCGCCCCTTCAAATCCAGAAGCACGCCCAACCAGGTCCCTGATCCCAGCCATGCTGCGCACCGCCAACATCATCGGTTCCGGTCCCAACGGCCTTGCCGCCGCCATCACCCTCGCGCAACGCGGCGTCGCCGTCACGGTCTACGAGCGCAACGCCCAACTCGGCGGAGCCTGCGCCACCGCCGAGGTCACCCTCCCCGGCTTCCACCACGACCTCGGCTCCTCCGCCTACCCCCTCGGTGTCGCCAGCCCCTTCTTCCGCAGCCTCCCGCTAGCTGCTCACGGCCTGCGCTGGATCGAGCCGCCCGCACCCGTCGCCCACCCCCTCGACGACGGCACAGCCATCACGCTCGAGCACACCCTCGAAGCCACCATCGCCCAACTCGGCGCGCACGATGCCGCCGCCTGGCACTCACTCCTCGCCTCCTCCGTCCTAGACTGGCCCCTGCTCGTCGATGACGTCACCCAGCCTCTCCTCCGCTTCCCCACGCATCCCCTCGCGATGGCCCGGTTCGGCCCCGCCGCTCTCATGCCCGCGCAACTCCTCGCCACCACGCTCTTCCGCGACGAGCGCGCCCGAGCTCTCTTCGCCGGCATAGCCGCGCACTCCGTCCTTCCCCTCAGCCACATCGCCAGCTCAGCCACAGGACTCGTCCTCGCCGCCGCTGGCCACACCACCGGCTGGCCCATCGCTGCATCTGGCGCGCAGTCCATCACCAACGCCCTCGCCGCCTACCTCCACTCCCTCGGCGGCCGCATTCTCCTCAACGCCGAGATCCACCAACTCGCCGACCTCCCGCCCGCCGACGTCACCCTCTTCGACACCAGCGTCCCAGCCCTCATGCGCATAGCCAGCAACGCGCTCGCCCCCGGCTATCTCCAACAGCTCAGCCGCTTCCGCCCCGGCCCCGGCATCTTCAAGCTCGACTTCGCCCTCAGCCAGCCCATCCCCTGGCGTGCTCCCGAGTGCCTCCGCGCCGCCACCGTCCACCTCGGCGGCACGCTCGCCGAAATCTCCCACTCCGAGCACGACGCCTTCCGCGGCCGCCTCAACGACAACCCCTTCGTCCTGCTCGTCCAGCCCAGCCTCTTCGACGCCTCTCGTGCTCCGCAAGGCAAGCACACCGCCTGGGCCTACTGCCACGTCCCCACCGGCTTCACCGTCGATCGCACCCACGTTATCGAGCGCCAGATCGCCCGCTTCGCTCCCGGCTTCCAGGACTGCATCCTCGCCCGCCGCGCCAGCAACGCCAACACCCTCGCCGACTGGAACCCCAACCTCATCGGCGGCGACATCTCCGGCGGCGCCATGACCCTCCCCC
Source organism: Acidobacteriota bacterium (assembly GCA_021780415.1). Next base: position 59,122 of record JAJXYW010000055.1, read on the forward strand.
AGCTTCTCTTCCGTCCCACCGCCCGCGGCTATCGCACCAGCAACCCGCGCATCTACCTCTGCAGCTCCTCCACGCCTCCCGGCGGCGGCGTCCACGGCATGTGCGGACACCTCGCCGCCCTCGCCGCCTACCGCGACCTCGCCCAGCCATAGCCAGCCTCTCCGCCACAAACAGCAACGCCCGCGAGAAGTCTCGCGGGCGCTACCATCTGTGGCAGGACGTGTCTAGGCTGTCGGCGCTCCCGGAGCAACAGCTCCGGCCGTATGCGCAGCCGGCTTCACCTTGGGCGCAGCCGCAGGCTGCTGCACCTCGGCCTTCTTTGCCGGAGCCAGGATCGCATGCAGCGTCGTACCTTCCATGCGCGGCATAAACTCCACCGTTCCAGCCTCGCCAATGTCCATAATCAGGCGGTTGATGATCTTGTATCCCAGGTCGCGATGCGCCATCTGACGCCCCTTGAAGCGCAGGCTGGCCTTCACCTTGTCCCCGTCGCCGAGGAACCGCACCGCCTGGTTCTTCTTGGTCTGGTAGTCATGTTCATCAACCGTAACCGAGAACTTGACCTCCTTGATCACAATGACCTTCTGCTTCTTGCGTGCAGCGCGGTCGCTCTTGTCCTTCTCGTACAGGTACTTGCCATAGTCCTGTATCTTGCATACCGGCGGTACGGCGTTGGGTGAGATCTCGACCAGGTCGAGCATCCTCTCGCGGGCCATCTTCAGGGCCTCGAACGGCGCCATCACGCCAAGTTGTTCGCCGCTCTCATCGATCACGCGGACTTCGCGCGCGCGGATACGTTCGTTGGTGCGGATAAAAGATTTGACGGAGCGTTTATCTAACGGTGGAATATTCAGCCTCCACGGCCCGCACTCGCTGCGGCCATGTTTTCAGGAATTTAGTTTGGGTTTCCGCACGAGTGCGCAGAAACCACAGCACTCGCGAGTATAGCACTCGTGCGGTGCTGATCTATGCACCGCGTGGCACACAGTCCGGATGGCTACCCCCTCCCCATCGTCTTGCTAAAGACTCTGCAATGAACACCTTCCCCCTAAAGTGTTCCATTCAAAAGACTTCGTCCTCCTTGAAATCAATCCATTGCAAAATCGCTCCGCAATGGATTCCATCCAGAGACATAGAGCCAAAGCATTGCATCAAAAGAGGTTACGGGAATCATTCAGGCCACACCCTCTCGGGCCGTCCGAAAATCGCCCTGCTTGCACGATAACGGCCATCTCAAGCCGCATCGCACGTATGACGCGCCTAACTCCCGAGGCTTGCGGCACCACGAGAGCGCTGGCAGTTCCTGCGACTAACCCGGCCGGTCCCTGCCCCCCGGTTAGACTTCAGAGAAGGCCCGCCGATGACGACGCTGCACCTCCTCAGCACGCTGGTCGCGATCGCAGCCGTCTTCGGATGGGTAAGCGCGCGCTGGCTGAAGCTGCCCATCACCGTCGGCAGCGTGCTCCTGACCGTCATCTTCTCCCTGCTTCTGGAAGCCATCAGCGCGCGCGTCCCTGGCCTCCACGCCTGGGCCATCCACCTCGTCCAGCAGATCGCCTTTAGCGATCTGATCCTGCACGGCATGTTGCCCATGCTGCTCTTCGCCGGAGCCTTCCTGCTCGATCTTGAGTACGTCGTGCAGCAGCGCCTCATCATCGCGCTGCTCTCGGTCCTCGGGACGCTGGTCTCCACCGTCGCGGTCGCGGGTCTGATGTGGCTCGCGCTCTACGCTCTCGACCTGCATCCCGGCTGGCTGGCCTGCTTCTTCTTCGGCGCGCTCATCTCGCCCACCGACCCCATCGCCGTCCTCGAGATGCTCAAGCGCGTCGGCGCTCCCAAACACCTTCAGGCCCAGCTCGCCGGAGAGTCGCTCTTCAACGACGGCATCGGCGCCGTCATCTTTCTCACCCTCCTTACGGCCTCGCGCGGCACCGCACCATCGGCGCTGCACATTGGCTGGGTCCTCCTTCTCCAGATCGGTGGCGGCGTTCTGCTGGCCATCGTCGCCGCACTCCTCACCTCGCAACTGATGCGCCTCGTCCCCTCCTATCCGGTGGAGATCCTGCTCACGCTCTCGCTCGCTCTGGGAGGATACGCGCTGGCCGAGACGTTGCACCTCTCCGCGCCGCTCGAGGCCGTCGTTGCCGGCATCGCGCTCCGCCAGTTCAACCGTCAGCACTCCCACCACGCCATCGCCCACGAAAGCATCGACCGCTTCTGGGAGGTCATCGACGAACTCCAGAACGCCGTCCTCTTCGTGCTGCTCGGGCTGGAGGTGCTGTCCATCTCCTTCGGACATCGCGACATCACCTCCGGCATCATTGCCATCGCGATCGTGCTCGCCGTCCGCGTTGCCGTCGTGGCGCTGGTGCTTGGCAGCCTCCGACTCCTGCGCCAGCAGCACCACAGTTCCATTGCGACGCTCAGTTGGGGAGGTCTCCGCGGCGGCCTCGGCCTCGCCCTCGCCTTCGCCGTACCCGTCTCCGGCGCCAACCGCTGGATCCTTCCCACCACCTACATCGTCGTCGTCTTCTCCATCATCGTCCAGGGCTGGTCGATGGACCTCTTCCTGCGCAGGATCCGCGCTTCATCGCAGCCCGCTTGCACCGCCAGCGACAAGCTGCGACCATAGCAGGGATCAGATGTAGCTTGAGGATCGGTCCGTGCAATGGGCGGATAGTCAACACTCGCCGTCCGCGCAAGACCGCAGGATCAGGAGACTACCGTGGCTAAACGTCGCATCCTACTCGTCGATGATGAAGTGTCCATTCTGTTGACTATGAAGACCATCCTGGAGCTGAACGGCTTCGAGGTCGACACTGCCGCCAGCGCCCGCGAGGCCCGTTCCAAGCTCAAGCTCCGCGAGTATCAGATGGTCATCACCGACATGCGCATGGAGAACGACGCCGCCGGACGCGACGTCATCCTGGCCGCGCGCACCGCGCCCTATCATCCCGCCGTGGCGCTCCTCACCTCGTTCCCAGACGACGAGTGGGCCGACATCGGCGCCGACAAAATGCTGGTCAAGCCCATGCAGACCGGAATCCTGCTCCGCCAGATCGAGAAGATGCTCGACACGCACTCCGCCAAGCTGCAGCGCCTGGCCGACTCCGCCGCCGCACCAGCCAGAAGCGACCCGCCCTCCACGCCGGCCAGGCCCGCCGTAGCGAAAACCACCGCATCTGCACCCGCAAAGAAGTCCGCAGCCAAGCGCCTCGCCAGCAAGAAACTCCCTGCGAAGAAGCTACCCGCCAAGGGCGCCGCCGCACGCAAACGAGTCGCCGCAAAGAAGCGCAAGCGCTAACCCAGCGCCTGTTTCACCGCGCTGCCACTCACCGTTTCATGCTGAAGCAGTTGCCTGGCCAGCGTCTCCAGCGCAGCGTGGTGGTCCTTCAGCAGTGCCTGCGCACGCTCATACTGCTCGGTCACCAGGCGCTGAATCTCCGCCTCAATCACCTGCCGCGTCTCCGTGCTGATCTGGCTGTCGTCCTCGACCATCTTCCCCAGATACTGCATCTGCTGGCCCGCATAGCGCACCGACCCCAGCCGTTCGCTCATGCCAAATTCAGTGACCATGCGACGCGCCAGCTCCGTAGCCTTCATGATGTCGTCGCTGGCCCCGGTGCTGATCGTTGCGAACTCCACCACCTCCGCAGCGCGTCCGCCCAGCATCACGGCGATCCGATCCTTCAGTTCATCCAGCGTCAGCAGGTAGCGGTCCTCGAACGGCAGTTGCAAGGTATAGCCGAGCGCTCCCCGGCTGTGCGGAACAATGCTGATCTTGCTCACCGGCTCTCCATGCGGCACCAGCGCAGCCACCAGCGCGTGCCCCGATTCGTGGTACGCAACCGTCCTTCGTTCCTGCTCGTTCATCACCCGGCTCTTCTTCTCGGAGCCCGCAATCACGCGCTCGATCGCAGCCTCGAAATCCGTCAGCGTAACCTCCTCTGCCTTGCGCCGCGCCGCGAATAGCGCAGCCTCGTTCATCGCATTCGACAGGTCTGCGCCGCTGAATCCAGCCGTCATGCGCGCCGCCTGATCCATGTCGAAGTCCTCCGCCAGCTTGATCTGCCGGCTGTGAATCCGCAGGATCTGCGCGCGCCCGATGATATCCGGATTACCAATGGCGATCTGGCGGTCAAAGCGCCCCGCTCGCAGCAGCGCCGGGTCCAGCACCTCCGGACGATTCGTCGCCGCCATGATGATGACCGGTGCGCTGGCGTCAGTCTTGAAGCCATCAATCTCCGCCAGCAACTGGTTCAGAGTCTGTTCGCGTTCTTCATTATTGCCCAGCCGCAGAGCCCCTCCGCGTGCCTGTCCAATTGCGTCAATCTCGTCGATGAACAAAATCGCCGGAGCCACCCTGCGCGCCTGCTCGAACATATCCCGCACGCGCGCTGCGCCAACGCCCACAAACATCTCCACAAACTCCGAGCCGCTGGTCTCAAAGAAGGGCACATGCGCCTCACCAGCCGTCGCCTTCGCAATCAGCGTCTTGCCCGTTCCCGGTGGCCCCACCAGCAGCACTCCCTTCGGAATATGACCACCGAGCTTCGCGAACTGTTCCGGCGCCTTCAAAAACTGAATGATCTCCTGCAACTCGGCAATCGCTTCATCCGCGCCGCCCACGTCCTTCTGATAGGTGACCGTAATGTCCTCGGGCTTCACTTCGATGGCCTTGCTCTTGCCCACGCCAAAGATCGCACTCAGGCCGCCGCCACCACCGCGCCTTCCCATTCCTGCCATCACCACAAACCAAAAGCCGGCGATCAGCACCAGCGGCAAAACATATTGCAGAACAATCGTCCCGATCCCGCTGGGCGGAGGCTCGAACTGGTACGTCACACCCGCAGCCTGCAACGCATCAATCAACTGCGGGTCGCCGCCCGGCGAAGGCGCACCCACCGTATTGAAGGGCAGCGTCTGCGGCGTCGCGCCCGCCTTCGGATTCTTCATCTCCCCGGTGATGGCGCTCTCACCGATGCTCACCTTTAGCAGTTGATGATCCGCCAGCTTTGCCTTGAACGCGCTATACGGAATCGCTTCTCCCCGGTTCGCAGGCGCCATCACCAGCACCTGCACCAGCCACAGGGAGATCAACGTCGCAATAAGGTAACTGATGCCCAGGCGCGTGTAGCGCGCACGCTTCTCCTGTTTCTTCTCGTCGTCTCCTACGTGCTTCCCAGGCGAGGATTCTGTTTCGCTCATGGTTCACCCACTTGACGCTGCTGGCAAACAGTCTACCCCTCCGTCCCTCGCAGCGAGTGGTCTACCAACACACTCGCCCGCTAAATGCCGCCCGGCTCTTGCTCGCCGGCAGCGCGCGTAGCATTCTTCCCTCGCTACACCAGCGCCGGATACGTCACGCCCGTCAGCGCCTCGGACACCGTCCACAGCCGCGCCCCCACCGCCGTATCGAGTCCATTCGCACGCGGCTGCACCTCCACCGGCGAGCCCTTCATCTCCATCCATCCATCCGGTCCGACGTACTCTCCACCCCGCGCGTTCGGCGACGTCGCCGCATACAGCGTAGGCAGCGCCCCCGCCGCATCCGGCTGCATGATGACCGGCGCCACAATCTTCAACACCATCGCCTTCAGCCCATTCGAACCCGGCCCGTTCTCAATGATGTTGGTCGTCGAAACGCCCGGATGCACAGCCACGCTCACCAGCGTACTGTGCGCCGCCCGCGCCCTCCGGTCCAGCTCCTTCGCAAACAAAATATTTGCCAGCTTGGACGCTCCATACGCATCCCACGGCTTGTATTTGCGCTCGCTCTGCAGGTTGTCGAACTCAATCTTCCCGTTGCGATGCGCCAGCGATGCCACCGTCACCACGCGCGGCGCAGGCGAGGCCAGCAGTTGCGGCATCAGCAGCCCAGTAAGCGCAAAGTGGCCCAGGTGATTGGTCCCAAACTGGCGCTCAAACCCATCCTGCGTCAACTCGCGCGTCGGCAGCGCCATCACGCCCGCATTGTTGATCAGCAGATCGAGCACAATCCCCCGCTCAGCAAATGTCATGGCAAATGCTCGTACTGACGCAAGCGAGGCCATGTCCAACTCCACCACCTCGGCTCTGGCCCCCGCAGCCCCGCGCAGCAGCCGATCCAGCGCCGCGCGTCCCTTCGCCGCATTGCGGCAGCCCAGCAGCACATGGGCTCCGCTGCGAGCCAGTTCCAGCGCCGACTGGTAGCCGATGCCGCTATTTGCGCCCGTCACCAGCGCCGTCCTGCCTGTTTGCGAAGGAATCTGCTCTGTCGTCCACTTCCGTGCTGCCATCAGGTGCGCCTCCATTGGGCCGGAGCTCCTCCGGCCTGCCCCGATCCTACCAGCCCGGCTTTGGCCCGAACATCCATCACTTCCGCATCATCAAACTCCTGTTATATTTAGGTGCGTTGGCAATGGTAGTTACTGGTAATGCTATTACGCTGCCATTACAATCGAAGAACATGATTTAGGGTAGTATTTTTAAGCTGAGCCCTTTTGTGGGCCGGGGGCGATTCTGTCAAATATCTGGGAAGGGTTCACTGATGAAAATTAGGGCACGAATGACCGCAAGTGCAGCGCTGCTGTTGATCCTGGCAGGCACGATCGGATGCACCAAACTTAAAGCGCGCGACCAACTCGTCAAGGGCGTGCAAGCCTTCAAGGCCGGCAAGTATGAGGAGGCCGTTGACTTCTTTCAGAAGTCCGTAGCCCTCGACCCAACCAGCGCCGAGAGCCACCTCTATCTCGCCACAGCCTATAGCTACCAGGTCGTTCCGGACCTTGATACGCCGGAGAATCTGGCGATCGCGAAGAAGGCGCTCGACGGCTTCAACACCGTGCTGGCACAGAACCCCAACGATCTCGACGCCCTGCGCCAGGTTGCCTCCATCGATCGCAACATCAAGCGCTACGATCAGGCCAAGGCTGACGAGTTGAAGATTCTCTCACTCGACCCCAAGGACTCTGAGGCCGCCTACACCATCGGCGTTATCGACTGGACCGAGTCCTATAAGAATGCGACCGTGATCCTTGCGGCCGCAGGCCTGCAGGACGACGGCGAGGGCAACGCCAAGAAGTCCAAGGATGTCTGCTCCAAGCTCACCACCGCCAACACGGATCTCGTCAACGATGCGCTCAAGTATCTGCAGATGGCCGTGAGCATCAATCCTAACTACGACGATGCGATGCAGTATCTGAACCTGGCCTATCGCCGCAAGGCGGACATGGAGTGCGGCGACGATGCGGCGCGCAAGGCCGACCTCGCGCAGGCTGATATGTGGGTGCAGAAGGCCATGGGCGCTCGCAAGGCCAATGAGGCCGCCAAGGAAAAGATCGCCGAGCACGGCGGCATCACACCGCAGTAGCCTTTACGTATTTCAGCGCATCTTGATTCATGCAACAAGGCCTCCCCCACGGGAGGCCTTGTTGCTTTCCTGCGACTTCGCGCGGACGCTCGCCAGCGCGAAGCATTCTTTCACCGAATATTAACCTAGCGATGCTCAGGGCTTTCTATCCTAGTTGAATGCCTCAGGACCATCTCGATTACTCCTTTCAGCCGACCGCTAATTCCCGCTGCACGGTCCTCGCCCTGCGCGGAGCCCTCACGCTGACTCACATCTTCGCCCTCCAGCAGCAACTCCACGACGTCGACGCTGACCTCCTCATCCTGGATTGCACTGCGCTGGAGTACATCGATTCGGCAGGACTCGGCGTGGTGGTCAACAGCTACGTCTCACAGTCGAACAAGGGCCACAGGATTGCGCTGGCAGGAGCTTCCGATCGCGTCTGGGCCCTCTTCACCACCACCCGGGTCGACCAGTTCTTCCCCCGCTTCCCAACCGTCGCCGCCGCAGAGAATAGCCTGTAGCGATTCTCCGCGGGAGAGAGAGTTGCCCGCTCGACCACAGCAGCACTGTGCTATCTTCCCGCGTAGTGGAGAGCTCTGTACCTCTGCCCCACCGCCTCTACGCCTGCAATAAAGCTTCCCTGAGATCACTGCCCACGCAAAAACGCCCCACCCTGCGACGTTGATGCTGTCGCAATGATGGAGCGTCTGGATTTCACAACCTGTCTTCTGGCTCGCGAACGTAGATTAGTTACCGGCCTCGACCTGCGGCGTGATGATCGCGATATTCGTGACGTCTGCCTGTTTGCCGAAGCCAATCGCCTCTGCAACGCTGCCAAAGTTGAGGTCGCGGTCGCCCTTGACGAACATCACCTTCTCCTGCCGCGTCTCATAGATCTTGGTCAGTTCCGACGCCATCTGGTCCTTGGGGAAGGTCTGGTCGTTGATCTTGTAGGTCGGCACCGCCCCCGTGTTGAGAACCTGTACGACGATTGTGCGGTCGTTCGGCTGGGACTGCTGCTTGTCCTTGGGCGGCTGCGGCACCAGCGTGTCCAGGCCCTTCGGCGTGGTCGGCTGAATGACCATGAAGATGATCAGAAGCACCAAGAGAACGTCGATCAACGGCGTGACGTTCATGTCCGAAACTGCACCACCTGTTGAACCACCACCCATTGCCATAATGAGACTCCTTTGTTTCCTTGCTTATCCTTGTGCAGGTCGTGCTGTTCGTGCGGCACGTGCCCCATCGCTGCTTGACGCGATGTTACTGCCCAGAGTTATAGGTCTTGTCCGTCATCAGGTTCAGCGTGTTGACGCCAGCGCCGCGCAGCGCATCGATCGCGTCTTCCACCTTTCCGAAGTTGGCCCGCGTATCTGCGCTCAGGTACACCGACTTGTCGTCGCCGGGATTGCTCTTCAACGCTTCCAGGCCCTGCACCCGGCTGGTCAGATCGGCCAGTGAGCCCACCTTGTCACCGCGGACGAACATGGAGCCATCGCGCGTTACGGCGACCGTAATCGCGTCTTCCTTGTTGGCCGCGTCCAGAATGACCGCCGCACTCACCCTGGGCAGATCGACCGTGATCTTGTCCCCCAGCATCGGAGTGATGACCATGAAGATGATCAGAAGCACGAGCATCACGTCCACCATGGGCGTCACGTTGATGTTCGAGTTGACCTTCTTTCCCTCGTCCCGCTTTGCTATCGACATAAAAGTGAGCTCCGTTTGGGTCGCGGTCGCCGTCAGCGGCTTCCTGCCCTGGCTGTTATTGCGGAGAGCCCGAGGTCCCGGACACCGTTCGCTTCGATGTCCGGGAGATCTCCAGCGTGATTCCCGCAAGGTCGTGCTTGTCTGCCATGCGCCAGCTCAGTTCAGAGCCGGCTGGCAGGGTTTAGCGGTGCGACTGCTTGATGAAATAGTCCACCAGCTCTGACGAGCTGTTGTCCATCTCCACGTCGAACGATTCCACCTTGCCGGTGAAGTAGTTGAACGTCATAACGGCGGGGATGGCCACCAGCAGACCGAACGCGGTCGTTACCAGCGCTTCCGAGATACCGCCGGCGACTGCCGCCAGACCCTGGCTCTTGGTGGTTGCGATCGCCTTGAAGGCGTTCAGAATACCTACGACCGTTCCGAACAGCCCGATGAACGGTGCCGTCGAACCAATCGTCGCCAGACCGCCAAGGCCCTTCTTCAGCTTCGCGTGAACGATCGCCTCGGAACGCTCCAGAGCGCGCTTCGAGCTCTCAATCTGCTCCTCCGAAATCGCGCCACCCGAACCGAACGAGCGGAACTCCGTGAGACCAGCCGTCACAACCTCAGCGAGGTGCGACTTCTTCGAACGATCGGCAACCTTGATCGCCTCGTCCAGGCGGCCTTCCTTGAGGGCGCCCGCAACCTTCGGCGCAAACTCGCGCGACTGCTTGCGTGCTGCCGAGAAGTACAGGGCACGGTCGATCATCACAGCCAGCGACCAGATCGACATGATGAACAGAAGAATAACGACGAGCTTGGCAGGGACGCCCATCTGCGCCCACAGGGCTGCAGGACCGAAGCCGACTTCGGCAGGTGCGTCTTGAAAATACATGGCAAGTGAAGCGGCGGGTGCGTGAGCGAAGTTAGCAAGATGAGCGAGAATCACGAAATCTTTCCTCCTGGGTGGAACTGCGGTGAACTGATACTGCTGATACTGCAAAATCTGGATGCTGCAAAGCTTGGGTTAGATCGAGCCATAACGCCTGATCGCTAACAGGTTAGAACAGGAGAATTCGCCTGCTCTCCGAGTGTGTCACCGAGATTCTTACGATACCTCAGGTTGGGCTCCGTGGCGCGCTGTTGACGAAGCGGTTAATAATCAACAGATTTCCGCGCCACGTTGCCTCTGCGGTTTTAGTCTCCGCCGTTGAGCGCGAAGTTCACCGTGATGGTGGTGTCCACCTCGGTCGGCTCCCCGTTCAGCAGGTAGGGCTTGTATCTCCACTGCTTCACGGCTTCGAGAGCATAGTTGTTGAACATGGGATTGCTGCTGCTCGCCACCGCGAGGTTAACGACCGTGCCGCTCTTGGAGATAATCGCGTGCAGCACCACCGTTCCGCTCATGTGCGCAATCTTCGCGATCGGCGGATACTGTGGCTCAACAAACGCAATACGATTGCCGGCGATCACGCCGCCCGAGATGCGGGTCGGGCCGGTCGGCTTGGGCGGCTCCACATGGATGGCCGGACCCGCGCCACCGGCGATGCCGCCGAACACGCCGCCAGGCGATCCTCCCGCCATGCCCTGCATACCGGCAACGCCCACGCCCGCGCTGGGCGGCGCTTCATCCTTCACCATCTTGATGTCCTTGGGGATCTTCGTCGGCGCGTGCAGGCCCGCATCGATCTCCGACACGTGAGGAACGACCTTGGCCGCAGGTGGCGGCGGTGGTGGTGGCGGTGGTGGTGGCGGCGGTGGCGCCGTCAATGAGGCCGTCAGCGAGTTGTGCGGCAGCGCCTCGGGGTAAAGCAGCGGGATCAGGATCATCAGCAAGACGATCAGGCCGTTGAACCCAAACGTGGCGATCATCCAATACCGTGACTTGGTCTTGAGCTTACCGCCGGATTCCATCAAAGAGTCTTCAAACATTAAGCGACCTCGTTCCCGCGAGGGAGAGCTATGAGGCTTAGACACCACGGTGATTCAAATTGTTCCCGAAGCCTCGCAGCCATATTCTGCCGAGAAGAACTACGCCGTCAAAGCGCATGAAACATCGCCCTGATTTTCAGAAAAATTTGACCGGAGTCTGTGGTGCAGCGTCTTGGTGCTCATCCTACCCTAAATAGTTCCAATTGGGAAAGCTCCCCAAAAGGTATTACATTTATCCCGTATTTACCGCCGCACGCCTCTTGCTGCCGGAAGCGCAACCCGCTTGCCCGCTGGCGCTCTCTTCGCACGCCAGTCCTGGTACGCCACCAGCATCGGTGCCGCCACGGCAATCGAGGAGTACGTTCCAATCGTGATGCCAACCACCAGCGCGAACGAGAAGCCGTGCAGCACCTCGCCGCCAAACACATACAGGCATAGCACCGTCATGAACGTCAGCCCCGACGCAATCACCGTCCGGCTCAGCGTCTGGTTGATGCTGCGATTCACCAGGTCCGCCAGCTTGTCGCGCCGGTTCAGCGCCAGGTTCTCGCGGATGCGATCGAACACCACGATCGTATCGTTCATCGAGTAGCCGACCAGCGTCAGGATCGCCGCCACCACCGTCAGCGTAATCTCCATATTCATCAGCGAGAAGAATCCGATCGTGATCAGCGTGTCGTGGAACACCGCCACCACCGCGGCCACGCCATAGATCAACTCAAAGCGGAACCACAGGTAGATCAGCATCCCCAGCAGCGAGTACAGCGTCGCCAGCTCCGCCTCATGCGTCAACTGCTTGCCCGCGGTCGGCCCAACGATATCCACCTGCTGCACCGTGAACCCCGAGTCGTGATAGCCCGCCGACAGCGCGTTCTCCACCTCCGAGCGACCCTCGTCGTGCGCCGTGTCCTGCGCCGTCGACATCGGCAGCGAGATAATCTCCTTGTTTCCCAACTGCCCGCCGCCCACGTCCGAGATCCGCTGGATCGTCCAGTCCTTGATGTGTGCCGCATCCAGAGCCTTGCGGATGTCGTCCTCATGCGGCGTACTGTCAAACTGAACGGTGATCGCCGTCCCGCCCTTGAAGTCCACGCCGGTCGGAATCCCATGCCAGAACAACATGCTGAAGATGCCCGCAACCGAGAAGATCAGGCTGAAGCCGAGGAAGTACCACTTCTTCCCCAGCCAATCGATATTTACGCTCCGAAACAGTTCCACGTTTTTCTTTCCTTCGCCTGCAATGCAAGCTCTTTACTCTTGGCTTCTAGCTGTTAGATCGAAAGCTCTGCCGTACCGCGTGCCTTCTTGGTCAGCAGGTAGTCGAAGATGGTGCGCGACACAAAGACCGCGGTAAAGACATTCGCAATCAGACCGATCGTCAGCGTGACCGCAAATCCCTTCACCGGCCCGGTGCCAAACAGGAACAGGATCGCCGCTGAAACCACGGTCGTCACGTGGGTATCGAAGATGGTCGTCCAGGCATGCGCAAAGCCGTCCTGCACCGCTGCGGCGGCCGTCTTGCCCAGCCTCAGCTCTTCGCGAATGCGCTCGAAGATCAGCACATTCGAATCCACGCCCATACCAATCGTAAGGATCACACCCGCGATGCCCGGCAACGTCAGCGTCGCTCCCGAGAAGCCCATGAAGCCCAGCAGGATCAGCAGGTTCAGCATCAGCGCCAGGTCCGCATTCACGCCCGCGCCCTTGTAGTAAACCAGCATGAAGATCAGCACCACCACCAGCCCGGCAATCGACGCCACCACGCCCTGGTGAATGCTCGCCGCGCCCAGCGTCGGCCCCACCGTGCGCGTCTCCAGGTACGAGATCGACGCCGGCAGCGAGCCCGTCCGCAGCATCAGGCTCAAGTCCGCCGCCTGGTCCTGCGTGAACCCGCCCGTAATGCGGCCCGAGTCGCGAATCGCGCTCTCAATGCCCGCCACCTCGCGCACCTGGTTGTCCAGCACGATCGCCATCTGGCCCGTGCCCTTGTTCGCGTCCGTGTACTTGTAGAAGCGGTCGCCAGCCTCGGTCGTCAGGTTGAACGTAATGTCCGGCCTGCCGTTCTCGTCGGTCGAAGGCTGCGCGTCGCGGAAGTCCGTACCCGACACAATCGCCAGCCGCTTCAGCAGGTAATACTGATCCGGCCCGCCCGCGCCATTCGATCCCTTCAGCAGCTCATCCTCCGAGGGAATGCCGCCCGGATTGGCCTGCGTAGCCTCCGCCACGCTGCCATAGCTCCCCACCACCGCATGAATCTCCAGCTTCGCGGTCGACTGAATAATGTTCTCCACGCGGCCCGGATCGGACACGCCCGGAAGCTGCACGAGAATCTCGTTGTCGCCCAGGCCGTACTTCTCAATCACCGGCTCGCTGACGCCCAGCGTATTCACGCGCTCGCGAATCGTATCGATCGACGTATCCAGCGCCCGCGCCTCGATCGCCCGAATCTCTGACAGCTTCAGCGTCATCGTGTAGCCGCCGTTGCCCGACGACGCAACGTCATAGCCTGCATACTCATTGCCCGTCAGGATGTCGTGGATCGCGCTCTGCTGCGTCGGCGTTCCGCCCGAGATCGTAATCACCTCCGGATGCGTCGGGTCCAGCTTCGTCGCCGTCGCTCCCGTCGCCGCCAGCGCCGTATTCAGCGCCTGCACATCGCGGTCCGTGTCGGAGTTCACCGCCTCGGCCACATGCACCTGCAACACCAGGTGCGTGCCGCCCTTGAGATCCAGCCCAAGGTTGATGCGGTTCTCCAGCGACTGCTTCAACCCACCGTGCGGAATCCCGAAGATCCCGTAGATGAAGAACAGCAGCACTACGACGATAAAGCCTGTTCGACTGGCCAGATTCTTGCCCATTGTTATCTTGTTTCCTTCAATACTCCGCGCCTGCATCCATCGCGGGTCCTGCATCTGAACTTTGCGAAACGTTGTTCTTCTCTTCGCGAATGGTGCATGAAAGCCTCTGCCATCCGCCCGAAAAACCTTACGCCTTGCTGCTGTCGTCGTCCGTGGTCACCGCGGCCACAGCGCTCTTCACCAGCTCCAGCTTCACGCCATCCGGCGCCGTCCGCACCACCAGCACATCATCCTTGACGCTCACAATCACGCCCCGGATGCCGCCATTGGTCGTCACCCGGTCGCCCGGCTTCAGCGACGCCAGCATCGCAGCCCACACCTTCTGCTTGCGCTGGTTGGGCGCGATCAGCAGAAAATACATCGCCACGAACATCAACAGAAGCAATGGCACCCCGCCAAATTGGCTCAGGATCGATCCACCGCCAGCCGCACCTGCAAAACTAAAAACCGCAACACCGAGCGCGCTCAAAGCTTGTGTCCTACCTGCGTCCGAGCGCACGAAACTCTTGCGCCGGCAGCGTCTTCCTTGGAAATTTGGGGATTCTCGCTCGCTCGTACAGCAAGCACTGGAACTGTGTCATGCACCCGAAGTTCTTCCGGACACACGTCCACGAAAGCCAGCCAATCGCACCTGAGCATTAAGCATCGCGGAATGCAGGGGTGATGTCAAGGAAATCGCCCCTGCCCATCGCTCGCCGACCCACGCCGCACAGCTTCCGCGACTCCATTTACCATCGCCCACCTCCCCCTGCGATACCCTTAGCCATGCGCCTCACCCTCCACGACATCCGCGCCGAGCTGCCCCCGCTCGTCCATCTCGCCATCCCGCTCATCGCCGGCGAGCTTGGCTGGGTCGCCATGTCCCTGGTCGACACCATCATGCTCGGCCATCTCCCCAACTCGGCCCTCGCCATGTCCGCCGCCGCTCTCGCCCAGGTCATCTTCAACACCCTCTGCTTCGGCGTCGGCGGCATCCTCCTCGGCCTCGACACCCTCATCTCCCAGGCCCTCGGCGCCAAACAGCAGCATGAAGCCAACCGCTGGCTCCTCCACGGCCTCGTCATGGCCGTCGCTCTCTCCGTCCTGCTCATCGTCGTCTTCGGCGTCACCCCCGCGCTGCTCCTCCACCTTCCCGTCGACCGCGCCATCCTCGCCCAGGCCGTCCCCGCCATGCAGGGCCTCAACTACGGCACCCTCCCGCTGCTGCTCTACTTCACTCTCCGCCGCTACCTCCAGGCCCACCACCACGGCCGCCCCATCGCCTTCGCTCTCATCTCCGCCAACCTGGTCAACGCCGCCGCCGACTGGCTCCTCATCTTCGGACACCAATGGCGTCTGGCCGGCCACACCCTCGCCATCCCAGCCTTCGGCGTCACCGGCTCCTCCTGGGCCACCAGCTTCGCCCGCGTCTATCTCATGGCGGTTCTGCTCTTCGCCGTCTACCTCGCCGACCGCCGCCACCACTACGGCCTCAGCCTCACCCTGCGCCCAAAATCCTCTTCTCCTGTCGAGTTCCAGCACCTCCGCCGCCTCTTCCTCCTCGGCGCTCCGGCCGGCGCATCCATCTTCGTCGAGATCGCCATCTTCGCCCTCGTCACCACCCTCATCGCCACCTTCGGCCGTCTCTCGCTCGCCGGCCACGAGGTCGCCCTGCAATGCGCCAGCACCACCTTCATGGTGCCCTTCGCCATCTCCGCCGCCACCTCGGTCCGCGTTGGCCACGCCATCGGACGCACCCGCATCGGTACCGCCACCTCCGGCAACGTCATCGCCGCCGGCTGGAGCGGCATCGGCACCGGCGCAGCCTTCATGCTCTGCGCCTCTGTCCTGCTCCTCTCCATCCCGGCGCACATCGCGCGCCTCTTCACCCCCGACCCCGGCGTCATCGCCGCCGCCGTCCCTCTGCTTCTCATCGCCGCCGGCTTCCAGTTCTTCGACGGCGTCCAGATCACCGCCACCGGCGCTCTCCGCGGGGCCGGCAACACCCACACCCCCTTCCTCACCCAACTCATCTGCTACTGGGTCATCGGCATGCCGCTCGGCATCCTTCTCGGCTTCCACGAGAAGCTCGGCGCAGCCGGCCTCTGGTGGGGCCTGCTCATCGCCCTCACCTGCGGAGCCATCGCCCTGTGCAGCTTCTGGCTCCGCGCCACCCGCGCCCTCGCGCTCGCTACCCCCCAGAGCGCGTCCCCCATGGGGTAAAGGCCCATGCACCGACGCCACCCCGCAGGTTTGCCCGGAACACCGGCACGCCCATTCTTCGTCCGGTCTAAGAGCTTGTTGAAGAAGAGGCCACAGGCGCAGTTTTGCTGAGTTGCGGCATGGTTCGGTGACGAGATTTCGTTTGAATTGGCTCTGTAAGTTCGTTTTATAGGCTAGCTGACGTTGTCTGGAGC